>NZ_MACM02000071.1:0-10725 GCF_001675465.2 Pseudomonas sp. AU12215
CGATTGAGGTCATGACAGAGGTAGTGGCGTTGCAGCATGATGCACCTGCTTCAATCCAGTAACCGTGTTGCACTCAGCTTCTGCAACCGCCCAACTAATAATCTTCCTATCATTTCGGATGCCACTCCTTAAGGGTACTAGCACTACTTGATTATTTTTCCAAATAAGTTATTAGACATCACCAGGTCGCGACTTTCGGTAAGCTCATAGAGCGAGTAGTAGTGACTGAGTTGTGCCCCTCCGTCGCGCGTCAGCGGGTCCCAGGAAAGATTGGCCCGGCGCATGGTGGAGCTGCTCATCAGTTCGTCGAACGGAATCGATACGTAGATGCCCTTGTCGAAACTGCCTTCGCCGTAGGCTTCCTTGTTGGCCGTGGTGAGGGTGACCCAGGCGCCAAAACGCACGCCGTTGCGGAACTGCCGAGAGAGATCGAGCGTGCCGCCCCAGTCGCGAGCCAGGTAACGACCAGCGCTGACCTGGGCGAGGATGTCCTCGAATCCGGTCTGCCAGTACAGCGTGACGAAGCCGGTCGCTGTCTGGTAATTACGCAGGCCCAAGTGCTGGTCGAAGTCGCGCTGGCGCACCAGGTCGATGTTGGCGCCCAGGGCCCAATCTTGACTCATCGGGCGGTAGAGCAACTCGCCACCCACACCTGCATACATGCTCTCCAGGTAACCGCCGTACAGCATGCCGTAGAGGTCCTGATCTAGTCGCGCGGTCTTGTTCAGCTGGAAGGTGGGCAGCGTGACGTCGGACGCGGTCATGTACTGGCGGATGTCGGTGCGGACTCGCGGGAGGCCGCTGGGGGCGTCGTACTTGAAGTCGTCGTAATTGTTGATCAAATTGGCGCTGAGCAGTTCGTTCCACCACAGGCTCGGGGTGAAGCGATACTCGCTGCCGAGATCGGCCGTGAATTGGTACAGCAGGAAGTTGTCAGGCCCGCCAATGCTCTGGTTGTATCCCAGCCCGAAGTTGTAGCTGAAGGCGTCCGGACGCTGGCTGTAGAGTTGCTCTTCCTGTTGCGGTAGCGGCGCAGTCTGTTCCGTGGTGCGGCGCAGGTCTTCCAGTGGCCGCTCCTGGTTCGCGACGTCGCGGAATACCCGGCGTGGCACGCTGGTTTCGACCATGGGTTGGCCATAGCGTGTATCGACGACGGTGAACCACTGCACTTCGTCATCGATGCTGTTGTCGAGAATCCGAGCGGTGCGTCCGACGGCCTCGGGCGGATACAGATAGCGAGTCTGTTCGCCGTACACCACCACTTCGCTGTCCTTGCGGGTGATGCGTTCTACCTTGTAGCCGGCGTTCTCTTCTACGCGACGGGAAACCTCCGCCCAGTCCACTGCATCGGGCGGGCGCACGGTCGCGTTCTGCTGCAAAGGTTCCGGGGCCGGATCGTTGACCTTCGCAGGAGCCGTGCGACTGACAAAGTTGGTGTGCAGGGTGATGCCGAACATGGCGGTGTTGCCGCGCTCGAAGGCGGCCGTTAGGTCTACCTGGTCGGTAGCTTTGTAGATCAGGCCGATGTTGAACGGGGAACTCTGCTTTTGGGAGTTCTTGAGCGGCTCGTTCTGATAGTCGTTGCCGTCGTACTCGAGTTTGAGTGACAAGGGTTCCCACGGAGTTTGCCAGTTCACGCCACCAAATATTGAAGGACGGCCGCGGAAGTAGCTGTTCTCGAAAGATCCCGCCGTTTGCACATTTTGAGTAGGATCAGTGCGATGCTTGAAACGGTCGTCAATCCACCCCAACGGATTGTCCAACTCTCCACGATTGCCAATGTAGCCCCACGCCAGACCAAGGCTGAAGTCGAGGTCACCCACACGCTTGTTGCCAACAAAATATTCGCTGGAGAATAGTCCGGTACCGCCAATATCGCGGCCGCCTACGGCAAGCTCGGGCGCCCATCGGGTTTCCTGCAGCAGGCGGAATTTGACATCGAATGCCTTGTCTTTGTAGCTCTGATCGCCGCTGAGGTCTTCAGGGCCGTATTTTCGGTTGCTGATGGAGGTATAGCGGAAGGTCCCCTCCATCCAATCGAAGGGCTGCAGCGAGAAGCTATAGCGCGAGTAGGGATCGGTGCGGTTGGCGTTGATGCTGATCTCGCCCGCCGGTGCCATTCGGGCGGTGGGGGTCTGCAGCAGGCCAACGCCGCCGAAATCGTTCTGGGTGTAGCGCGGATCGGCAGATGCCAGGCTAGCACTAACCAGCAGCAGGCAGAGACTGTGGCGAGGCTTCATGGTCTTTCCGCCGGCAGGGGTTGTGTGGCCAGAAATTCGGCCAGTTCGCGGTTCAAATCCGGTGCGCTGTCCTTGATCTCCTGGGCATCCAGCGGCACCAGCATTACGGCACCGGGGGCAGGTGGTGCGGCTTGCTCCTCGCGATTCCATGAAGCAACCCCAAGTTGGGTGACCTGGCCGTCAGGCTGGATCAGATAGAGGTAATCCGGGTCTGTCTCATCAAGTGCGGGGCACTGCGGCGCATAGCGATAAGCCGGTTGCAGCGGTACGAAGGGCAGCTCACAGTTGTTCGCAACCGCGCCAATGATCCGCACGGTGGCCGGCCGGGGCGGGAAGATCAGCTGATCTCCACCCTGGAGTCTTGGCGAGTGCTCCGCGTTGAGCTCTACCTGCAGTGGATCGAGGTGGTAGGTCTGTCGACCGGTAACGGGCAGGGCTATCACCTGCTCGCCGAGCCGTTGGGCAATACTCGCCAGGGCGGGCTTGTTCTGCAGCAGTGCAAGGCGTTGCACCTGGCTCAGGTCGAACAGGATGCCGGCCTTGAGTCGGCGTTGCTCCTGAATCAGGCTTTGGCGTTGCCAGGACGCACCAAGCCAATAACTCTGGGGATTGACCTGTAGCTGCTGCAGCAGCACGCCCAGACGAAGGCCGTCGTCGATTTCCCTGACTCCCGGGGAGGGCAACTCGCCAAGCACTTCGATTCGTGTTGCCGCATGGGCGGTTGTGCAGGCAGCGAAGCTGGCCGCGAGCAGGGCGAGCCGAATGATCTTCATGGCAGGCTCCGAAGCGGGCGCAACTGGGTAATGGTGACGTTGAGGCTGGGGGTGACCTGCTGGCGGCTTTGCAGGATGAAGCCGTCGTTCGGGTCGACCCAGTAGCTGTTGGTGGCCGCCATGCCCTTGACCGGTGCGCTTAGGCGCTCGTCAATTCGCAGCAGCCTGTGGTCCTGATCGAGGATGTGCACGGTTTCAATGCCGGCGCGGCGCAGATTGCCGGTGAGCGGAACATCGAGCAGGTAACCGGGCCCGAGATCGATCCAGCGCTGGCTTGCCTGGTCTTCGCCGACGTGTTGCAGCCCGGTGACAAAGGGCGAGCCCGGCACGAGGCGGGTTCCCAGCAAGTCGTCCGGGAAACCCAATGTGCGCACCACCACGCCATCCTGCAGGAGTAGCAATTGGCGCGACGAGGCCTGCCAGTACTGCAGGTCGCCTTGTGTGCGTACCAGCGCCATCACCGCTGAGCCGTATTGGGTGGTGATCTCGATCTGGTAGTAGGGGAGAGAATTGACTTGAGCGCGTGTCAGCTCAAGCGGAGCCGGGCTGCTGAAGCTGGCGCCCAGAGTACTCAGCGAGGCCTGCATCAGTGGGTTGCAGGCGGACAAGGCGCAGGCGAGCACCCCCAACGCGAGCAAGCGATAGGCATTCATGGAGTGCTCAGTTGTTGTTGAGGTTGTGTTGAATGGTCGAACCGGTGCCGAGAATGCCGGCGGACGGCAGCAATTGGCTGATCAGGCGGTTCCAGCGAGTCACACCGGCCGGGCCGACATAGACAACATCCTGCGGTTGCAACTGGAATTGTTGGGCGAGGATGAAGGCGGTGGGCGAGTTCGCGTCGAGCTGGAAGACCGTGGCGCGCTGTTTCTCCAGATCCTCGACACCGCGAATGACATACACGGCTTTGCCATTGGCAGTGGTCTGGTTCAAGCCGCCAACACTGCCCAGTGCATCGGCCAGGTTCATCTCGCGGGTCTTGAAGGTCAGTGCGCGCGGCGCGTTGACTTCACCCATCAGATAGACCTTCTTGCGATCGTTATAGGGTAGATAGATGCGGTCGCCGTCCTTCAGGTACAGGCTGTACAGGGCCGAGCCTTGAGCAGTGTTCAGCGCATCCAGGTTCAGGTGGAAGACCTGGTTGTCGCGCTGCAGCGTCAGGCCGGAGAGGTCGGCATTGGCGGTATCCAGTTCGGCGGCGCCAATGGCTTCCATCAGCGCCAGCGGAGTGGTGGTGATCGCCTGCGGACCCGCTTTGATGAACGCGCCATTGAGTATCACTCGCTGGCTGGCAAAGCGCAGAACGGCAATGTCCACCTGCGGTGCTTCGACATAGGCAGCCAAGGCGTTGGTAATGGTCTTGCGTACGTCCTCTATCGTCCTGCCCGAGACGCGCAGGGTGCCAACGTACGGGTAGAAGAGCGTGCCGTCCGGGCGCACCAGTCGGCCATTGGCGTCAGTTTGCTGTTGCTGGCCGGCGGGCGAAGTCAGCTCTGGATGGTCCCATACCGTGATGTATAGGAGGTCACCGGCACCGATCCGATAACTTTCCGGGCGGAAGCTGGCGAGCTCTACCGGAACGGAATCCTCTTGCCGGGTGGCGGCTGCCACCGTGAGTAGCTTGGGTGTGATCTGCACCAACTGGACGCGGCTGGACTCAGCCGAGTCTTCCTGCATCAGTCGTCCGGTATCCAAGTTCTGGCCGGGGGAGAACATGCATCCTTGAAGCGCAAAGGCAGACAGGACAGCAAAGGACAAGGGACGAATCATGAGGTGGCTACACAAAGGAAGTGAAAGGGAGGCGTAGGTTGTTTCCAGCGCCGGAATTGCAGGGCCCATGGTGTTGGACGGAAGGCTGCGCAGGTTAGCAATGGGGCTGGATAGCGGATGTAGGAATCGGCTGGCGGGGAGGGGCAGGAAATTCTTGAAGTGAGAGAGGCGGCGATTAGTAAGCGTTCTTGTGCACGAAGCCTTTGAACAGTGTCAGGAATACGATCTTCAGGTCCCACCACAGAGACCAGTTATTGATGTAGGCCAGGTCGAACTCGACCCGCATCCGCATCTTTTCCAGCGTATCCGTTTCACCGCGCCAGCCATTCACCTGAGCCCAACCGGTAATCCCCGGCTTGACCTTGTGACGCAGCATGTAGCTGCTGATCTGGCTGCGGTACTCCTCGTTGTGGGCGATGGCATGCGGGCGCGGGCCAACGATGGACATATCGCCCATGAACACGTTGATGAACTGTGGCAACTCATCCAGCGATGTACGGCGCAGGAAGGCCCCCAGCGGAGTGATGCGGCTGTCGTTGCGGGTTGCCTGCGTGACCGTCGCGCCGTTTTCCATTACCCGCATGCTGCGGAACTTCCACACGTCGATGGAACGGCCGTCGATTCCGTAGCGCTTCTGGCGGAAAAATACTGGGCCAGGAGAGGTGAACTTGATCGCTGCCGCGATGAGCAGCATGGGGATGGCGATCAGGCAAAGAATCAGCGAGGAGAGGACGATGTCTTCGAGGCGCTTCACCAGCCCCCCTGCACCCACCATGGGGCTGTCGAAAATGCTGATGGTGGGGATGCCGTCGATGTTCTGCGAGCGGGCATGAAGCAAGTCGAAGACGAAAACATCGGGAACGATGTAGACGGATGCCGTGGTATCGCTCAGTTGCTCCACCAGCCATCGGATTCGAGTTTCGCTGCGCATTGGGAGGGTGATGTAGACGCGATCTAGCTTGCCCGCGCGAGCCTGTTCGACTAAGTGTTCCAACGTGCCAGATATAGGCAGTTTCACATTGCCAGTGCCCAGGCTAACCGGGGCATGGAGCTTGTCATCGAAGAAGCCGGTCAGTTCCAACCCCATCCAGGGGGCGCTTGCAATATTGGTTGCAAGACGCCGCCCCAACGCCCCTGCGCCGGCAATGGCAACAGAACGAGCGTTAAAGCCTCTCCGGCGCAAAGCATGCAGGCCTGAGCGCAAAAACACGCGGTAACCGCATAATCCAGCGAGTACTAGTGAGAACCACTGAATCTGCCCTGTACCAGTGAGCACGGTTATCTCTGGGCTGAGGTAGTCGGTAATTGCGACTCCGGTAAAAGTGATTGCCCAGATGCCACTTACCTTACGTAACTCTTCGCGAGTTCGTTCACCACGCCATGAGACATAGAGCTGCCCGAAGTCGCCGAGCAAGTAGAAGATCACCAAGGCAAACAGCGTCGCGATGACTGCTGAGTAATCCCACTGCACTCTATCGGTAGCGATAACCAGACTCATGCCGATGCAGATTACACCTAGGTCAAGCAGCTTTTGCAACACTGAGATGGTGGCTTGGTGGGGGCGGAGGATTCCACGGTCCTTGCGATTCATTGCAACGATCCTTTGCTTTTATAATCTAGATGCATGCGAGTAGGACTTAATTGAGCAGTAATAGCTAGTGTGTGATAGAGAAAAGTCTTAGTGAGGCGTAGCTATAATCAATTAAATATTATTAGATATGTTAAGCGCGATAGAATATTTTCTTAATTTTTTCTTTTAATAATAAAATTAAAAATTGATAATTTGTTATCAAATACCGTTTCCACATTCTTCGGGGTTCTTGTATAACTCTATATGCCCATTCCAATCCGTAATTTTGCATCCATGTAGGCGCTCGCTTAACCTGGCCTGCAACGACATCAAATGTGCCCCCCACGCCCATGACAAAGTTAACGCCAAGTTGATCTTTCCAGCGGTTGATGAAATTCTCTTTTTTAGGGGAGGTAACAGCAACGAAAAGTAACTGGGCGCCAGAGGAACGTACTATGTCAACTATGGCCGCCTCATCATCCCAAAAATAGCCGTGATGGAAGCCAGCAATATTGAGATTCGGATATAACTTTTTTAATCTATCTGCTGTAGTTGATACAACTTCGCTTTGCGCTCCAAGAAGAAATATCGACAGCCCTTCTTGAGCAGACATGGCTAACAATTCGTGGAATAAGTCTATGCCAGCAACTCGCTCACTAATTATGTGGCCGAGAAAGCGCGCTCCAAAGACGATGCCCATGCCGTCGATATTGATAATGTCGCATGAGCGAACAGAATCGTTCAGTTGTGTATCCAGGCGCATGTTTACTAGTTTTGCGACATTAACTACGACGTGCTGTGTAAATCGACCAGAGGCAACGGCATCTCTAATGGTTGCGACAGTCTCTTCCATTGTTGAGACGTCCATTGGGCAGCCTAGGAACTCAATCCTCTTCATGATTACCTTCAGAATGGTAGTAGTTGTAGAGCGCCAGAGAGTAGTAGGCCCATGCCTGCGTCCAGCGAGTGTAGTTGATCCGATTGGTTAACAACCCTGTTTTTTGGTAGATAAATTTCCTCTTTTCTGGGAGGTAAAGTTGTTCGATTGCTTGCTTAACCACTTTTTTGCAAATGGAAAAATCTGAATTATTTCTCCCGACCTTCAGCAAAGTAATTATGGCCTGTGAGAAGCTATGCATGTCCAATGGATATGTGTTGTCATTGTAATATTTTGCTGTGCCATTATCAGTGATAAGATTGTTTATATAATATGAATAGCCTCTTTGAATGAAGGTGTCAAACTCCGAAGTCTTTAATGAATCACGCAGTAGACATAGCGCTTCTAGATTGTAACCAGTATGGAAGCCATCAATAAATTGATGGTGGTCGCGAGAGCCGTACACCCAGGCCCCATCCTTTCTTTGCTCTTTCATTGACTCGTGTGCAACGCGCATAGCTTGATCGATCATCTGCATGTCTCCGAGTTCTTTACCTGAGAATGCACACCAAGCTGCCCCCCACAAACTGGCATTATGAATGAAGGCTTTATCATCAGGAATATAGGCATAGAACCTATGACCGTCGGCTTCGGTAAATAGATGAGAAGAGATAAAGCGTGATGAATCTAAGGCCGAATTTATAAAATTTTGCTGATGGGTGATGACTCCTAGATTGTGAAGTGCACGGGCTACATAACACGTAGTAATTATATTCGGCTTTCCTGCAGGCACATAAAATGCTCGCGCCTGCCAGTCAAAGTGGTAACCCCAACAATAATGCCCCCACTGTTCGCGATCACATGATTGGGTCAATAACCAATTGCCAAGATCAACTGCTTGTGAAAGGATGCTGTCGTCCTTAGTACGATTGAACTCATATATCATTCCAAGAATAAATAGAGCAATTCCTTTTGGGTTTCTCTTTTTTGGTATGCCTACAATTGGCCGAATATTTATGGTAAGTCGCTTGTGCATCTGCAGCCAAGCTAACCTTAAATACCTTGAATTATTTAGTCCAAGATTTTTAAAGAGCTTGCTATTCAATCCATCGAACGGATCATATCCGCAAAAATCATCCTCTGAGACTGAGTGAAATATTGTGCTAGTTATTTCAATTGGGCTTTTCATATGGTTATTCTTTGATTAGCATTAGAAATTTGCCATTTTTATTTTTCTTCATTTCCTTGACTTTGACCACCTCTACCTCCATGTCTTTTTCGAATTTATTTGATATGTATTGCAAAAGCTCTTCTTCTATTTTTATTGAGTATGTCCTGCCCGGAATTATTAGTATTTTTAAATATCCTGGTGCGTTGTGATAGTACTGGATTCCGTCTAAGTGGTCATAGATTTTTGAGTGTAAATTAAGTGCAGTTGTAGATACGTAACTATTGTTTTTGTTGTAAATTCTCTCTCCAAACCACCTGCCCATTATCTTAGAGACAGATAACCCTTGAAATCCACAATAAGGGCAAGTCTGAGGGGCTTTAATTGCATAGTCTCCTGTGCGATATCTAATCAGCGGCATGCCAATATTGTAATTAGTTGTTCCAACTAATTCGCCGATCTCTCCAATTTTATCTATTTCCTTTCCATGCTCGTCTACTAACTCTGCTTTTCCATAGGAATCATAAAAATGATATGTACTACTTTTTGGGCATGACCCGCCTAATATGAGTTTTTCGCTATGACCATAGAAGTTCATGTGCTTAACGTCATGTAACTTGGAAAACAATTGAGTTTGGTGGTCATATAAATTCTCAGAAGAAGTTATTATGCCTTTTATGAAGTCATATTCTAGTGCGTTGTTTAGTACGAAATTAAAGAATCGTTCGGCATTTGATGTATATGCATGCAGGAATTCCACATTTAGGCGTTTCATGGTTCGGTAGATCACTTCTTGGTATTCATTATCGCTGCGAAATCCATCAAATATAATTTCTTTTGTTATAGGGTTTATAATGTAGTCTCGATCGAGAACTCTATGATTCCTGATAACGGCTCTGGTTGAAAAGTTGAATCCAATTTTTCCCCAGAGAGCATGAAGGGCGCCTAGCTCATATACGAAACGATCTTTAGGTAAAAATAACTGAAGAGGTTTACCGGAAGTTCCTCCAGTAGTGCATGAATCTAAGTTTTTATGATTCTGTTGAGAGAGAAATTTATCCAGGTTTTTTGCGACAATATCTTTATCTATGAATTCAACTTTTTCTGAAAAGTCGAGATTTGTTTGTACTTTTGTACTTTTGTACTTTTCTGCATAAAATGGAGTGTTTTTTTGAGCGTGCAAAAATATATTAATGTGCGAGCTGCTTTTTGTATAAAACTTTTCCTTTACTTCTTTGTATTTTTTTTCGAATAATAAGTT
The DNA here is from genome assembly GCF_001675465.2 of Pseudomonas sp. AU12215. NCBI lineage: Bacteria > Pseudomonadati > Pseudomonadota > Gammaproteobacteria > Pseudomonadales > Pseudomonadaceae > Pseudomonas > Pseudomonas sp. AU12215. Next base: position 9,657 of record NZ_MACM02000071.1, read on the forward strand.
TGGGTGTTTGTTTAGGCGTAGCGCGATAATGTTCAGCCAGTTAGGGCCTTTGGTTATTAGGTCAAGAATTAATTTCTTTTTAGACACGCTTTTCGCTCCGAATAATGTGTTGATAGCTTTCAATTAGAAGTTTATTTGATAAAAAGCTATTAAACATTCCGGCTTTTGCCCTGGCAGCGTCGCCCATGTCCTTAATTGCGACTGGATGAGTCATTAGATAATCAATTTTTTGAGCAATCTGGGATGGGCTCCTGCTTTCAACAAGAAACCCTGTTATTCCGTCATCAACTAAGTCTAGGAATCCTCCTAGTTTCGTGCAGATACTTGGGAGGCCTGCGTACATCGCTTCTAATGCGGAAATGCCGAACGACTCGCAGTGGCTAGGCAAACAGAATATTTTAGCATTAATATATAGTCGAATTTTTTCGTCACCTGTCACCCATCCGTCAAATTTGATGAGATCATCAACCAAATAATTCTGTGCAATTTTCTTCCAATAATCTATATCTCCATTACCGGCAATCCGTAGTTTATAACTTCTCCCCAATTGCCTTAACTCAGCGAGTGCCTGAATAAGTTCATTTAGTCCTTTATCAATGCTTAGCCGTCCAGAAAACAAAATGTAATCATCATCGGAATGCGCAGCTTGGTCTTCAAGATTCTCGAACTCTACTGAGCTGTTATGAATTACGCATACATTCTTTGCTTTAGGGAATCGGGACAGCACAGAGCTCTTGAATTCGGAGGAAACGGTTACGATTCTTTGGCTATGGTTAAAGGTTAGCTGGATAAGCTTTTTGATTAGGGAGGAAGCATTGTCGTAGTACTCCATAAATCCGGCACCATGCAGATGCAAAAGAATAGGCTTCCTGCGAGTTTTGGATAATGTAAATACTAAGAACTTCCTTATGAAGGATCCGTTCGAGGCGAGGTGTATGTGTATTAGGTCAGCAGATGATGACTTAATTAAGAGGGCGGCCGCAAAAACTGAGTGCAACACCCGACCATTTCGGTAAGGTGTTGCCCCATGTCCTATCACGAACTCAGCGCCACAGAGCGCGTCACGATC
>NZ_MACM02000072.1:0-7024 GCF_001675465.2 Pseudomonas sp. AU12215
TTTCCATTCTGTTCTGTACGTTGCGGCGCTGCCATTGACTAGTGCATCACCATGTTATTAGACGCYACCTTGCCAATCCGGTGTGTGGGCAGCAGGGGGAAGCATCAATACCTTTAGCGTGAGTTGTACAGGACCTGTGGGACGCTTTCAATCGGACTGCGCCGCGACATGCCCTGCACCATCAAAGTTAATCTCCGGGGGCTGTACAGCTCCAAATATCAACTGGGAAATAAATTCCTCGCAACCGAGCGGCAGTAATGGCTGGTACTGTTTGGCAAGCGAGGACTATGGGAGTGGCTGGTATAACTTCAGCGTTACTGGCTACGCTATTTGCTCAAACTAGAAGGGGCTTCGCCCCCTTTTTCTATATATAGAATCTATGCCTTTAGTCCAGGCAGACCGCTCCGCACACTTGAGTTTGCGAAGATTGATTCCCATCTCTCAAGTGCATAAACCAGCTCCCCCCGAATGAATAAATTTGCAGTCGTTATCCGTCCCGCCAGGGCCGCCTACTTGACCTAGCGTGCAAAACTTATGAGCACCAATATTTGTAGTCCTATCACAGATGGTGCAGGAGTCAGTGTAAGAGGTAACGACTCCTGCAGACTCAGCTCGCCACACACCGGATTGGCAAGGTGGCGTCTAATAACATGGTGATGCACTAGTCAATGGCAGCGCCGCAACGTACAGAACAGAATGGAAACTTCCACTTCCACCAATTGAAGTGGCGAACGAACCTCTAGCTGCCACACATGAGGTGTCGCTCCCACAGTCAAAGCCATATCCGAAATAAGAAGGATTGGGTGAGGTAGTCGTCAACATAGTCCCGGAGAAACGGCCACCGTCGAGCATTCCAGTGCCACGAAACAGCACCCCACTGCCATTCACCGTCATGAAGTAACAGCCCTGCGTGCCTGCTGATTGCCATACTGCGGATTGGCAAGGCTGTCAGTTGCGCGCGCAGAATGCGATTCGTTGATCGGTGCCGATAGCTGCCTTCCAGATGCTCTGGGTAAACCCTGGAGGACAGCCGATATACGGGTTATACCCTTGGCACCAAGAACCGAGACTGCCGCCGTTTGTGGCGTAGCCGCAGATGGTTCCACTCGGCACGTCTCCTCCATTAGAACGCCACACACCGGATTGGCAAGGCTGTCGCAAAGTCGTCAGTTTTTTGCCAACAAACTATCCTCCATGCCTTACACGACGGCCCCTCGACCTTTGATTAGGCTCACGCCTCACCTATAAAAAAGTGTGAGGCTGGGCGAGCGAGATTGCTCGACTGGCCAGTGGATCCAGCATGAAGATTCTGCTCTCGTCGACAGTGTCCAAGTATTGGTCAGGCGGTGGAACCGTGACCTTATCTCGTATCGACACCATCAGCTTGCGTAGGAGCTCGTCCTGAGCTCGCTGAAGTGCCTCAGCTTCACTTGGTGCCGTGACGCTCAGCCCATCAAAGTCCAGCACGCGAATGGTTATGCCATCAGTCGAGGTGTCGGCGATGGCGGGGTATGGGATCAGGTGGTCCAGCACGACTTGTTGTCCCCTACCGCGGTTGCCTTCCAACTTTTTCACAAGCCTGGCAGCCTGCAAATGGGTGTAGCGCTTCAGCATTGCGAGCGATTTGTGACCGGTGATGGACGCGATCTCCATGACGTCCATCGTGTTGAGCTCGAACAGTCGAGTTGTCGCTTCATGCCGAAGGTCATGGAAGTGAAGGTCCAGGATGGCCAATCTCTGCAACATGATTCGCCAGGCGGACTTCAGGCCATTCGAGGTGTAGCAGAACACTCGACCTTTGGTTTTGACTCCCAACCTGGTCAGTGCATCCCTCGCCTTTAGGCTCAACGGCACGTCACGCTTCGAGCCATTCTTGGTTTCTGGCAGGTGAGCGACGCGACGCTGCAGGTTGATGTGCTCCCATTCTAGCTTGAGTAGCTCGCCTTGCCGCATTGCGGTTTCCAAAGCCAAGACGACCAGGGAGAACAACTCCTCGGTAGGGTGGGCGTGGCAGTACCGCAGAATCCGCCGCTCCTCGCGCGGCAGAAGCCGGCGATCACGACCAGGTGGCGCTTTCGGCTTACGTACGTTGGTGACGGGGTTGGTATCGCAGGCGCCCCACTCGATTCTCGCCACATCGAAGACATGCGAGAGCAAAGACATTTCCAGTCGCACCGTCGCCGGGGAAATCGTTTTCCCTGTCCTCTGGCTGACCTGTGCCAAACGATCATCACGGTACTTGGCGATGTCGGGGCTTTGAATTTCGCGCATTTGCCGCCCAGCTAGTTCTGAGCGCAGCAGGCTCGCAAGTCGGTAGCTTTCCTGGGCGTAGCCCTTCTTCAGGATTGAGACTTTCGAGCGGTAGAGCTCAAGCCCTTCGCGGAGGGTTAGATCGTTACTCATGGACCTCTTCCAGCTTGGCCTGCGTCATGATGGCCAGCTGGCTAAACGGAATGTCCAATGCACCACAGAGGGTGAAAACGGTATCTAGCGTGGGAGACTTCTGGCCGCGCTCGAGCAGACTGATGTATGTCCGGTCGAGACCAGCCTCGAACCCCAGAACCTCTTGGGATAGACCACGCGCCTTACGCAGCTCTGCCAAAGCAGCACCGAAGGCTTTATTGTGATCCCCAGTTGGAACAGGTTGGCGTGCCAAGAACTCGACCTAAGCGCAAAGGTCGAATTCTGGAATCGCCCTCCTTCATCGTCTGCGGACTATAGTCTACAGACCGATTGCCTCCCCGATTTCCGGCCGTTACGATCGAGCGACCCTCGATATACTCGACCCAAAGGCACCGCATGTACTTCTACTGGATAGCTCTTACCATCTTGATCGTTGCCGGCGGGATCATGAGCCAGGTTCAGCACCAGGACGAAGTCACCGCTGATGCAGCGACGGTCGATACGCTGAGCCGAAGCATGTTGGTCTATCGATCAGCGGCTGCTGAATATGCACGCAACAATCCTGCGTTTGCGGGAGTTCCTGCAGACACAGCGCTCAGCCTCCCCAGCTGGTACTCGAAGCCCGCAGGAGTAACGTCGTATCTCTCAGGTGGATCAGCGTACACCTACTACACAGGCAACACGCCTGCTGGCCTGCCTGCCGCTCTGGTCGACAGAACCCAGGCTACGACTGTAGGCGTGAAGCGCTCCGGCACACTGTTTTCACCTACCGCAGGCAATACCGGAATCAGCATTCCGGCCGCCGTGCCCGATGGTGCTGTTGTGGCCGTCAACTGACGCCCGGCTGGCTTGAGAGTCGCGCCGCGCCTTGCATCAGCGCCGACGTACCAACATAATGACATCAAACAGGTTTCACCCCGCTGGCTACTGACGGTCATCATGTAGCGCCCAGGTGTCGGAGGTTCGCCTCGATACCAAACCAAAAGCACGCTTAGCTCCGGGAAGGGCGTGCGGATCTGGTTGGAACTCTCCCTGTGTCTCCCTGCTCTCTCTAGTCGCGCAGCCGTCTAACTCGTGATGACCGAGTTCAAAGGCATATAGGGTTTCAAGAGGTTCGGCGCATCGTAATCTGAGGGCCACACCGGTGTTGTGGCCCATCCTTTTTCCCCTCCCCTTGGGTAACCTGATGGCCTTGAACTTCAGGGGCATGAGGCTACCCAAAGGGTTTCGTTTTCGTGGCCGGTGGCCCGCCGGCGAAAAGCAGGGTTCCTTTTGTGCGCGGATGCGTGCCAATTGTTTGCTGGCCATAGCCACTAAAACCGGCCAGGTGATGAGAATCGTCGTTCAATGCCCAGGGATCGACGTCTGTCACGGTGGCATCTTCTTCCTGACTTCGTTCCTTCGAACTCAGCCGGGGGCGGCTACTAGACATGGTTGCCCTCGGCTCGCTGTTCCCCATCGCCCTCTGCTGTCCCCCCTCCTTGCCCGCTCCAGTTCCTCCCTCCGCTTGACACCCTCTCGACATTCCCCCAATGATATTTGCGTGATCTGCTGACGTCGTCAGCGACATGCCCATGCAACTTGGACCCGAAGAGTTGCGACACCTCTTGGTGTTGGTCCATCCCAAGACCGCTTAGCTTCTGGTAGCGCGGTCGATCGATTTCGGTCGATAGAAGCACCTTCCGCCAACCCAGCGGGGAATTCACTTCCCCGACGGGGCCAGTGTTTCTCCGCATTTTCAACCTGCAGGAGAAACACCATGTCCACGCCGTCCCTCAGCTACCGCTTCGGTGAAGCTCTCGGAACCGTCACTCGGGAATTCCTGCGTGCGGTACAACAACCCCGGCCCAAAGCCATCCCTCGCCCGCACCTACGGCATCATGAGCCTGCAGCACCGCACCCCTCGGGTGACGTGCTCGAGTACATGTGCCAAGTCCCTGCGATCGCTCGCCTGAGAAAGGTGAACCTCGCCGACTGGTACGAGCAAAACACCCGTGAGTGTGCCCCGGAAAAACCCAAGCGCACCCGCAAACGCAAAGCCGTTGTTAAGGCCTTGCCCAGCAGTTCTTCCATCCCAGTCCTGAAAATGGGCCCCCTCAACGACCTGATTGCGCCGGTTGATTCCTTGACCTGCTAATCGATATCCGCCACTCACCCGGCTGGGAAACCTCCCTGCCGGGCGGTTTTCCAGCTGATTCAAAGGAAAACCATGAGCCCTGCAAAACTGTCTGCAATCGCAGAAGACCTGCGAAAGATTGGTACTACAGCCGTAGCCGCAGGTTTGATTGGCATCTTTCTCGGAGAGCACCGCATCCTGACTGCCCTTGCGCTGTCTGTTGGTGTGGTAATCTGGTCAACAGGTATCTACCTGACTCAGGAGGAATCTTGAGATGAGCCAAACGACTTTCGGCGTGATCATGCTGACCGCCCTACTCGTAGTGTGCTTGTCGATGGCAGCTTGGGCTGACTGGCCCAATCTCAAACGTAAGCTGACAAAGCTTAATCATCGCCACCGCCCACATTGACACCGCGCCCCTCCTTCCGAGGGGCTTTTTCATTCTGGGGGCTTGACAAGTGCAACTGGCATTTCCATTCTTGGCACCGTGAGCTGCTGATGTTGTCAGCAACCCCGCCCCAGCAGTCATGATCTGCAAGACTGCGACACCACAGGTGTTGATCCCCCCAAGATCGCCTAGCTTCCGGAAGCGCGATCAACCTGGTCCAACCAGGTGGAAGCTCCCTCACCCAGCTCCAAGCATACCCACTAAGCTCTAACCCTCGCGGGGAATACTTTCCCCCCATGGGCGAAGTGTTTCTCCGCTTTCACTTTTGAAACTGGAGAAACCCCATGAGCAACCAAACCCAAGACACCAAGTTCTTCGATCTGCATACCTCCGGTATCGGTTACCTCAACCGCATCCGCGAAGTGCCCATCCGTAAGGGCACCCCCCTTCTCGCCGTTACCGTCGCAGCCCTTCGTGGCTCCTCGGACGACGTCGAATACTCCTACATCGACTGCAACGTCGTCGGCGCCGAAGCTGAAAAGCTCGTTCGCCGCTGCCAGCAGGCCGTAGACGCCGGCAAGAAGGTCCTCGTGGCTTTCCGCATTGGCGACATTCGGACGGAAGCGTTCACCTACGAAAAAGGCGAGAAGAAAGGTCAGGCCGGCGCAAGCCTCAAAGGCCGGCTGCTCTTCCTCAACTGGATCAAGGTGGATGGCGAAACCGTCTACGAAGCTAAGCCCAAGGACAGCGTGGATCAGGCCCCCCAACAGGCTGGTCCTGCTTCCGATGCTCCTGCAGCTGAGCAACAGCAGCAAGGCGATCAGTTCGCCGCTTGATCGAATCCAAGGCGCCCCCAAGGGCGCCTTTTACAACCTACGCACTGCGCTGATTGTCATCGCGAACCCATCCGGGGGGCACCATTTCCCCCCAGGGGCATGGTGTTCTCCAAATTAATTTGGAGATCATCATGAATTACGCCCAAGCCGTTGAAATGCCCGCTCTGCCCGAAGTTGAAGAAGTAAGCCTGACCGACATCGAGGATGAACTGCTCAACAGCAGCCACTTCTGCGACATGGCCTGGTTGATCTTCTCCAGCCCGAGCACTGATGCAGCCGTTCTGACCGCTTAATACCACGGGCACCGCAAGGTGCCCTCCCCCTTCCCCAGGGCCAATGCCTTGGGCATGCGGCTCCGGATCACCAGGAGAACATCATGTCCTTCGGAAAATTGGCTCTCGAATTCTGTGACGAACAACTGCCGCTTCAGGTCCTCGAAAGCGGTGCCGGCTACTACATCGGCACCTGTACGGCACCTGGACGCAGAGAGCACATACCTAGCTCGATGTGCCTCGCACTTTTCCCCTGACGGGTTCATCACCCGCCCGGGCTGGTGAACCTCCCCATGGAGCTTCACCAATGAACAGAACCTACCCTGAGCGTCTGCCGGCGTTGCTTGCTATTGCAGAGCATGCAGCTCGTTCCGATTTCCACTACTGGCTAGACGGAGGTGTCGTTGATGAGTTTGGCGACGCCGGACTCAGCATCTTGCTTTATGACATTCAACCGGCGATCGAGGCCCTTGCTCAAGCTGATTTCGAGCATGGCTGCGACTCATCGGACTCCCCAATTCTTCAGCAATATGCCCTGGTGAAGTGCTATCAGACGGCAAGAAGCGTTGAAGTGAAACTGCACGCCCGCGCGACCGGCTAACTGCGCCACACCTTACAAACCCATCAAGGGAGCTCCCTTGATGGGGGCTGCTCCTTCTCACCTAGGACCCGCCATGAGCACACCGAACCCTTTCCTCGACAACCTGTGCCGGTACCGCGTCGAGCGTCTGCTTCAAGTCAAATACTCGAACAGCGAAGTGCCGTGCAATCGAGCGATCCATAGCAGCCAAGCACATTTGAAGGACCGAGAGGTTCAGTGCAAACCCTGGGCGGTTGCAGAAGCTGAGTGCAACACGGTTACTGGATTGAAGCAGGTGCATCATGCTGCAACGCCACTACCTCTGTCATGACCTCAATCGGGCATTTCCAATTGAAGGGCTTGCGCGGTCGGATGTTCAGTTCGTAGGCAATGGCATCCAACTGCTCCTGGCTGTACACCGACAAGTCC
>NZ_MACM02000073.1:0-25441 GCF_001675465.2 Pseudomonas sp. AU12215
GATTGAGGTCATGACAGAGGTAGTGGCGTTGCAGCATGATGCACCTGCTTCAATCCAGTAACCGTGTTGCACTCAGCTTCTGCAACCGCCCTCTTTAACCAGAACCTTTGGAAACATTCCTTTTGCTGCCTTTGACGAAATTTGAGATATGAACGCTGTGGCAAGTGCGCTATTCAAGTAAATCTCAAGAAACACAAGAAGACGCTCACTGTCCTTCGATTTTGGCTTTATGCAAATAATGCTTGGATTGTGAACAGCAAAGTCAGAATGCCGTGAAGCAATTATCAATCTTGGTGGTTTTCCTACAATTTCCCGAACGAGGACGCGCTCATTTGAGAACCACTCAGGATCTAAGTAGTTTGATACCCATGGCCCATAACTGGCCCAAAGGCCGCTCCATGAAACGGCATATGGTGAAACGTCTCGACCGCGCAGCTCCGGCACATAAGAATCATCCTTCTGACTCTCAGCATGCCATGGCTTCTCTTCAACGATGCGCTTCGCGTCATCCTCACTCATGCGCTTTAAAAGCGCGTGCTTGTCGTATGGCTTGTAGCCTTGCTTTACAAAAAACAAATCCTCAATTTTCAATGCGCCGGGCGGAATGGCTACTTCATCCGCATCAAGATTCGCCCAATGTGTGCGCAATGCAAATTTTTCCTGCCGTATTTTTCTTGACGGGCAAAGATGGAAGCCCGGTGTACGTGAAAATTGAGTTATATGATTCTCGGAGATGGATTTCTTGAAAATAATTACACAACAGCGAACCGACGCGCCTCTGAAAATTTGATGATCTGTTAGATCTGCGATCCAGAGTAGCCATGAGGAGAGAGTGAGTCGTTTTCTGATTTGATGAGCCGACTCGTTCAAAAGAACGGTGTTAGGAAGGACAAGGCCTGCAACTCCATCGTGACAAACTAGCCGGGTTGCTTGTTCTGAAAAAGCAATCGCAAATTCATAGTCGCCAATAGATTCATAGGCCATGTCCATCCATTGTTTTTGAATAGGATCGGTGGCACTTCCCCAAGGGGGATTTCCTACAACGGCAGAGAATCCCGCCCGCGCGGCTGCATAGACCTCCGGAAATTCGAGAGGCCAATGAAATGGCCTGCGAATTTCTTTGTTGGGTGGCAAACTGGCGGACAAAGCGAATTTTGTACGCTTGGTTAATGCCTTGATTGCATCAATATCACCGTCCACAGCCAGACCCGCCTGGATAGCCAAGGATGCAATCGCAGTTTCAACGGCTGCTGCATTACCGCTTGACGCCAATAACTCAACTATCAGCGCATCCGCGATTCGCTCGGGGACTTCCAGCGCCAAACGAGCGTCCGCATCCAATCTAGCCATGGCCTCGACATCATGAATGTCGCGAATCGGCATGGCACGCAGCTGCTGCCGCAACTTGATCGCTTCTTGCACGGCGCGCTCAATGTTCTGCCCGAACAAGCGCTGCTGCCCTTTGCCGCCGGGCGTCATTGAGAGTTCGGTGAGCTGATCTAGTCGATGAATGCCCAGCAGGCTATTACCGCAACGCAGGTTGTGATCAAGGAAGCCAAAGGGACGTCCCTTAGCCAGCGTCACTAGCCAGATCGAGAGTTTGGCCAGCTCGACGGCCAAAGGGTTCAAATCGACGCCGTACAGACAACGCTCGGCGATGAGGCGGCGGGCGATCAATGTTTGCGCTTCGCTGTCGCGAGGCAGATGCTCCTTGGCCGCTCCTGCATCGAGGACTTCACCATCCACACTCACGGTTTGGCCCGAGGCCTCGACCTGTGACCAAGCCTCGACGAGGCGATCCGCCAACCAGCGGCAGGCCTGCACCAGGAATGCGCCCGACCCCATGGCAGGGTCGCAGATCTTCAGATCCAGCAGTTCGGTGGGCGACTTCAGCACCCATTTTTCTCGCGGTGCTCCCTCTGCCTGCCCCGTGTAGACGATCGGTGTCAACGTCTCGTCGACGATGGCTTCAGTGAGCGATTTCGGCGTGTAGTGCGTTCCCGTCTCGCGCCGATCACTGCCCGTGGTGACGATGAACGCCCCCTCAGGGTAAATCAGCGGGTATCCCCAAGGATCGGTACGCAGCAGGTTGAGGAATGGCAAAGCACGTTCACGCAGGCCTTCGTCTCCAGCGCAAGCGGTGAGCAAACGGTTGGCTTGGGCAGCATCGACCGAGCGTTCCAGATCCTTGCGGATCGCTCCTTCGCCACGCTTGATCGCATCCGCACCGGAGAGCGCCTCGGCCAACACCTCGCCCCCCCTCTGGTGCAAAGCTTCGAGCTCCTCCAGAGCATAGAGGGTCTTCTTCGCCCCCTTGCCACCGGCAAGTTCCACTGTTACCCGCTCGGTTCGTCCGACAGTCCGCTCCAGCAAGCCTTCGTAGACGTAACCGATCTGTTCCACATCCAGAGCTCGGTAGGAAAGCGTCCGCCCCTCGTACTGCTGGATCGCCTCCAGCAGGAGCAGCACGGTGCGGTTATCTATCGGTAGTGGTCGCGCGAAGTCGACCTTCCAATCGGAGCCCTTGGAGCGCCCCTCGAGGAAAGGGAAACGATCCGGGTCGAACAGCGAACCACCCAGTGCCGGAAGGCGTAGCATTTCATGCTCGATGCCGCCGTACACCGCGCGAAATGTCGCGAGCAACCGTGACCAGGCATCGTTGCGCCGCTCCAGTACCTCCTCGGTTTCCTGGCGCAGCTGCATACGTAGAGTGGAAATGGCGTAGTTGCTTTCGTACGCCTCCTCTCCCATCAGCAAGAGTCCCCGCTCCTCGGCCGACAGCAGGAACACCAGACGCATCATGATGGTCAGACCCGCTTCGTAGAGCTCGGTCGGCTCGACACCTTGCAGCAGCGTCCCTGACTGCTCACGGTCTTCCTTACCCAGTGCCTGGATCAACACCTCGACCGCCCGACGAACCTGCTCACCCAAGGCATCGGTTACTTCTTCCTGATGCTGGAGGGACTCGTCCAGCATCGAGGGCAAAGTCTCATCGTCCGGGCCGAAGAAACGCCGGATGCCTAATAGAGTAAGGAAAGCTTGCAGCGTCAGCCGCTCTTGCCCCCAGAGACGTGCGTACCAACTGGCGAAGGTCGATACAGCACCAACGGGTGCATCGACCAGCATCCAGCGCTCGCCATCGGTGACCAAACCAAGACGACAGCCGCTGGCCCGGCAAAGCCGCTCCATGCGCTCGGCTGGACTGGCGGACCAGCCATCCAATTTCAGCGCGGCCTGGAGGTCCGTGCCCGCCGAATAGATTTGCACGAGCAGCTGGCTTCTGCCGCCCGAGACCAACACATAGTCAGGCTCCAAGGTGACCCCGTGTTCCGGCAGAGTGACGCGCTGCTCCGAAGGAATGCGCTCACCTCGCAGTAGGAGCTCACCGCCATCGGACTCGTCATATTCCAGGCCGCGGGCGAGCACCTCGTGAATCCAGGCGCGATGCAGTTCGGTGAACCTGGGATCGTCGTCGTCACGCGCCTCGCACCATTCGTCATAAGCCTGCCGCAGGTACTGTCGAATGCGAGGTTCGACAGCAGGTAGACCAGTGGAGAAGATTCGTTTCAGTACCGGCGTGGCGAGGAAAGGACCGGAGACCTCGATCAGCGACAACCATTCATCGTGAATATCGAGGGGGTTCATACGCGGCCTCCCTGGGCTAGCGATGCAGGTATGATGAAAATGACGGCTACCGGGAAGGTGCGATCCTGGGGTTCGGCATAGCGTGCCTCGATGGCGCTGGCTTCCTGCTCCCGCTCGGCTGGAATGCGCGCAAGACGCGCCTGCAAGGCGGAGCTGTCACGGCGAACCTGAGTGCGCTCATCTTCGCTGAACAAATTGAACTGTTCGGGCAACTCATCCTTACCTAGTTCCCTGCGAATGGCGCTATCCAGCTCATCCAGCACGGCGAGAATGTCTTCTTTTTCTTTGTTCTTTCGCGTTTCCAGGGTGTTGCCCAAATACTCGAGACGATTGCGTGAGCGTGCTCCGAGGGATTGCTGGATCGCCTCTTCCGCAGTGGAGAAGCGAGAGCGCAACATGGTGAAGACCGAGTCATTGAGCCGACACGGCTGCGCGTCGTCCAACCAGGCTTGTATTCGGGTGACGCCTTCTTCGCGCTTGAAGCCATGTTCACGCAGATAGCCCCCAGCCAACGTCAGTTCCTCGTGTAGACGATGGTGATTGCCGCCAGTGATCACCAAGCGCGACACGACCACGACCGCCGGCGCCTCGAGACGCTCGTCAGGCAACGTTCGCACCGTCACTCGGTGCAAGCGCTTGTTGTCTTCCTGCGCCCAAACCTCGGCACGCAGCAAACGCAGACACATCTGCACCAAGCGATGATTGAGATGGATGAGCACCAGGTCATCTCGCCCATTGGCGACTTCATGATCGAATGTCACCGGGCGGGTCTTGCCGGTGAATGGATGCTCCAGCCCTTCGCGACAACGCTCCCAGGCGCCCCCTAGGGGCGGCAGCTCGAAGACTTTACCTGGCGCGATTCCCGCCAGCGTCAGCGGTTTGAGAGCCGGTTTCTCGGCCAACGCCAAGCCGGTTTCGACCGCCTTCAGGATGTGCTCGGGGGAGAGGTGGAAGCCCTCTCGAGTCTCGACCAACTTCTCATGTAGCTTGGCTATTCGGTTAGCGAGGTCTTTTTCAGCCCGAACGAAGCTGCGGGCCTGGGCGATCTTCGCGTCCGCCAGTCGGGTATCCAGATCACGCAGCGCTCCTTCGATGAGCCCAGACATCTGCGGTGCGATCACTGGGTTCACGCTGCCCATATCGGCACGCATGGAGTCGAGCTTGCGCAAGGCACGCAGGATATCGTCCTGGTGGCCACCGACAGCATCCTGGTCTTGGCGAGCATCGACCGGGTGCCAAATCACCACTTCTTTCTCACGCTGGCCATGGCGGTCGATACGACCGTTACGCTGCTCCATGACGTTGGGGTTGTACGGGATCTCCAGGTGAATGAGGTAGTTACAGTGGTTCTGCAGGTCGATACCTTCGGAAGCGGCGTCGGTGGCCAGCAGGATGCGCACGGGGGAAATGTCTGGAGCGGCCTGGAATGCCGCCTTCACTTGTTCTCGATCGTCGTGATCCATGCCGCCATGCAAGATCATCAGGCGATCGCCACCCAAATCATGAGTCGCCAGAATCTGATGTAGCCAGTCGAGCGTGGTGCGGTACTCGGTGAAGAGAATCACTCGTTTACCATTCCAGGATCCATCGGTCTTCAGATGCCGATCGATCCAATCAAGCAACGCTTTGGCCTTGGAGTCGGCTTGATTCATCGCCTGCTGGGCCCAGTGTCTGAGCTCATCAAGCAAGATACGCTCCGCTGCGTTCAGCGGGCGTGAGTGGCGCGTGGCTTCCTCGACGGCCTCTTGCTGCGCGACCTCGACGTCTGAGTCGTTGGCGTAATCCTCTTCGGCACGCTGGATAGCCTTGAGCAAAATTCGCTCGGACAAATCCGTCCGCCCCTTACTAGCTCCGCCACTTTCCAAGGTCGCGACATGCTTTTCCAGGGTCGACGCGAAGGCAGCCGGCGACGAGAACAAGCGCTTGCGTAGTAGCTGGTTGACGAAGGATGCGCCGGTCACGCCGCCCAACTCCTCATCCGCTGCTTCCCTACTGGCACAGAATGCTCCCAGCTTGCGATGGGCCTCTCTTTCTTTGGCGGTGTAGTCGATGGGCAATGCTTCGAGTTTGCGCTGCGCGTAGATCAGGTTCCCGTCCTTATCGATGATCTCGCTTTTGAGGCGGCGAATCATCACCTGAGATAGCTGCTTCGGTTCAGGCATGATGTTGCGGGCGAAGCGCTGATCATCTAGCAGCTCCAACAGCGAAGTGAAGGATTCGGTGTAGCCGTTATGCGGCGTCGCAGTCAGGAATAGATGGTGCTGGAAATACGGGGCGATGGTGCGAATGAGACGAGTACGCTGACTTTCGATAGCATATTGAGCACTCGCTGACGGCGCGACGTTGTGTGCCTCGTCGACGACCAGCATGTCGAACTTGCGTGGATAGCTGACATGCGCTGGCAGGATATCGCGGAATGCACGCAAACCATCGCCGGCCTTGGCCCAATCCATCGACGTGATCAGACGCGGGAACGAGGTCCATGGATTGGCATGTATTCCGCGCTCGCGTCGTATCTCCTTGATGTAGGTGCTGTCGACGATCCGGAATTCCAAACCGAACTTTTCCATCATCTCGACACGCCACTTTTCTTGCAGCGACGCGGGGCAAACGATCAGTACAGTACGGACGCGATGACGCAGCAGCATCTCCTGGATAACCAGGCCGGCCTCAATGGTCTTACCGAGACCCACGTCATCCGCAATCAGCAGATTGACGCGCGCCATGTCGATCGCACGGACCAGCGGATCCAACTGGAAGTCCTGAAGGCTCACACCGCTGCGAAACGGTGCTTGGAGAAAACCACGATCGGCATTGGTAGCGGCTCCCCAACGCACGGCATCGAGAAAGGCTTCCAGAGTATCGGAGTCGTCCAGCCCGGTGATGGCTGGCAAGCCAGCGCGTTCGATGACATGTGCGCCCGGCTCGATTTCCCAAATCACCTGGAGTTCTTCGCCGAGAGCATCCTCATCGATGGAAGCCAGCGTGACAGCATGCTGTTGCACGCTACCCAACTTCGAAGCGTCCACCTCAGCCACTACCCACTGCCGGCGTCTAACTTCGACTAGCTGGCCTGGTTCCGGGATATTGCGGTAGTTGCTGTCTTCCGCAGTTGCAGTCATTTCTAACTCCTTAACACCGCAACAATCAGTTGGCTGATTGCGGGAAAAAACTTATGCACTGCGCACCTCAAGAGCGCGAAGCACTGATTTAGTTGGGTACAGATGTGGAGCGAGGGCTGAAACTGCAGCGTTCGTGATCGCGGAAACGCTGAGGATCGGCCGTCCCTGAGATACCACAGCCTGCCATGATGCAATGTCCGTCACCGTATCCATCGTCTGAACACGGGTAAAGCCGTGCTCAGTGCTTTTTGCCAGTATCGTCATTTTGATGCACAGACACTCGTCCGACCTAGGCTTGCGCAGCAAGGAGGGATACAGGCAGAGCTTGCGCCCATCAGGTAGTCGTTTTCCAAGTCAAAAGGTAATACCCAGAGCTCCATCCCGTTGCCATACTCAAAAACAGGTAGCGCCTTCTCCCCCCCAAACCAACGCGGATAACTGAGAGCGGCGCTGCCGGAAGGGGAGAGCAACATCATCAGGCTCTGAATAAATGCTCACGATGCCAAGCTAGATAGCCGCGATGACGCGTCTCGAGCTGGCGCAAGCAAAGTTGGGGCGTGAGGTGAAGTGCCTTAATGCTGGCAGGATCCAAATCGCTGCTAAGCAGGATGAGCCCGTCCTCATCGAAACTGATGAGGCCTTGATCGAATGCCAGGTCGAGGTTCGGAGTCAGCAGAAGGCCGTTGAACGGATCCAGCCGCTCACTAGAGCTGGCAGCACGCCAAGGCTTTATATGCGAAGCGCGTAGTAGCTCAGGTACGCAACAGTCGGTAACCGCGCAGCCACCCCAATACGCCAAAAGCGCCTCGCGATAACCGTTTTGGCCAATTCGCGCCTTGATCAAAGCCTCCCGCTCAGTGTCGGTCAGAGGCAATTCCTCTGAGAAGCACTGTGGCAATAAAGGCTTCGGCGTTGTTGGCGCGCCATCCACAGCTCCCGTCTGGTCTAGAAGCTGCCTGATGAACTCATCGAGCGCACCTAAGCCCAGAAACCCTAAATCAATGCCGTAGCTGATATCCGTGGCTCCCGTATTTCTCCGTTTAGGGAATCCGCGAAGATTGCTATTGTGGTAGTAAGGCGCTTGGCCTTTCTCCACACCCTGGATGCTCAGCCAGCTAGAGAGATGCTCTTCATATTTCGGGTGTAGCACGAGCGGCGTCTCACTGGCGCTCTGCTTGACGAACACAGGCATAGTCAGAGCTGGATGCGACAGACGCACCACCTTGAGACCGGACTGTTCGGGCCGACTAAAACCTGCACCCTCCAGTGCTGCAATAACATCCTGAGCCCTGAGCGAGACTTGGTGAACTCCGGAAACCGGCCCCTGCCCTTTGCCTGGTTGGCCGGTAATCGCGCCACCGAAATCCTGCTGCGTTATCCACCCCAACTGCAGAAGCGCTTGGGACAGCTCAGGATGCATACGCGCACGCCTTTTCCCGGACTCCGGATTGTCATCGAAGCTCGCAATGGCATAGACCAGCCACTTAGGTTTTGGAACACCAAGAGACGCAACTAGCATTCCACCGAGGCGACCGTACTGACTATTGGCAGATTGAAAATTGACCTGCCCCATCAGTGCGGCCAGCTGCGTCATGGTCAGAGTCTGCTCTGGGGCTATAGCGTGGCCCGTTAGCATGCGACGTTGGCCGTCAGAGATGCGGGGCTCGATTTCTTTGAGTGCTCGAGCGTACTCCTCAGCGCTGGCGGAGGGCTCCCCACGCCGAGACGAAGACGGCAAGTGAGATATTGATCCTGCCTCCATCTCCAGAAACGCACGCAGCTCCGCCTTGTCCTTAAACGCCATGACGCCCTCTCAACTGCAATCCATTTTTGTCACGAGGCATAAAGCTCCGACCACATCTCTCAAAGCTCCCTGTGATGGTCTAACTCTTCACCACAGCGACCTTCAGCGCATCCTGCTTGCTCGCTTTCTCACCGCGCGACATAGCTAAGGGCCGAGCAAAATATGAATCTGCTCACAATATCCACCTGCTTTTCGTGGGTAAAGACCGGCGGAGCTCCTAAATAGAACTTTTCACCCAGCCCGCTGTCGCCGGCATACAGACTCACGCCACTCGAGATGCGCCATGCCGCCAGTCAATACGCCTATGATGATGACTGCCTGGCTTGTTGGCGCAAAACACCGGCTGACGATGACCCGCGGTGATTACCTGATCACCCTTCACCACGACATAGCTGTTGCGCGTTTTCTCCGCCAATTGACGTTCTGATGCCGTCAGGCTGAAAAGCATCTGCCGGAAATGCGCCCTATCGAAGAAGTACACACGAGCGCCTCGATTCCACACGTGGCGTCCATACGCAATTAACCAATCAATCTGCTGTATGCGGATTCCGCGCTGACTGCAACGTTGCGTGGCATGTGCGGTAAGCTCCATTGCCCAGCTCCTCTGCCGAATTCGATCTCAGGCCCGTCGAGCTGGTCATCCTTGACCGGCGGGCTTCTTCACCCGCATCCAGCGGGTACAGCAGCAGGATATGTCGCCCTACTAGACACACCAATATTGGGTGTTCATACAGGTCAACTATTCAGGCAGGTTCGAATGGTTTTGGAGTCACTCCGCCGCAGTCTGTTAATGCTTTCCCCACATATCCGTCAATTTCCAGAGCGCGTTTATTTGAGGCTGGCCAACCATGGACCAACGATGAGCTTGCGCTCTTCAAGGCTGCATCTAGCTACACCGTCCTTGACTAGCGCAGTCCGGTCCCCAGTATGCGGATTGAGAACATAGGTATTGATGCTTGGGAGCGTCGCCGGGTTTGCGCTCCAGCGCAGATTGAAGGCAGCGAGCTTTGGAAACCAAAATTGACTGGCGTACGGCAGATTGTCATGAATCCACCAGGCCAGCGGAGTCCAGTCGCTTGTTTGCTCGTACCAGGGCAGCAAGGCAGGCACCACAATGCAAGCCGTGGCGCCTAGATAGCCCTCTGTATCGGGATAATCCCAAATGTGCGAGGCGTAATTCTTCTCGTTTGCGGCGCAGCTGTATTGGTTACCATTCTCTGCCCCCTTGCCATTCACCAAAGGCGATCGATAAGCCGAGCGAATGACTATCCGGCCGAATTTTTTCTGCAACGGCTCCAGCAGATGCTCACAAAGCCCCCGACCTGCTTCGATAGCACGGTCAGGAAAGTCGGGGATGTTTGGAATACCCTCAATTTGACTGATTTCCGAGTAGAGGAAATCGCGCATAAAGAAGTGGGTGGAAAGCCTGATACGCCCTAGATCTTCCAGCGCTTTAACCGTGGCCGGCTTGTTCATTCGCATACGTCCTTGTTGAGCTCTGGAGGGGTAATCAACTAGCAGCTTCGATCATTCGTGGTGGGAGTTCAAAATGTCCCTAACACGCTGCAATGCCAAATCAGGGGCTAGCGATCCGGCATGAATCAGAGCTCGCATCTTCTCACCAGAAGCTGGCGCGATCGCCCCTACTCTGAGAGCGCTGGCTAGCAGCACCTCAAGCTCGCTATCAGCAATATCCCGAGGTGACTCAATCAGCCTAGTAGCTAGACGACCAGACAGCTCACCCCTTAGCTGATCCTGCTTACTGCCTGACCGAATGAGTTTTGCAATGCCGTAGCCAGCGGCTCCCGCCACTGCAGCAGACCCGACCACCCAGCCAATCGGAGTGGTCGTAACGAACACACCTCCTAGCAGGCTCGCTAGGCTTGTAGAGCCGAGCAATGTGGTAGCGCCTGCCATGCCGGCAGCACTTCCGGCCAATGCTGCTCCCGCGCCAGCGCCGCCGAGAAGTGCGGCCCCCTCTCCCATCACGCCAACTCGGTCTCGACCTTTAAGCTTATCGAGGGCCGCTCGAACCTTAGGATCCTCAGAGGCAATGGCCGCTAGCTCTTCGGATACGGCCGTTGCATCTTGATCCGAAGTGGCGCTTTCAACTTGCACCCACTCCCTAACAGCTTTCCGTAGCCGATGAACCTTCCTGATGTAGTCATCCATGACGAGCTTCAAACCTCGGAGTAATAGTCTCTGACTGCCAGAAAGACCGATTGGATGAACTCAAAGAATTTGCGGGCAAGCTGGATCGCCGCTACCAAAGGATCTGAAGAGGGACTTCCCGAATCAACGGTCGCCCCAACAGCTGCCCCCATCAGCACTGCAGCGCTGGTTGTAATTGGCGCGAGCAGAGGACCAATGAAAGGAATCGCTGCGGTTATGCCTCCGATAGCAGCCCCTATGGCCACGCCGATGGCAATTCCAGGATGGGCCTTGATGAATGCCAGAATCTGCCTCACAACGATCCTGCCGACAGTGATTACCTCTCCAGCAATTTGCCTTGTGGTAGACCAGATCGCCTCAAGACGAGTCATGATCTCTGCCGGAATACCGAGGCTCAATCCCTCGATGACCAGATCATCAAATTTATCTCTGGCGCACTCGGCGTTGAGCAACGTCAACTCGAATGCTCCCTGCGCCGCAGTCAGTTGCTGCATAACTCCCTCCCAACATCCTAATAGTGTCAATTTGCCCTCAAGCCACGATTGATTCAAGGCTCGCGGCTCTCTATTCAAGTGACTGCTAGTCGCGTCAACGTTCATCAGCGCCCCTTTCGCCTCCGACACGTTAGCAACCGTGGCCAAAGGGCAACTGCAACAGTTGGATCTTGCGCTGCAGCTGCTCGACATGAAACTTCTCCGCTCGCAGGGCGGCCTGTAGCTCCATCAGGTTGCTCACCAAGTCAGCTCTATCTGCGCGCTCAATCTCCAGTTGTCGCTGGAGGCTGGCTTTCTGTTCCGCCAATTGGTCACAGCGCACCCAGAAAGACATGACCAAGCCGGTGCCCAGCAAGCCCAGGAAAAGCAACGTGGCCACAACAGCCCAGAGCAAGGTAAGAAAATCCATATCGAGGGCCAGTCTCCCGCAGCGGCCTATAACACCTTCACGATATGTAGCTTTCCAAGCTATATCTAGAATGTTTACATGTACAGGTAAACAATTCGAGCACATGGAGAGCCAATGAAACGTAAGCAGTCGATCGAGTCAGTCCGCTGGGATCTGGCCCTTCGCTATAAGCTAATAGAGACCGTGGTCTGGTGGGAGGGACGGCTAACCACAGGTCATCTGATGCAGAGCTTTGGCATCAGCCGACAGCAGGCGTCAAAGGACATCAATACCTACATCAATGAGCATGCGTCCAAAAATCTGACATACGACAAGCATCTGAAAGGGTACGTACCGAGTAAGCAGTTCAGGCCCTTGTTCATTGACGACAGTGCCAGCGCCTACCTACACCTGCTGAATCAAAACCACGAGCGTGCCCCGCACGTCGAGGGGTTAGCGCTCGCTTATGCCCACACAGAAGTCCTGAGCGTTCCCGATCGTACAGTTCGCCCCGAAGTGCTACGCCCGTTGCTCAGAGCCTGCCGGGAAGGTTTACGTTTAGAGTGCGAGTACGTGTCCTTTACCACCCCGAGTGGTGAAACCAGGCTGATAGCACCTCATACACTCATCTACACCGGCATACGCTGGCACGTCCGGGCCTACTGCGAGAAGAACCGCGATTATCGTGACTTTGTGTTGAGCCGCTTCCGTGGTATCCCAGAGCTAATGGATGACCCGTCTGAACACGCCCGAGAAGACGACCTTGGATGGAACACGCTCGTTCCGGTCATCGTCGAACCCGATTCGCGACTTAAGCCTGAGCAGCGAAGCATCATCGAGGCCGACTACGGCATGCAGGATGGCCAGCTGGTGATTGAAGCCCGCGGCGCACTGGTTCAATACGTGCTCCAGCGCTATCAGATCGATCCTACAAAGCTGCACACCAAAGCGACTGCGCAGCAGATAGTCGCGGCGAACCTTGATGAGCTGCAGCCCTGGTTGTACCGCTGACAATCCGCATCCCACCCGCACCGATACTTGCGGTTATCAGGCGCTCTCTCAGTAGAGCGCCTGCACTCTCCTTGTCCTCGCAAACAAACGCCCTAGCTCAATTACGGGCTTTGGCTGTGAAGCACCTTCAGTGAGCGACACAACTTGTCGCCCAAAGCAGCCAATCTGTTGTCGATTGACGGCCACGGATGCAGACATGTTTTCACCGCCACACCCCTTCACCCTTACCTGCTGTTACTGCTCTTGGAAGAAGACTTATCTTCCTAGCGGGGACAGCAGGGTACGTCCCCCGGAGTGGCTCACTGGCTGCCCTAACTGCCAGACTCCTTCATTGGATGTGCGCATCGCGAACAGGAAGGAAATCCTCAAAGAACGCCTAGAGCAGTTCTTAAAGAACTCCGGGCATCATTGATCTTTGGTCGAGCTTGACCCAAGGAGAGATGGCACAGAGCCATCCACTTGGGTAGCATCGAGCTCAATGCGGCGCAGTGCCAATGTATTGAGCCAAGGATGCGCAACTCCCCTCAAACACCTGTAAAGCCCTGGGAGCTTTTTTCATGGACCGAGAACACGCGAACCAAACTGCTGCTCGCTACTACAAGCACCTCAGGGACTTCTGCGACCTTCAGAGCCAGCTCAAACCCTTTTTCGCCGGCACATTCATAGGCGAAATCATCGATGCGGTTTCAGAGTGCGTAGACGAGGCGGAAAGCGCCAACACTCTGTGCGGCTTTCTCCCAGAAGGTAACACCTTCGACGAACAAGACTGGCTCACCTCACAAATCCGCCGCGATGGGCAACGCAAGCGCTTTCGTAGCCTGCAAGAGATCCCAGAGCACTTGCGAGAGCACTTCGGTGTAGACGACCAAGACTTCCGTGAGTATGCGGATCAGCTACGAGACGAGTGCTACGACGGCTACAACCTACTCCTCGAGCAACAGTCGAATATTGACGAGCATTTTGAGCGGCAGCATCTTCACGAAATCTATGACTACGTGGATGTAGAAGGGCTTCCTCTCTACGCGAAAGATGCCATCTGCCAGGTTTTCGAACACATGCTCGTCTTATGGGGTAAGTACGAGGCGCTAGCTCGCACCCTCACGAAATTGGTTTCCCTAGCCGACGATAACGATCCCGACCCAGACCTTACCAAGGCAGCACTCTTCGGCTGAGCCCCAAACACGCCCTGCCACCGTCAGGAAAAGGGCAGGTCCTCTTCCTGACCTCCTCCCCATATCGAACATTTCCCTGATGCCTCAGGCCCCTGACAAGGAAGCCAGACGATGCCAAGACACCACTACTCCAACCGAGCCATCCTGATTCTTGAAAACCCTTGGGAGCTGGATGACGGTGACTGCAACCGCACGAGCGTACTGCCCTTTGTCGAAGGCATTGCCAAGCTAGCAGGCGACACCGAGGTATTTCACGCCAACTTCTATGACAAGCGTAGCTTCGACCGGGCTCTCGAAATTCTTTGCAGCGCTCGCTTCAACAACGCAGTTATCTACATCGCAGCGCATGGCAACAAAGGCAAGGTGGGCGGCGTCAAGCTGGAGGACATTCTGTTCGCAATCGGAGATCACTCCAAGAATACGAACATCACCGGCATCATGCTGGGATCCTGCTTCGCCGGCACGGACACCGATACCATCGAGGTCTTTATGCAGGGCACGAACGTCAAGTGGTGTGTCGGCTACTCGTCCAGCTGCGATTGGCTCCCTGCCACGATGATCGACTGCTCGATCATGGCCTCAATGCTAGAGCTCGATGAAGAAGAGCTTTCAGACCGCGCGACCATGATCGAACTACTCGCCCAGGCCCTCGCCCCGTTCTCGCGTACTTATGTAATAGGTGAAGACACCGATGACAACACGATGACAATGGAAGAGTCCATTCGCGTGGTTATGCAACCTAGCGGGCGCGGAAATCGAGCTCGTCACGTGACTGACGAGGTGTTAGAGGAGCACGAAAAGCTCCAGGAATTCGCCTGATCCCCCAGTCGGCTAGCCCCACCCATTACCTGTAACGACTCCGCCGTTTTGAGCAAAGGAGATGGCTCCTCAATGGTCCTGAATCTAAAAGACGACGCTCAACTGAAACAAGCATGCGACACAATCCTGCAGCAAACCCTAACGCAAAAAGGGAATCGAGATTGGGTAGCAGGCCTGCTCACACTGCTGCAGGAAGTTCGCGACGTCGACGAGCCAACCTTTTTCAGCGAGCGGTTCCAACGCAATCTGTGGGATAGCGAGCAGGTCACGTCTACCGGGATGGGGCAGGTCGATATCTCCAAGGTCGCCCAAGACACCAGCGTGATTGAGCAGCTGTGGCGGCTTAAAAACCGATTCCCGGGCCTTGAAAGAGCTCAACAAGAGCTGCTTGTCACCGAAACCTGGAACGCTCTGATCACCGCTATCACACCGCTGGTGAAGCGTTTTCCTAAGCTCAAGATGTACCGCGTATTCGCAGTGCTTTGCCCGGGATTTTTCACCACCATCGGTCACTCCCGAAAACTTCGAGAGCTCGCGAGCGCAATGGGGGCCGCCCAAAGAGGTGAGTCACGCCAGCTCCTTCATCGCAAGGTGCTGGACCGTCTTGATGACGTGCTTGGTCCCGCCGCCGACATTTTCACTACCGCCGGCGTGGAGCGCATGACCCTGCCCTGGCTGCTGTACGTGACATACGTCCAACGGCCGGAACAAGAATCTACAGAGCTGGCCGACCCGGAAACGGGCAAGGAGCTGCTCAACCCTCTACCTGCAGAACGTCGGCGCCGTGGGCTGCTTTCGATTGGCGGAGGGATTGCCACCATTCTGGCAATGATTGAATTTGCGCGAGAAGGATGCACCCGTGAAGACTTCATGCAGCACCTTCAATCGCTCAATCCCGCATTCAAGAAGTCCTCGCTGAGTACCCAACTCAATGCACTGATCGCAGAGTGGGGCGTACTGCGCGCACAGGGAACCGATCTACAACTTACTCCCCGCGGCGAGGCCCTCCTGGAGTCAGGCGACCCAGATGAAGTAATCGACTGGATGATTACTCGCATCCTTGGCTTCGACAATCTGCTGCTCACGCTCAAACACACACCTCTATCCACCCAGCAAGCGAATGACCTGCTACGCCAAGTCAATCCCGGCTGGACCAGCAATTTCGCGCCGAGCGCCCTCGTAAGTTGGCTTCGCTCCCTGGCCCTGGTTGAACTAGATGGAGCAAAGCTCCTTCGCCTGACTGACAGGGGCGAAGAGTGGGTCGCACGCATTCACTGGACACCGGGTGCCCTGAAAGCAATACCAATTGCCGCAGGCCCCAGTGATCTCGAGGCTCCCCGTGCGGCTTCGTCAGTCAAAGCTAGCCGGCCGGCCCTGATGGAAATCATCAAGGGCTTTGCTCCAGAGATTCAATTTCCCCAGCAGCTCATCGCCCAGCTTGATGCAGGACTTTGGAGCCATTTCCGTCGCCATTTGGCTGTACTCACCGGGCTCAGTGGCGCGGGTAAAACACAACTGGCTCGGGGATACGCGCTGAGCCTCTGGCAGCAAACCCAAGACCCTCATGAGGGACTGCTCATCGTGCCAGTGCAGCCCGGCTGGCACGATCCCTCGGCCCTACTCGGCTATGTGAACCCATTGGAAGCCGACACTTATGTGCGTACGGCCTGCCTGGACTTCCTGCTACGCGCCAGCGCTGACCCCGCTAGCCCTTACACGCTGATTCTGGACGAAATGAATCTGTCGCATCCGGAGCAATATCTGGCTCCTCTACTGTCAGCGATGGAGACCGGCGATCACATTGAGCTCCATGCACTGGGGGACGGCATCAGTGACGTACCGACATCCATTCCCTACCCCGCCAACTTGCTGATCATTGGCACCGTCAACATGGACGAGACCACTCATGGCTTGAGTGACAAAGTGCTCGACAGAGCGGCGGTAATCGAATTCTGGGATATCGATGTCGAAGCATTCCCAGGCTGGGCGACAACGTCGCTACCAACAGAACAGATCACCATAGTGCGCTCGCTACTGACAGAGCTCGTCCAGGCACTCAGGCCCATGCGCCTGCATTTCGGCTGGCGGACTCTTCACGACGTCATCGGCTACCTCCAGGAGGCAGCCAACGGACAAGTTATCTCCTTCAACCAAGCTTTGGATCATGCTGTTTACGCGAAGGTCCTTCCAAAGCTTCGCGGCGAAGACAGTCCACGTTTGCAGAAGGTATTCAAAGACGTCCTTGAGGTGCTGACGAACGTCAAGTTGGAAGCATCCAAAGCCAAAGTGACAGAGATGCTCGACGACCTTCATCACCTAGGTTCAGCCCGCTTCTGGCGCTAAGTATGACGAGCCTTCACTGCTACAACGAAAAAAACGTAGCTATACCGGTTACCCCCGGCGAGCCCTCATCAGGGTTTGATGAGTTGGGCTTATACCGATTCCGAGCGCTGCCAGAGCATCGGCTTTACGTCGACGATGCGCTGCTGCCCGAGCAGCTGCATGAAGGTGAAGTCGTTTGGCTTTGGGAGCCAGGATTCTTTGCGGGTGAGGTCTCGGCTGAGTTAACGAATCTGAGCGGCGGCATCGTCGCCCGGTACCGTCTGGATGTCGCCCCCAGCAGCGATAAGCTTGGCAAAGACATCTTTACAAAGATGCTGGAAGACATCGTTGCCTTCGACGCGAAACTGCTGTTCGGCACAGAGAGCGCGCAGATCTCCATAGGCACGGACGGCGAGGATTCAAACCCTCACCTACAGTACGCGCGGCTTCGGCGCTATGGAGAGTCGCTAGTTGCCGCACTCCGACAGGTGACCGAGCGCCCCCTTACCAGGCTTCGCCGAGAACGCATTGCGGTAGGCGCGCACCAGGTTAGGCGCTTGGAGCCATCAACGGTCCGAGCAGCTCTTAAGAGCCGTACGATAGTTCTGGGGGCAGAGGGCGTGACACTGCCCTCGTCGCAAGCCAGCTTCGAAGTCGCTGCGGTTTTTGAGCATCAAGACAATCCTGCAAATCAGTTGCTTGGAGCGATACTTCTCAAGGTAATGTCTCGCTGTCGCCAGACGATTCGAGCCTTTGAACGTATTGCCGAAACGGAGCGCCGCTCCGATACCCGATCGGAGCTAGCACCACGCTTAAAGAGGCGTATCACCTTCCTCGATGGCCTGTACCGAGCACTGCGGCGCCAGCAGCGAATGGAGCCCTTCTGCCACCTGAGTACTCAGCGAATCACTGCCGCCGGGCTCAATGCGATCTCCGCCCACCCTATCTATGCGCGGGCTTACCGTTTCGGCTGGCATAGCCTAAGGCCCGGGGTCTTGGGAACGACAGGCGAAGAGAGCCTGTGGATCAGCCCATCCTGGGAGATCTACGAGCGCTGGTGCTATATCAAAATCGTCGAGCAGCTGCGTTCACGCTATCCCACTCTAAAGTGGGATGGCCACTATCCGACACAGAGTGACGACTGTATTTGCTGGAGCGGAAAGGGTTCGGATTTCACGTTGGAAGTCTGGCTTCAGGTCCGATGCCCAGCGATCGACAAAAAGAACTATGCCGGCTTCTCCAGCCTCTCAAAACGGCGCTTCCCTGACATCGCGATTACGCTGGAGTCAGGGAACCGACGCAAGCTCGTGATGCTCGATGCAAAGTACAGGACCAGCCGCGAAGGGGTTCTCGACGGCATGGCTTCTGCCCATATCTACCATGACAGCTTGCGCTGGTTCGATTACCAACCCGCTTGCGCTCTTCTGCTAATCCCACGCGGAGGAGCCGTAGAAAAGCTGCAAAGCAAGGAGTTCTGGCTCGCGCACGGCGTCGGGGTGGCCCAACTCGGAAGCGACGACGACGCCAAAGCGGTCGTTGATCAACTGGAAGAATTACTGGCCGTAAACGACTAAAAGGGAGGCCCGTGCCATCGGTGTGAACAGATAGGTCCGATGGCATGGAGACGCTGGCTGTCAGGTGCGAAACTGCATCTAACTTGACCACCCAATTGCATTGCCGCTGACCAGCCAATTGCATCCGTGTTGACCACTGTTTACATCCGACTTGACCTGTCACGCCGAAGCGGCGTAAGCGAACGGGCATCACACCTTGCCGGCGGGTACCCAGTTATGCGGCAGCAGCTCGGTCAGGGCACTGGCCTTCTGCGTCGGCAGGCGCATGAGCACGTCCTTCAGGTAGGCGTACGGATCGCGCCCGTTCAGGCGGGCTGACTGGATCAGCGTCATCAAAGCTGCGCCACGCTGGCCACTGCGCAGCGAGCCGGCAAACAGCCAGTTGGAGCGCCCCAGGGCCCAGGGGCGGATCTGGTTCTCGATCCAAGTTGTTGTCGATGGGCAGGTTGCCGTCATCCAGGTAGCGCACCAACGCTGCCCAGCGCTTGAGGCTGTAGTCGAGTGCCTTGGCGATCGCGCTGCCTTCCGGCACCTTCTGCCGCTGCCCAAGCATCCAGCTATGCAGGCCCTCGATGATCGGCCTGGCCTTGTCCTGGCGCAGTTGCCGTCGCTCTTCGGCGAGCAGCTCTCGCCCTTCACGCTCCACCTCGTACAACTGTCCGATGTACTGGAGGGCCTGCTCGGCCAGTTGGCTCTGGTTGGCGGCATGCAGGTCGAAGAACTTGCGCCGTGCATGGGCCATGCAGCCGATCTCGGTCACGCCTTGCTCGAAGCTGGCCTTGTAGCCGGCGAAGTCGTCGCAGACCAGTTTGCCTTGCCAATCGCCCAGGAAGCTGCGCGCGTGCTCACCGGCCCGGCTCGGCCTGAAGTCGTAGACCACTGCCTTGAGATCGGCGAAGGGACTGGGTGCATAGGCCCAGACGTAAGCCCGCTGGGTTTTCTTCGTGCCCGGGGCGAGCATCTGCACTGGGGTTTCGTCGGCGAGGATAATGTCCTGCTGGAGCAGGCAGTCGCGCAGGGCATCGACCAGGGGTCGCAGTTGGGCACCGCAAGCGCCGACCCATTGCGCCAGCGTGGAGCGCGCGATGGCCAGCCCGGCGCGGGCGAAGATCTTTTCCTGGCGATACAGCGGCAGGTGATCGGCGAACTTGGCCACCATGACCTGAGCCAGTAGCCCGGCAGTCGGGATGCCCTTGTCGATCACCTGCGCAGGCACCGGGGCCTGGATCAATGTTTCACACTTGGCGCAGACCCACTTGCCACGGATATGCCGCTCGACGGTGAAGGTGCCCGGGGTGTAGTCGAGCTTCTCGCTGACGTCTTCGCCGATGCGCTTGAGTTGGCAGCCGCAGGCACACTGGGTGCTGTCCGGCTCATGGAGTATCAGCGTGCGCGGCAGTTCGGCTGGCAGAGGCGCCCGCTTGGGCTGCTGCCGTAGCTCACGCTTGGCAGCGGCCGGGCGCGCCGCTTCAAGCTCTGCCTCGATGGCGGCGATGTCAGCCTCGATCATCTCATCCAACAAGTTGAGCTGGTCGGCATTGAGCTGCTCGCTACGGCGGGCGAAGCGGTGGCGCCGCAGCACGGCGAGTTCGTGGTTCAACCGCTGGTTGAGCGTTTCCAGATGATCGATGCGCTGACTCAACTGCGCGGCCAGTTGGCGCAGTTGCTCAGGCGTCAGATGATCGAAAGCGGCAGAATTCATGGCGCCGAGTATGCGAGTTTCTGGCCCCCTCGACGATAGGCCATTGGCCTAATTGCACCCCAGTTACAGGAGCCTGATCTCGGAATCAGGCCCAAGACGCTGCCAAGGCAGGCCGACCACCAGGGCCTGCAACTGCTCGGGGCTGAGTTCCAACTGCTGTCCCTGCCAATTGCCCGACCAGACGAAGCGACCCTTATTCAGCCTCCGAGCGGCCAGCCAGATGCCGAAGCCATCGTGCACCAGCACCTTCATGCGGTTGGCGCGCTTGTTGGTGAACAGGTAGGCACAGTGCGGCTGCGCCGCACCGAACACCTGAACCACCCGGGCCAACGCAGTTTCAGTGCCGGCGCGCATGTCCAGCGGCTCGGTGGCGAGCCAGATGCGCTCGATGCGGATCACTTCAGCAACTCGCGCAGGAAGCGGGCGCAGCCTTCAGGGTCGTTGCCCGGCCACTGCACTGACAGCTTGCCGGCCCGATGGGGAATGGCGATCTGGATGGCCATGTCGGCCGCACTCGGGGTAGCCGGCAGGTTCGGGACGAGAGGAATCGGAATAAAACTTGAGGGTACAGCGGGCAGCTGTGCCTGCTGGCGGCGAATCCACTTGTGCACGAGATTGGCGTTGAGGCCGTGGCTCAAGGCTACACCGGCAACCGAGGCGCCGGGCTGGGTACACTCATCGACGACCTGGGCCTTGAAGGATTTGGGATAGGAGCGGCGTTGGCCTGGCACAGGAGATCCTCCACAAGGGGCTTGAAATGGTGTCCACCAAAAACAGGTGGACACCATGCCGCTAGCTGGAAGAACCGGGGAGGTGTGTTGGGCAGACGCTTACTTTGGATAGCGTCCGAGTGCTGGCGCAAGAACCTCACCCACCAGCTCCCAAGGCTTCAATGCCGTCGTGCTTGAGTCCTCAAAATCAGCTTCGCGGAAGTAACTCAGGAGTCTTAAGACCGCAATTGCTGCGGTTTCAGGCTCAGTGTGGGACGAACGCAGCAGAGTTGCTAGTTTTTCCTTTTGGCCAGGGCTGAGCTCACACCAGGTCGACGTGGCCGCATCCAGAATGCGGCTGACCACGGAAGGATGCGTATCGCGCTGAAGCCGCTCAAGAATTTCATCGTCATTCTCCCGCTCTACCATCAGCCATGTAAGAGCAGCCTCTGCTCGTATCAACCCCTCTGAGTAGCTTAAAAGCCGAAGCAGCACCTCAGCGATCATTTCTCTTGGTTGAGACTTAAAGTACCGCAAGACCTCCACAGCCATTCCAGGGCTAGGTAGCACAGCCCCCGAGCGTAGACTCTCTACCGTTTGCGCTACTCGTGCCACGCGGGAGCAGGAACTTTCCTACCAAAGGCTGATTCTCGACAGGGAAATAAGGCTCTCCACGGTCCCAAATGACATCGTCGAGCTTGATACGGCTCATCGAGTTTACCCAGAACTGGAGCTTATCTTCGTAGCGCTCCGGATCCGCTTTGACGACCTCGAGCAAGAATTGATAGCAAAGGTCTCGAGTTGTGGGGAAATGCCAACGAAGTCCTTTCTCTGCTAAGAGTACCAACGGTTCACCAACATCAAGGCGCGACGCCAGATCATGATGCAACCACCAAAGATTCCTGGCTGTCGCCCCTGAGGTGCTTGCTGAGGGGAAAAAAGTCCGCGCCGTATGGCCGCCAGTAGTTCGTCTTTCTCTAGAGAGGCTGCGCGCTTTACTAAATGACGGGCAACCGAACGGTAGTAGGGATGAGAAAATTCGAAATGCTCCGACTTCTTCCGGCGGACTACTCTGTATTTTTCCAAACTGATTAGATGCCGCTTTGCACCCTCAGGCAATCTCGGCTCCTCTTCATAGGCTGGCGCTAACTCGGGCACCATTGGCTTTTCGTCAGGAGACAAAGACCAGTACTCGTGATCAGCAGGCATCTCAAGCTCTGCGCCCTCGCCCAATATAAATGCCAGTTCACGATCTGCAGAGGTTTCAGCCGCCGTCGATCCAATTGCCAATGCGCGCATAACTTGCTGCATACCGCCAGCGTCCAGCCTCGATGCGAAATCAGCGGCAGATTCGCTAGCCAAGTTTTGGGCCTTACGAATCACATCGGGCCCTTCCAGTTGTTGGTGATAGGCCGCCAGATGCGCTAGTACACCAGCTGGAACATCGATTTCCCCGCTAGCTAGGGCCGCTTCCACCGCCCCCCTCACTGACTCGGTGACTTGATTGCGCTTCGGTTGTACGCCCCACACTTTAATGAGGAAGCTTGGAGGGCATATACCCAAGTCATGCCACTGAAGAGTCCCTGTTTGCACCTCGTCCAAAGAGTTACAATCGCTTACAGAAAGCAGCGCCTCCTGCGACTGGGATACAATCAATCGCCTGCTGGGTTGAATGCGTCGAACCAAGCTCTGCAGCCTTTGCAATGCCTGTGCAGCCCTCGAACCTTTATCGAAGTCGGAACCTAGAGGGTCATCTAAAACGACCAGAATCTCCCTGCGGCTGTTGTCTAAAAGGACTCGCTCAGCCTCTTCAACCAAGCCAGTGGAAACGACGTCAAAGCCGAAGCTCTGCATTTCGCTGGCTATCCAATTCGCTGCATCTGTTTTTCCACACCGAGGTGGGCCTGATAGTAGGAGCGCACGCTGGGTAGAGAGCTCGTGGGTCCACGTCGCCTCACCACCGCGCGGAACGTAATCAAGTGGCCGGACAGAGGGTGTTATCTCCGAATCTAGAATCTCGCGGAGCGCAGGAACCACGTCGAGCCCTAAACCTTTACTATCTCGCACTTTTTGCAGCATCTGGAGAGTTGCGAGCTTCACCCTATCATTGGGAATCCCGAGAGCTCGTAATCGCTCGTAAAGGCGAGCTATGACACTGCCCTTAGTCACATTGTCCTGTACGAAGAGGCGCTGGAACGCGGTATTTAGCTTGGTTGCAGTGGTCTTGCCCCCAAGATCGAAGAGCGCCTTTTCTCTCTCTTTCTCGAGCTTGGTATCTTTGACAGGCTTTGAAGCAATTAACTGTTCTATAAATAACTCTGCCGCAGCTCCAGGCAAAGGGGGAACACGATGGACCTTACCTTGCCAATCGTGTCTGACCACCAGTGGTGAAGCAAAGTCCATTGCACGCTGAGTGCAGACAAATAGCACTAGCTTTTCCGAGTTATCCAACAATCTTTCAAGCAAACTATTTTTTGCCTTCCTGCTTGGGAAATGAGCGAGATATTCGCGCAAGACCTCACTATCGATAGCCTTGGCATGGCTCTCTGCCCCCTTCACCTGCAGTTCTATTTCAAAATTACTACCATCGATCACAATATCTAGCGTCGAGTCCTCACCACCACTATCAACGACTGCCCGAACCCCATTCGCCCAGAACAGAAGCACTAGCTCCAGCGTGACGCAGTACTGAAACTCATATCGTTCGGGACCTGTGATTTCTATCGACATCGTCTCAGAGCTCTAAAGTTAGTGGTTAATTATCGACGACCAAGCAGCAGGTGGCGCACCAAAAAATATCGCACCCAATGGCCACCTGACGCTAAAAATTAAATCATCAAAAATCCGAGAAATACTCGGAAAAATTGCCTAAAAAAATACCAATAAATTCTATCGAAAGTAAAGGGAGGCATGCACACTTTTCGACGGTCGCACGTGATCCATATCAAGGCTACGAAAACAATTTTGCGCAAAGCTAATTCAGTCCATACAAACTGGCTAGTTAAGGAGTATTCATGGAGTACTATTCGCACATACTTCTACTTTGCGACCCTTTTCTGCGAGAGTCAGCCGCCATGGAGCGGGCTAGAGCACTTGCCGCCGCTTGCGGCGGCCATCTACATCTAGCCATTCTGGATGACTTACCAATCGGAATGGGGGGAATTGACAGCACTCTACAAATACGCGCTAGAGAAGAGACGAGAAAGCGGCAAGAGAAGTGGCTGACCAGCAAAGCCGACAGCATGCAAGCCTGGGGCATCAAGACATCGGTTCAGGCTGCGTGGACTGAAGATGCAGTGAAAGAACTTCTTGAAATTGTGATAAATAAAAATGTCGATCTTATAATAAAAGACACTCTACTCGAGAAAAGCTTGCATCGTGCCTTTATAACACCACTAGACTGGAAGATTCTGCGCCACTGTAAAGTAGCAACACATTTAGTTAGCTCGACCGACCACCCTCTTCCGCAGAAAGTAGCTGCCGCACTCGACTTATCAAAGAGCACGTCCGAAAGTGATGAATTAAATAATCGCATCATGACATCAGCAAAACAACTCGCCCTTCAAAGCAATGCTGAACTTCACATTCTTCATGCGCACAACTTAAGCACGGACTTCTTAGTTTATGCGGCCAGCCCAGTGCCATGGACGCCCGTGCTACAAGATAAAAAAAACGGAATATCCACAGCAAGAATGAAGAGAATCGCAGAAAAATACGGAGTCCCTAGCCAATATCAACATCTTATAATTGGCTCTGCAAAACAAGTGATAGCTGACTTTACATCAAAGCACGGAATAGATGTAGTTGTAATGGGCGCCATACACCATCCTGGGATAGAGAGAATAATCGGCAGCACAACGGAGCAAGCGTTATACAAAGTAAAAACCAGCATTCTTGCCGTCCAAGCCTAGCTGCATACCCAGAGATACAGGCGAGCTATACCAGGCAACTCGACCTGCACTTCAAGTAAAATAGATAAAATCAGATCAATGGAGCTACAACCATGAGACGTCTATCCCTCGCCATATCCTCCGTCTTGATTGCTCTAAGTGTTAGCGCAAGTGAAGGCTACACAGCCTCATATGAATTATGCATAACCAAAGCCGAAGGCGAGACATCTGGACTGGCGAATTGCTCCAATGAAGAGCTATCTAGGCAAGATGCGCGACTTAACAAAGCTTACAAAACCGCCATGAGTGTAATATCAACTGAGAACAAGCAGAAGCTATTGAGTTCCCAGCGAATCTGGATAAAGTTCCGAGACGCCGACTGCGGGATCTACTACTCTCTAACTGGAGGGACGATGGATATTCTAAATGGCTCTGGGTGCGAGCTATCAATGACCCGGGAAAGAGCCGAAGCTCTTGAGTGGATGGCTCAGAATGGTGGTGAATAGTAGAACATGGCGGCCGCAAAAACTGAGTGCAACACCCGACCATTTCGGTAAGGTGTTGCCCCATGTCCTATCACGAACTCAGCGCCACAGAGCGCGTCACGATCCAGATC
>NZ_MACM02000074.1:0-25091 GCF_001675465.2 Pseudomonas sp. AU12215
GATTGAGGTCATGACAGAGGTAGTGGCGTTGCAGCATGATGCACCTGCTTCAATCCAGTAACCGTGTTGCACTCAGCTTCTGCAACCGCCGGGGATAATGCGCGGGCTAAAGGGTGTGGTTGGGTTTCGTTCGGGCTGAGTAATCCCTGCAAATCCTGTGTGATTTATTGTGGTGCGTTGCCTGTGAGTGCTGGATGAATTTCGAGATTGTGAAATACCGGGTCAATGACTATGAACTGACGTGCCAGGTTGCCGGGCAGGGCGTGCCCCTGCTGCTGGTACACGGGTCGCTTTGCGACTACCGCTATTGGCAGGCACAGGTCGAAGCCTTGTCTGCCCGTTACCGTGTGATCGTGCCCAGCTTGCGCCATTATTTCCCGGAGCAATGGGGCGGCCAGGGGATTGGCTTTTCGACGGAACAGCATGTTGATGATCTTCTCGCCTTGATCGACCAGTTACCTGCGCCGGTCCATCTGCTGGGGCATTCGCGGGGCGGCAACATCTGTTTGCGAGTGGCACTGATGGCTCCGCATAAATTGCTCTCTTTGGCGCTGGCTGATCCAGGTGGAGACTTTGCGGACAATGTCTTCACTGGAGCAAATATTGAAGCGCCGGTATCTCCTGTCGAACGCAATCAGTTTCGCCAGCAGGCGCTTGGAATGATTCGCGAGGGAGATGTTGAAGGAGGGTTGCAGCTCTTTGTCGATACTGTCAGTGGGGCGGGAGTCTGGTCGAGGTCATCTGCACAGTTTCGTGAAATGGCGACGGCCAATGCCATGACCTTGGTTGGGCAGGTTGCCGATCATCCTGCGCCTATTAATCGGGAATCGATATCGCAGTTGCAGTTGCCAGTATTGCTGATCGGCGGAGCCAGAAGTCCGGAGCCGTTTCCGCGAATCCTCCAGGCGCTGCAACTCAGTCTTGCGGATGCGCGCATGGTGACGATTCCCGGCGCCTCCCATGGCATGAATGTGATCCGTCCGGCGTCCTTCAATCGCGCTGTGCTGGAATTTGTCGATCAGTACTGAGCGAAGTCAGGCTCTGCGCTCGTCAGCTTGCGCAACTTGCAGTAACATCCAGCGCCCTGTCCGCTATTGTTTGCGATCAGGTTTTCGATTTCTTCCAGTGATCTACGTCCGCGCGCGAAAGCGCAGGGTGCCGACAAGGCGCCTGCCACTGTGAGGCAGGCCTGCCCGGCGGGCGACGCTTACTGGCACATCCCAACCCATGTGGCCTTTCGTAGGGGTCACCACTAGGAGAGGAGGCGCCATGCCCATCATTACTCTTCCCGACGGTAGTCAGCGTTCCTTCGATCATCCGGTCAGCGTGACCGAGGTGGCGCAATCCATTGGTGCGGGGCTGGCGAAAGCCACCCTGGCCGGCAAGGTCAACGGCCGTCTGGTCGATGCCTGCGACATCATCGACAGCGACGCGACTCTGCAGATCATTACCCCGAAGGACGAGGACGGGCTGGAAATCATCCGCCACTCCTGCGCTCACCTGGTGGGCCACGCGGTCAAGCAGCTGTATCCGACCGCCAAGATGGTCATCGGCCCGGTGATCGACGAAGGCTTCTATTACGACATCGCCTTCGAGCGTCCCTTCACGCCGGAAGACATGGCCGCCATCGAAAAGCGCATGGCCGAGCTGATCGAGAAGGACTACGACGTCATCAAGAAGATGACGCCGCGTGCCGAAGTCATCGAGACCTTCAAGGCTCGTGGTGAGGAGTACAAGCTGCGCCTCATCGACGACATGCCGGACGAGAAAGCCATGGGCCTGTACTTCCACGAGGAGTACGTGGACATGTGCCGTGGCCCGCACGTGCCCAACACCCGGTTCCTGAAAGCCTTCAAGCTGACCAAGATTTCCGGCGCCTACTGGCGTGGCGACTCGAAAAACGAGCAGCTGCAGCGCGTCTATGGCACCGCCTGGGCGGACAAGAAGCAGCTGGCTGCCTACATCCAGCGCATCGAAGAAGCCGAAAAGCGCGATCACCGCCGTATCGGCAAGCAGCTCGACCTCTTCCACCTCCAGGAAGAAGCGCCGGGCATGGTCTTCTGGCACCCGAACGGCTGGACCGTCTATCAGGTGCTCGAGCAGTACATGCGCAAGGTGCAGCGCGACCACGGTTACGTGGAGGTTCGTACCCCGCAGGTCGTCGACCGTATCCTGTGGGAGCGCTCCGGCCACTGGACCAACTACGCCGAGAACATGTTCACCACTTCGTCGGAAAGCCGCGACTTCGCGGTCAAGCCGATGAACTGCCCATGCCACGTGCAGATCTTCAACCAGGGCCTGAAGTCTTACCGCGACCTGCCGCTGCGTCTCGCCGAGTTTGGCGCGTGTCACCGCAACGAACCGTCCGGCGCGCTGCACGGCATCATGCGTGTACGTGGCTTTACCCAGGACGATGCGCACATCTTCTGCACCGAAGAGCAGGTAAAGAAGGAAGCGGCCGACTTCATCAAACTGACCCTGCAGGTCTATTCGGACTTCGGTTTCAGCGATGTCTCCATGAAGCTGTCCACCCGTCCGGCCAAGCGCGTCGGTTCCGAAGAGCTGTGGGATCGGGCCGAAAGTGCTCTGGCCGACGCTCTGAACGAATCCGGCCTGGAGTGGGAATACCAGCCGGGCGAAGGTGCCTTCTACGGTCCGAAGATCGAGTTCACCCTGAAGGACTGCCTTGGCCGTAACTGGCAGTGCGGCACCCTTCAGTACGATCCGAACCTGCCGGAGCGCCTGGATGCCAGCTATATCGCCGAAGATAACAGCCGTACCCGTCCGGTCATGCTGCACCGCGCGATCCTCGGCTCGTTCGAACGCTTCATCGGTATGCTGATCGAGCACTACGCCGGTCTGTTCCCGGCCTGGCTCGCACCGACCCAGGCGGTGGTGATGAATATTACTGACAAGCAGGGCGAATGGGCCGAAGAAGTGGTGCGTCAGCTCGAGCAAAGCGGATTCCGTGCCAAGTCTGACTTGAGAAACGAGAAAATTGGCTTTAAAATCCGCGAGCATACTTTGCTCAAGGTTCCCTATCTGCTGGTTATTGGTGATAGGGAAGTTGAATCGCAGGCCGTCGCCGTACGTACGCGCGAAGGGGCAGACCTCGGCTCGATGCCGGTCGCCCAGTTCGCGGAGCTTCTCGCTCAGGCGGTTTCCCGGCGTGGTCGCCAAGACTCGGAGTAATCATTATTAAGCGTGAAATGAGACAGGATAAGCGGGCTCTCCCGAAACCACCGATCAACGAAAACATCACCGCCCGTGAGGTGCGTCTGATTGGTGCCGACGGTCAACAGATTGGCGTGGTCTCCCTCGACGAGGCCCTCCGTCTAGCCGACGAGGCCAAGCTGGACCTGGTGGAAATTTCTGCTGATGCGGTGCCTCCTGTCTGCCGCATCATGGACTACGGCAAGCACCTCTTCGAGAAGAAGAAGCAAGCCGCTGCTGCGAAGAAAAACCAGCACCAGCAACAGATCAAAGAAATCAAGTTTCGTCCAGGGACGGAAGAAGGGGATTACCAGGTAAAACTACGCAACCTGGTACGTTTCCTTAATGAAGGGGACAAGGCCAAGGTATCGCTTCGATTCCGTGGTCGTGAGATGGCCCACCAGGAGCTGGGCATGGAGCTGTTGAAGCGAGTCGAAAACGACCTCGCCGAAGTCGGCACCGTGGAACAGCACCCTAAGCTGGAAGGACGCCAGCTGATGATGGTCATCGCTCCCAAGAAGCGTAAATAACCTCCCGGGCACTGGCAGGCCTGATGGTTATCAGTTGTTAACGAATGCGGAGTACTAAACATGCCAAAGATGAAAACCAAAAGTGGCGCCAAAAAGCGCTTCAAAGTGACTGCTGGTGGCATCAAGCACAAGCACGCTTTCAAGAGCCACATCCTGACCAAAATGACCACCAAGCGTAAGCGTCAGCTGCGCGGCACTTCGATGCTCGCTGCTTCCGACGTTCGCCGTGTAGCGCGCTCCCTGCGTCTGCGTTGATTTCTGGTAGAGGATAAATAAATGGCTCGTGTTAAGCGTGGCGTAATTGCCCGTCGTCGTCACAAAAAGATTCTGAAGCTCGCAAAAGGCTACTACGGCGCGCGCTCGCGCGTGTTCCGTGTTGCCAAGCAGGCGGTAATCAAAGCAGGCCAATACGCCTACCGCGACCGTCGTCAGCGCAAGCGTCAGTTCCGCGCCCTGTGGATCGCCCGTATCAACGCTGGTGCTCGTCAGAACGGTCTGTCCTACAGCCGTCTGATCGCTGGCCTGAAAAAGGCGGCCATCGAGATCGACCGTAAGGTACTGGCCGATCTGGCTGTGAACGAAAAAGCGGCGTTTACCGCGATTGTCGAGAAAGCGAAGGCCAGCCTGGCTTAAGCCCCACGACAGTTACCGGATCTCGGTCCGGACGTAACGTCACCGATAGGGGAAGAGCCTTACCGCTCTTCCCCTATTTTGTATCTGGAGTTGGTACATGGAAAACCTGGACGCGCTGGTTTCGCAGGCCCTGGACGCCGTGCGAAACACCGAAGACGTCAACGCCCTGGAGCAGATCCGGGTTCACTACCTCGGCAAGAAAGGCGAGCTGACCCAGGTCATGAAGACCCTGGGCGACCTGCCGGCCGAAGAGCGCCCCAAGGTCGGCGCGCTGATCAACGTAGCCAAGGAAAAGGTTCAGGATGTTCTGAACGCCCGCAAGGCTGAGCTGGAGGGCGCCGCCCTCGCCGCCAAGCTGGCAGCCGAACGCATCGACGTGACCCTGCCGGGCCGTGGCCAGTCCTCCGGTGGCCTGCATCCGGTCACCCGCACCAAGGAACGCATCGAGCAGTGCTTCACCCGCATCGGCTATGAAGTCGCCGAGGGTCCGGAAGTCGAAGACGACTACCACAATTTCGAAGCGCTCAACATTCCGGGTCACCACCCGGCTCGTGCCATGCACGACACCTTCTACTTCAATGCGAACATGCTGCTGCGCACCCATACCTCGCCGGTACAGGTCCGCACCATGGAAAACCAGAAGCCGCCGATTCGCATTGTCTGCCCGGGCCGCGTCTACCGTTGCGACTCCGACCTGACCCACTCGCCCATGTTCCACCAGGTCGAAGGTCTGCTGGTCGATGAAGACGTCAGCTTCGCCGACCTCAAGGGCACCATCGAAGAATTCCTCCGCGCCTTCTTCGAGAAAGAATTCTCCGTCCGCTTCCGTCCGTCCTTCTTCCCCTTCACCGAGCCTTCGGCGGAAGTCGACATCCAGTGCGTGCTTTGCAGCGGCAAGGGTTGCCGCGTCTGCAAGCAGACCGGCTGGCTGGAAGTCATGGGCTGCGGCATGGTCCACCCCGACGTGCTGCGCATGTCCGGCATCGACCCCGAGAAATACCAGGGCTTCGCCTTTGGCATGGGTATCGAGCGCCTGGCCATGCTGCGCTATGGCGTGAACGACTTGCGCCTGTTCTTCGACAACGATCTGCGGTTCCTCGGCCAGTTCCGCTAGCCCGCACGACCGTCAACGCATTTAGGAGAGCAGGATGAAATTCAGTGAACAGTGGCTGCGGAGCTGGGTAAACCCGCAGGTATCCCGTGACGAGCTGGTAGCTCGTCTGTCCATGGCCGGCCTTGAGGTCGACGCCGTGATCCCGGTCGCCGGTCAGTTCAGTGGTGTGGTCGTGGGCGAAGTGCTGTCGACCGAACAACACCCGGACGCCGACAAGCTGCGCGTCTGCCAGGTCAGCAACGGTTCGGAGACCTTCCAGGTCGTCTGCGGTGCGCCCAATGTGCGCCCAGGCCTGAAGATCCCCTTCGCCATGATCGGCGCCGAGCTGCCGGGTGACTTCAAGATCAAGAAGGCCAAGCTGCGCGGCGTTGAATCCAACGGCATGCTCTGCTCGGCCAAAGAGCTGGAAATCAGCGAAGAGAACGCCGGCCTGATGGAGCTCGCTGCGGATGCGCCGGTGGGCGCCAACGTCCGCGACTACCTCGAACTGGACGACGCTTCCATCGAGATCGGCCTGACCCCGAACCGTGGTGATTGCCTGTCTCTGACCGGCCTCGCTCGCGAAGTCGGCGCGCTGTACAGCGCCGAGGTCAGGCCGGTAGTGGTTGGCTCAGTTGCTCCGCAGATCGATGAAGTGCGCAGCGTTGAGCTGCTGGCTCCCAAGGCTTGCCCGCGCTACCTCGGCCGCGTCGTCCGCAACGTCGACCTGAGCAAGCCAACCCCTCTGTGGATGGTTGAGCGTCTGCGTCGTTCCGATATCCGCAGCATCGACGCCGCCGTCGACATCACCAACTACGTAATGATCGAGCTGGGCCAGCCAATGCATGCCTTCGATCTCGACGAGATCAAAGGCGGCGTGCGCGTGCGCATGGCAGAGGAGGGCGAGAAGCTCGTCCTGCTCGACGGCCAGGAAGTCACCCTGCGTGCTGACACCCTGGTGATTGCCGATCACGAACGCGCCCTGGCCATCGCCGGCGTGATGGGTGGCGAGCACAGCGGCGTCAGCGCCAAGACACGCGACCTGTTCCTCGAAAGCGCCTTCTTCGACAACATTGCCGTTGCTGGCAAGGCCCGTTCCTATGGCCTGCACACCGATGCCTCGCATCGCTTCGAGCGTGGCGTGGACTCGCAGTTGGCTCGTCGCGCCATGGAGCGTGCTACCGAGCTGCTGTTGCAGATCGTCGGCGGCGAAGCTGGTCCGATCGTGGAAGCAGTCAGTGAAGCGGACCTGCCCAAGGTCGCTCCGGTTACCCTGCGTGCCGAGCGCGTTACCCAGATGCTGGGCATGACCCTGGAAAACACCGAGATCGAGCGTCTGCTCACCGCCCTGGAGTTCGACGTCCAGAAAGCCGGTGCCGATGCCTGGACCGTTGGTGTGCCGAGCCATCGCTTCGACGTCTCGATCGAAGTCGACCTGATCGAAGAGCTGGGTCGCCTGTACGGCTACAACCGTCTGCCGGTGCGCTACCCGCAGGCACGCCTGGCGCCGAACACCAAGTCCGAGTCCCAGGCCGAGCTGCCCGCGCTGCGCCGCCTGCTGGTCGCCCGTGACTACCAGGAGGCCATCACCTATAGCTTCATTGATCCCAAGGTGTTCCAGCTGTTCCATCCCGGTGTCGAGCCGCTGATGTTGGCCAACCCGATCTCCGCCGACATGGCCGCCATGCGCGCCTCGCTCTGGCCGGGGCTGGTCAAGTCCCTGCAGCACAACCTCAATCGTCAGCAGACCCGTGTGCGCCTGTTCGAAAGCGGCCTGCGCTTTGTCGGTCAACTGGAAGGGCTGGTGCAGGAAAACATGCTCGCCGGCGTCGTCTGCGGTGCACGTCAGCCGGAAGGCTGGGCGAATGGTCGCGAGAGCGTCGACTTCTTCGACGTGAAAGCCGACGTCGAAGCGCTGCTGGGTAACGCCGGCGCCATCGAAGCCTTCACCTTCTCCCCAGCGGAACACCCAGCGCTGCACCCGGGCCAGACCGCCAAGATCGAGCGCGATGGCGTGCTGGTCGGCTACCTCGGCGCGCTGCACCCGGAACTGGCCAAGGCGCTGGACCTGGATCGCCCGGTGTACCTCTTCGAGCTGGTCCTGGCCGAAGTAGCCAAGGGTCGTCTGCCGAAATTCAGCGAACTGTCGCGCTTCCCCGAAGTACGTCGTGACCTGGCGCTGATCGTCGATCTGGATACTCCGGCCGAGTTCGTGCTGGCCAATATCCGTGAAACGGCGGGCGAATGGCTGACGGATCTCAGGTTGTTTGACGTCTACCACGGTAAAGGCATTGATCCGCTTAGAAAAAGCTTGGCCGTTGGCTTGACCTGGCAGCATCCATCACGCACTCTTAATGATGACGAGGTGAACGCGACTACGCAGAATATCGTCGCCTCGCTGGAACAAAGGTTCAACGCCACGTTAAGGAAGTAGCGTATGGGGGCTCTGACGAAAGCTGAGATTGCTGAACGTCTGTACGAAGAGCTGGGCCTGAATAAGCGGGAAGCCAAGGAACTGGTGGAGCTCTTCTTTGAAGAGATTCGCCAGGCGCTGGAGCATAACGAGCAGGTGAAGTTGTCGGGCTTCGGCAACTTCGACCTGCGCGACAAGCGTCAGCGTCCCGGACGCAACCCAAAGACGGGAGAGGAAATCCCGATCACAGCCCGGCGCGTCGTCACCTTTCGTCCAGGGCAGAAACTGAAGGCCAGGGTTGAGGCTTATGCTGGAACCAAGTCATAACGACGAGCTGCCCCCCATTCCGGGCAAGCGCTACTTCACCATCGGTGAAGTGAGCGATCTTTGCGCGGTGAAGCCGCACGTGCTGCGGTACTGGGAACAGGAGTTCCCGCAACTCAATCCGGTCAAGCGAAGGGGCAACCGGCGCTACTACCAGCGCCAGGACGTGCTCATGATTCGTCAGATCCGCGCACTCCTCTACGACCAGGGCTTCACCATCGGCGGCGCTCGCCAGCGCCTCACCGGCGACGAAGCACGCGAGGACGCCACCCAATACAAGCAACTGATCCGGCAGATGATCGCCGAATTGGAAGATGTACTGCATGTGCTGCGCAAGTAACTGAAAAAAATGAAAAAAGCACTTCTCCAATACAAATGCTTGGGGTATAGTGCGATCCGCTTCTGAGGGAACTCAAAAGCAACGTCGGGGCGTAGCGCAGCCTGGTAGCGCACTTGCATGGGGTGCAAGGGGTCGAGTGTTCGAATCACTCCGTCCCGACCAAAAATCCCTAGAAAATCCAGTCACTTAGCGGTGACTGGATTTTTTTATGCCCGATGGTTTTTGACTGACTCTGAATTTTGCCCCACTTTTTGCCCCACCGGCGTTTTTTGCTCCGATCACAGTGATCGGATGTATCGACAGGGCGCTGGCGTGATTTAGTTCGGTAGTACCTTGACAGGGGCAGGTGGTCGTTCCACTTGAGCCAAGCGGGAAGAGCCTGTATCGCGCGTAGAGATCCAGGGCCAGGCCCTGCATGGTTATGTCCAGTTCACCACGGTGAATATGGCGTTGGGGGCCTTGTTCACTTCGCTGGCCGGATAGCGCCGAGCTAAAGCTCACCACTTCTTTAGGCTTCGCCTTGCACTCGGGCAAGGTGTGCATGCGGAAGAACAGGTCGTTCAACTACGAGATCGTAATGCCGAGCTGCTTCTTGATCTGTTGCGGATCGAAGCGGGTGTTATGCGGCACCTTGATCGCGCAAGTCGCGCCATCGACGGTAATGGATGGGGTATTGTTGCGTGCTGCCCAAACTGTGGTCGGGTTAGTCCTTATCGTCAGGATGCTGGTGTGGGAGATCGCCAGAGGCAGGTAGCCGTCGTGCAGGCCCTTGCCCTTTAGTGAAGTATTCTGCCCCGTGGGCGCCTTGTGATCGCCTTGAGCATAGCGGCGGTTTCCAACTCATAACCAGACTCATGACTTCAGGTGTCCGCCGATGACCACTCTGACGTTCGCTCAACCTGTGTTACTGGCAGATCATTTCGACGTACCCGCAGATACGACTCCTTGGCTGGCGGCTGGTACTAGTGCTGCCTATGTAAAGACGAATCCGGGGATGACGCCGGCACGCTATCGTGCCTCCTTCAAAACCCTGTCACATGCCATGGTCCCTGTGTCTGCGTATGGAAAGAACCTGTCGAAGACCTATGGGTTGTACGTGCTGGCTTTCGGAGGTGCGAAGGATTTGACGCCCTGGATCTATGTGGGTACCACAGTGCGTGAAAGCGTTCTGGCGCGCATTCGCAAGCATCGGGTGAAAGCCACTGGGTCTCATATTGGTAGAGGCGCGAATGTCTCGGGAGGAGTCAATCACACTGCGGGGTGGAGGCCGTTCGCGGAGCGGCGCTATATCGAGCACGCTGGCAGACATGACCTGTACACAGACGTTAGGCTCGTTGTGGGGCAGCTTAATTTGCCGAACGTGGACGATACGAAGTTGCGCCAGTTCGAGGCTAGTCTTTGCAGCAATCAACATGGCGTGCTGGATCAGATCAAATCCATGCTGTGGTCGGTTGGGGTAGCTAAGGATGTTTCTCTGCTGACAGGCCGGCATGACAAGGCGCTTGCCAACAGTGGTATGCGTATCCTGTTCTGGGATGGCCAGATGAGCGTTTTTCCCTAAGACGCTAGGGCAGCACCTCAGTGAGGGCGGCGTCATGCCGGGCTCGTGCAGCACTTGGATCGGTATTTCGACGTAGAGCTGCATTTGAGGCGGAGATGGATTTCGCCGAGCGACGCCACTGCATGCGCTCAATGGCGCTTTCCGGCACCATGGGCAGGACAGTCGCCCTATGAGCGTCTGCGCGAACACACGCCATGGGGCGAGCAGCAGCACCTTATGAGCACAATGTACGCTGGAGCTCAGGGAGTGTGGCTGTAGGTCTACGATAAACCGCTCCCTATGGGGGCGCACCTCGCTTGGGGTGACGGTGAGGACATCTAAGAGAAAAGGCCTAAGATAGTGCCGGCAACTGACACAGCCCAAATCATGAAGAGACGCCTTGCATGCCCGAAGACGACCACAGTGCTCCTCGCCTGATCAAGAAATACGCCAATCGCCGCCTATACGACACCCACACCAGTGCCCATGTCACCCTTGCTGACATTCGCCGGCTGGTTATCGATGAAGTGCCGTTTCAGGTAGTAGACGCGAAGAGTGGCGAAGACCTGACCCGGAGCATCCTGCTACAGATCATTCAGGAAGCGGAAAGTGATGGTGAGCCGATCTTCTCCAGCGACATGCTCAAGGGGATCATTCGCTTCTACGGCCCGTTCCAGGGCATGCTCGGCAACTATCTGGAGAAGAGCATCCAGACCGTGATCGACATCCAGACCCAGACCGGGGTGCAATCCTCGCAGGCTTGGAGTGACTTTATGCACAAGCAGGTGCCCGTCATGCAGGATCTGATGAGCCAGTATGTCGAACAGTCGAAGAAGCTCTATCTGGGGACTCAGAATCTTTTCGGCATG
The DNA here is from genome assembly GCF_001675465.2 of Pseudomonas sp. AU12215. Lineage (NCBI taxonomy): Bacteria > Pseudomonadati > Pseudomonadota > Gammaproteobacteria > Pseudomonadales > Pseudomonadaceae > Pseudomonas > Pseudomonas sp. AU12215. The sequence continues at coordinate 10,956 of NZ_MACM02000074.1, forward strand.
TTCGGCGGTATCCCGCCTGGCAATTCGAGGCAGAAGAAAAAAGACGGTGATGATCAATGACGACCATCACCGCTCTTGGTGCAGTTACCTTGCCTTACTTGCGCCCACCCGCAGTCTTGCTGGCTTCACGGGTCGCCTGACCTGCTGCGGAGGCCGCGGCAGCGATGCCGTTCTCGGCGATCTCGGCTGCCTGTTTGGCGGCCTTCTGCGCGCTTTCATAGACACTGCCGGCGCTTTCCAGTGCCGACTTGAGAACGGCTACCGCCGGCTCCGCACCCGCCGGGGCGTTCTTGGCGATGACGTCCACCAGTTCCCGCACATGCTTGGCGCCGGCCTCGACTTGGCGTTCGGCGAGCTTGGCGATATCCGCCTGAGTGCTGGAAACCAGGTCATACACCTCTCGATTGAACTCCAGCAGGCGCTCTGCCTGAGCAGTTGGCTGAGTGAGGGACGCCTGCAACTCGGCGAAGGCCTGCGGGTCACGCGCCGACAGCAGCTTACGTAGGCTGTCGAACTGCTCGCTGCTGGATGCGCGTAGCGCCTTGAACTGCAATTGACTGAGTTGCTCGACGCTCTCAAATACCTTGCCACTGATCTGCTGCAACAGGTCAAGGTTGGCTTTCTGTGCGCTTTGCAGTTTTTCTGAATCGAAAAAAGACATGGTTGGTCTCCTGGCAATGGGAAAGGCCGCTTGCGACCTAGCACGCGAAAACCATCCATGATGGAGCCGCTGCGCTAGCAAAATGTTGCACTGCACAAAGAGAGAGGGCAAGCGTTTTTGTGCGCTGCAAAAAAACTTTGCTCAAGTCGAGGTGATTCGCTATAAAACTTGGCCTGAAAGCCATGGCTCCTCTTCATGGAGAGGATCGAATGAGGGGGATTCCCGCGTCTCTGATATAGGAAAAGCTCATGAGCCAGGAAAGTTTTTTTGCAAAGCGAGAAGAGAGTTTCTCCTCATTTCATAATCTGTTCGAACACCTCGGACGCCTACAGCATCTGCACGGGAAGCTCCTGCTCGATGCCTTTGGTCAACGCCAAGAGGCTCTGCTCGCGCCACTGAGAGAAGGGCGCCTGCGTGTCCCCAGCGCAGGCGATTGCTGGGAGTACCTGGTCGACTTCGGACAGCGCAATCTGCTGTTCTGGGATGCACTTCGCCAGCGTGGTGACAATACCCTTGCCCACGAGCGCGCCGGCTATCCCCTGCTGCTCAAGTTTCCCTATGAGGTGCTGGTCGACGGCCACGACCTGCCTCACCCGGTCAACTACTCTCTGCTGCACATCGTTCCACCGGATGACCAGCCCAGCGATACCACGCGCCAGCCGGTCATCGTCATCGACCCACGCGGTGGTCACGGCGCCGGCATCGGCGGCTTCAAGCAGGATTCTGAAATCGGCGAAAGCTTGCGCGCTGGGCACCCGACCTATTTCATTGCTTTCAGCCATGCTCCCGCACCAGGCCAAACCCTGATCGATATCGCCGAGGCCGAGGCCCGCTACATCGAGGCGGTCAGCGCGCGGCATCCGGAGGCAGGGAAGCCCGTGGTGATCGGTAACTGCCAGGCCGGCTGGGCGCTGATGGGACTGGCTGCTGCACGTCCGGAACTACCAGGTCTGGTGATCGTCAATGGTGCGCCGCTGTCCTACTGGGCCGGAGTCAACGGGCGCAACCCGATGCGCTACGCTGGCGGTCTACTCGGCGGCGCATGGATGACTCGCTTGGGTAGTGACTTGGGTAATGGCCGTTTTGATGGCACCTGGCTGGTCAGCAACTTCGAGAGCCTGAATCCGGCCAACACCTACTGGAGCAAGTACTACAAGCTGTTCAGCAACGTCGACAGGGAAACCCCCCGCTTTCTCGATTTCGAGCGCTGGTGGGGTAGTCCAACCCTGCTCAACAGCGAGGAGATCGAGGTGATCGTCGATGACCTGTTCATCGGCAACCGCCTGGCTGGCGGTTCCGGGCGCAGGAGCAGCAGCATCGACCTGAAACGCATCGAGGCACCCGTGGTGGTGTTCTGCTCCTATGGCGACAATATCACTCCACCGCAGCAAGCACTGAATTGGATAGCCGACGTCTATCCCAGCGATCTGGCGTTGCGCAATGCCGGACGCACCATCGTCTATCTTCAGCATGCCAGCATCGGCCATCTGGGCATTTTCGTCTCCGGCAAGGTCGCCCGTCGTGAGCACAGGGAGCTGCTCGGCGCCATCGATGCCATCACCCTGTTGTCGCCAGGATTGTACGAACTGGTGATCGACGACCTGCCAGCATCCGCCAGTGACGACCAGGCTTACCAGGTACATTTCGAATCTCGGTGCATCGCCGACATTCTCTGCCACGATGAGGATGGTCGTAGCGACGAATTAGAGTTCGCCTTGGTCGACCGCGTCTCCGGATTCAATAGTACTCTCTACGACTGGCTTGTGCGTCCCTGGATGCGCAGGGCGATCAACGAACCACTCGCCGAATGCTTGCGCAAGAGCCATCCGTTCCACCAGCAGCAAGTTGTCTGGAGCAGTCTCAATCCAACGCTCTGGTGGTTGGCAGGCCATGCGGCTCTGACGCGCGTCAATCGCCGCCCGGCATCGCCCGACAATCCCCTATTTGCCTGGCAAGAGGCATCGTCCAGCACGGTTGAGGCCCTGCTCGATGGCTATCGTGATGTCCGCGACGCGGCCCAGGAGATGCTCTTCCATAGTTTCTATGGCGGTCTGAGCACCTTGACTGGCGACCAGGCACCACACTCGCAGCAGAGCTACGTCGAGCAACGTGACAAGGCTCTCGTCGAGCATCTGCACGACTCGCTTCTTCGTGGTGGGGAGCAGGAAGCGCTCATTCGCATTCTCTGCTTGCTCGCGCATGCAAGTGGCAGGTTCGGCAAGGAGCGCATCGAACAACTTGCTCAACAGGCCCGCACGCTCTCGCAACAGCTCGGCATCGACCCACTTGCCGTACGTGACAGCGTCCGTCTGCAGGATCTGCTGGTCTTTGCCCTCCCCGAGGAGAGTCTGAATACATTGCCATTGCTGGTTCCCGAGGCCGGGCAGCGTGAGGCAGTGCTGGCAGCCGCCGTGTACCTCGTGCCCGAACTTCTCTACGCCGAGGGCGCAGTGGGCGAACTCTGGCGCCGTTTGCACGACCAGCTTGAACACCCTGTGCCGGCCTTCGCACAATCAACGGTGCCACTCATCGCTATGGACAGCGCTCCAGACCAGACTTCGTTAACGCTGCACCTCCCCGAGGCAGTTACTCGCACTCCCAAGGTCGGCACACGGCCAAGGAAGAAAAGCGCCGCCCAGTCTTCCGATGCACAGATCGAAACCAGTCCGCCCCCTGTGGGGACCAGGAGCAAGAGCCCCGTGGCTGCGGTAAAAAAAGCAGGTCGCGCCAAGGCAACTCGCTCTGCGCCGGCGCATGCCCCTGCGAGCCAGGACAAGGGAGGCAGCGCCGAATGAGCCAAGATCACTACCAGACGTTGCTGAACCGCTGCGCCGAAATTGGCCCGCTGCCCACCATCGTCGTACATCCTTGCGAGGCGAATGCTCTGCGAGGAGCGCTGGAGGCCACCCAGGCCGGACTGATAGCCCCGATTCTGGTGGGCCCGCGTCACAAGATCGCGGCAACCGCCAGCGAGGCTGGCCTGGATATCGACGGGTTAACCGTGGAGGACGTGCCACACAGTCACGCTGCCGCCGAGCGTGGTGTTGCCCTGATCCGCGAAGGTCGTGGCGAGCTGCTGATGAAAGGCAGCCTGCACAGCGATGAACTGCTGCATGCCGTGGCCGATCGTGAAAGCGGTCTGCGCACTGAGCGGCGCCTCAGCCATGTCTTCGCCATGAGTGTGCCCAGCTACCACAAAACGCTGTTCGTTACCGACGCGGCGGTAAACATCTTTCCCGGCCTGGAGGACAAGGCTGACATCTGTCGCAATGCGATCCAGATGCTGCACGCCCTGGGCATCGACCGTCCTAAGGTAGCGCTGCTGTCGGCGGTTGAAACTGTCACGGCCAAGCTGCCTTCGACCTTGGAAGCTGCCGCACTTGTGGTCATGTCTCAGCGTGGACAGATTGATGGCGCGTTGCTCGACGGGCCACTGGCTTTCGACAACGCGATCAACGCCGACGCTGCGCGGGTCAAGGGCATTCATTCAGAAGTCGCCGGCGATCCGGACATTCTGCTGGTACCGGACATGGAAGCGGGCAACATCCTCGCCAAGCAACTGATCTATCTTGCCGGTGCCGAGGCGGCGGGTATTGTCCTCGGCGCCCGCGTACCGATCATTTTCACCAGCCGCGCCGACAGTCCACGGGCACGCATCGCCAGTAGCGGGCTGGCCGTGTTGCTCGCCCAAGCGCTGCGCACCCAACTAGGTGTGTCCATATGAGCCCCGCTCAAGACGAGCTGATCGTCACCGTCAATGCTGGCTCCTCGAGCATCAAGACTGGTCTGTTCGCCGGCCGCCAAGGCGAGGAGCAGCCACGTTTGCTGGCGCGCGGCAAGCTGGACGGCATTGGCGTGGTGCCGCGCCTCCAGATAGTCATGGCTGATGGAACAGTGGTGCGGGACGTAGCCTTTGCGCCGGAGCATGTTGCTGATATGAAGGCGGCTTTCCAGCAGGTCTACAGCGCGCTGAAGGAAGGCCTACACAATCGCCCACCTGCGCTGCTCGGCCATCGAGTGGTGCATGGTGGGATGGATTTCAGCGCCCCGGTGCGCGTGGATCCTGCCGTACTGGCGCGCCTGGAGACGCTGGAACCCCTGGCGCCGCTCCATCAACCGCACAATCTGGCGGCTATCAAGGCAGCGCTCGAGCACAATGCGCACCTACCTCAGGTTGCCTGTTTCGATACCGCGTTCCATGCCGGGCGCAGTGAAATGAGCCAGCTCTTCGGCCTGCCCTACGCGCTGTACGAACAGGGTGTTCGCCGCTACGGCTTCCATGGCTTGTCATTTGAATATGTCAGCCAGCGCCTGATCGACAGAGCTCCAGAGCTCGCTTCCGGCAAGCTGGTCATAGCCCATCTGGGCAATGGCTCCAGCCTGTGCGCCATCGAGGCCGGCCGCAGCGTCGAGGTGACCACGAGTTTCAGCGCCCTCGACGGCCTCCCCATGGGCAGCCGCTGCGGCGCCCTGGATCCCGGTGTGCTGCTGTACCTGCTGGATCAGGGTATGCAGGTTCGCGATCTAGAGACGCTGCTGTATCGGCAGTCCGGCTTGCTCGGCATATCCGGGGTTAGCAGCGACATGCGCAAACTGCGCGCCAGCGACGACCCACGCGCAGCCCTGGCCATCGACTTCTACGCCTACCGCATTGCCCAGGAAATTGGTCGGCTCGCCACATGCTTGGGTGGGCTGGACGCGCTGGTATTCACCGCCGGTATCGGTGAAAAGGATGCCGCGTTGCGTGCCCAGGTGCTGCAGCTTCTCGCGCCACTCTTTGGGCTGCGCATCGATGACGCGGCGAACCAATGCAACGCCGAGCGCATATCCACTACTGCCAGCACACGGGATGTGTGGGTCATCCCCACCGACGAAGAGAGCATCATCGCCCGTCATGCCTGGCGGGTGTATCAGGATCAACGCTTATGAGTATCAAGGAAAGCCTGTCCCTCGCTGGTAAGCGCGGTCTGGTGGTCGGCATAGCTAACCCGCATTCGATCGCCTGGGGCTGTGCTCAGGCTCTGCATGACATGGGCGCTGAGCTGGCCGTCACCTGGCTGAATGACAAAGCCAGGGTGCATGTTGAACCTCTGGCGCAACAGGTGCATGCCAGTGTGCGCATGCCCCTGGACGTGACCCGGGCCGGCGAGCTGGACGCGCTGTTCGAGCACCTCGCAGTGCAATGGGGATCGCTGGACTTTGTCGTTCACTGCCTGGCTAGCGCACCCAAGGAGGAACTCCGCGGGCGCCTACTGGATAGCTCCAGTTCCGGGTTTCTGCAGGCCGTTGATATTTCCTGTCACTCCTTTATCCGCATGGCGCGCCTGGCCGAACCGCTGATGCCCCGGGGCGGCAGTTTGGTGACCATGAGTTACCTGGGCGCTCAGGAGACGATTGAAGGCTATGCCCTGATGGGGCCGGTCAAGGCTGCTCTGGAGTCCAGTGTGCGCTACCTGGCCACAGAGCTGGGGCCACGCAACATCCGTGTGCACGCCATTTCTCCCGGCCCTATGCCGACTCGGGCGGCATCCGGGCTGAAGGACTTTGATCACTTGTTAGAATCCTCGACCAATCGCGCGCCCTTACGCCGCCTAGTCACTTTGGAGGAAGTCGGCGGCCTATGCGTCTGGCTGGTTAGCGACGCGAGCCAAGGTCAGACTGGCGGAGTCCACTTCGTTGATGGCGGCCTGAACATCCTCGGTTGATTCAAGGTGCCTTCATGCAAATCCATGCGCGCAATATTTAACTTGGCGCTCTTATCCGAGCACCACTGTTTGCCGAACTATTGGGTGCCAGCAAACTCATGGATTTGGATGCCGCCAGTAACGCCGCGGGTCTGATTGCGCTCTGCTGTATCGGTGGACCGCTCGCCAGTTACTTGATTCGCCGCCACGCATTGCTGCTAATCCCGTGGGCCTGGAAGTGGTAGAGCGTGGAACTGATAGTAGGGTATGCGCCTGCGCGGGTGAACAGCACATTCGTCCGTGTCAGCAAGCAAATATCGACTCAAGCCTCTCGACGCAAGAGCACCTCATCCGAGCCCTCTGCCGGCAGCATATCCACCAGCATCCCTACAAAGCTCGAACTTATCCGGTAAATATCCCACTGCCGTTTCTCGAAGAGCGCTGGCACACCTTGAAATGAGCGATCTAGGCGTCCGCAGATCAATTTTTATTGATTCCAGTCAATGATTGGTTAGATAGCGTTCAAGGCGCGCTAAGACTGGTGCGCGAGGACAATCCGGAATCGCCCGGGGACATTGTCCCTATACGTAAAGCGCCAGAGACTTGCCCGCTGTTCCAAGGTCTTGATTAACGAGGAATGGTTAATGGGTATTGCGAGCAATCTGGGACGAATAGCACTGGCCACCGGTGGTACGGGCAGTATCGGCGCGGTGTCGGCCTCCCGCAGTTCCTTGGAGAAGGCGGGCTGGAGTTTGGCCCAACTGGATCTGATCGAAGCCAATGAATCTTTCGCCGCACAGGCCCTGGCCGAGGGCCAGGGGCTGGATTGGGATGCTGGCAAGGTCAACGTCAACAGTGGCGCCATCGCCCGTGGCCACCCAGTTGACGCCTCCGGCTGCCGCGTACTGGTAAGCCTGCTGCATGAAATGCTCAGGCGTGACGTGAAAAAGGTCTGGCTACCCTGTGTGTCGGCGGCGGCCACAGCGTGGCGCTGGCCATCGAGCGCTGAGTGACGCTTTCGCGACTCTGCCGGACGTGCCCCCCCTGCACCCGCACCGCCAGGCTGGCCGTGCGGTTACGTCCCGGCATGATCGCACCGCGCTCCTCACCGGGTGCGGCTTTTGTTTTCATATTCCCGGAGACGCCATGGACAACGCACACACCTTTGCTCGCTACTGGTCGGGACAGGTGCCTTTCATCGCTAGCTTCGTCCTGCAGCAGCTGCGCTTATACGTGGCGCAGAATGTTTGGTTCAACGGACATGACCAAAGCCGGTGGTTCGATGTACCCGTCGGGGCACTGGAGCAACTGCAGGATGGCTACCAACAACAGTGGACCGAGCTGGGCCAGCAATTGCTGACCTGCCAGCCGTTCGCATTCAATGATCGTCGATTTGCTAGCGGCAACTGGAGCGAACCGTTATTTGGCTCCCTAGCTGCCTTCTACTTGTTGAACTCCGGATTTCTGCTGAAACTACTGGAGCTACTGCCCATCGATGAGGAAAAGCCGCGTCAGCGCCTTCGTTACCTTATTGAACAAGCGATCGCCGCAAGTGCCCCGAGTAATTATCTGTTGAGCAACCCCGATGCGCTTCAACGCTTAGTGGAGACGCAGGGCGCCAGCCTGCTAAATGGCCTGTTTCATCTGGCCAGTGACATGCAGGAAGGCAAGTTGCGCCAATGCGACCTGGGCGATTTCGAGGTTGGCGTGAATCTGGCTGCCACCCCTGGTGCCGTGGTACTGGAAACCCCTCTGTTCCAGCTGATCCAGTATTCGCCGCTCAGCGAAACGCAATACCAACGGCCGGTATTCATCGTCCCGCCAGCGATCAACAAGTACTACATCCTTGACCTCGGCCCCGAAAACTCTCTAATCCGCCATCTACTGGAGCAAGGACATCAAGTTTTTCTAATATCCTGGCGCAACTTCACTCAGGAACAGGCCGACATAACCTGGGAACAGATCATCCAAGACGGAGTAATCAGCGCTTTACGTACTACCAGGGCCATCAGTGGTGAGCGCCACCTGAACTGCTTAGGTTTCTGCATCGGCGGCACCATGTTGAGTTGCGCTCTAGCGGTACTGGCAGCGCGTGGAGACCACGATATTGCCAGCTTGAGCCTATTCGCCACCTTTCTCGACTACCTCGATACTGGGCCTATCAGCGTTTTCGTCGATGAGCAACTGGTGGCTTACCGCGAGCGCACTATTGGTGGCCATGGTGGCAAATGTGGTCTGTTTCGTGGCGAAGATATGGGCAATACATTCTCATTGCTGAGGCCCAACGAGCTGTGGTGGAACTACAACGTAGAGAAGTACCTCAAGGGGCAAAAACCGCCTGCACTGGATCTGCTGTTCTGGAACAACGACAGCACCAACCTGCCGGGGCCCCTGTATTGTTGGTACCTTCGCCACACCTATTTGCAGAACGACCTCAAGTCTGGGGAATTGGATCTGTGTGGTGTCAAGCTGGATCTGCGCGCCATAGCGACGCCGGCCTACATCCTGGGAACCCACGACGACCACATAGTGCCTTGGCGCAGTGCCTATGCCAGCACAGCATTGCTGGAAGGTCCGAAGCGGTTCGTCCTCGGTGCCTCCGGCCACATTGCCGGGGTGATCAACCCGCCAGGTAGGAACAAGCGCCATTACTGGGTCAATGAACACATAGCACCGGCAGCCGACGACTGGTTGCAGGGTGCCCACCAGCATGCCGGTAGTTGGTGGGGAGATTGGTTCGCCTGGCTGGCTGGGTATGCCGGCTCACGCCTGCCTGCTGTCACTATGCTAGGTAATGCTGAATACCCTCCGCTTGAGCATGCGCCTGGCCGCTATGTTCGGCAATAAGCTCAATTTCTATTGAATAAAAAATGATCCGGCCGGCCGCCATCGTAGTCCGGACTGGCCGGTTGTTTCTTGAGGCTTCCGACCGAGTTAGACGAGACGATTTACTTGTCGGCGCTGCTCCCATAGTGCTTATTAACTACCTATTTATCGACTCAGGGAGGGCGGGAAATTGCTAAAAACTGTAGTTGCGGACAATTATTTGTGGTGTGAGGATGTTTTGAAAAAGCCCAAACCCATGCAGCATGTAGCCGAAGCCTAATCTTCAGCTTGGTCATGGAGTTTTTATTTTAATCCATGAGTGATCTGCGAAGGTGACGTGAACGAGTTTTTGAACTGCATGGCTTGAGATTTTCTGTGGTAGGCGCACTCTGGATATTTACGCTAGAGAGAATTGAGGTGTTTATATGCTAATCATTTCTGCGTTTGAGGATCGCTCTGAGCTTGAATTTAGAAAGCCTTTTGATGTTGGGTATGATTCCGGCTCATCTGGTTTGACTATTTTTGATTGCCCATACCCTCACGCGAGCGTAGAGGGGCTTCGTAGTCGCCATGAGTGGCTTGATGGGTTTCTTACGGCTCTTTCGCAAAAGGGCGATCCAGGTTTGCTTTAGGTATGAGTTATTTTCTGGTCTACTCCTGATGGGTGAGTTTCTGTGTGAGTGTTTCGAAAACTCCCTGGTGGCATGCCGAACCATCGAAGGCAAGCCTTGTGAAAACTACTTAGCTCTTTAAAGCCAAGTAGTGTGCTTATGTGGTCTAGGGAGTAAGAGTGGTAGTTTTTTAAGTAGTGTTCGGCTAGTCTTTTTCGGGTGCTATTGAATATTTCTTTAAAGGTTTTACCCTCTTTTGCAAGTTCGCGCTGTAAGAAACGACTACTGACGTTAAGTTCTTTTGCTACAGAGTCCATGTCGCAGAGGGAGTGGCCAAGGCGCTTGATGAGCAAGCTTCGTGTGCGTTCGCTGTAATATCCGTTATTTAAAAAATATTCTTGATGTTCAGCAAGGCTGCCATGGAGTAGTGCAAGTGTTTCATTTGCAGTGCTTAGCGGCAGCGATAGCGCGTGGTTGTCAAATAAGATGCTGTTTCTATTTTTCCCAAAGTGTAGGGTGCAATCAAAAAGCCGTTGGTGCTCTGAGATGTCTTGTGGAGTGGGGTAAATGAATTCTATTTCTTGGATTTCGGGAAGTTTACCCCCAGCCATCCAGCGGCAGAGTCCGAGAGTTGATGCCAATATTGCGTCATTGAACACTCTGGATTTCTTTATTCTGTCTTCTGTGTTGTCAACGTACCACAGGCGTATGCCATTTTTTTCTTGTGTTAGGCCGATAGTGAAGCCGTTTCCGAGAAGTTTGGAAAAACGTACTAAGACCTGCAGCGCGTCTTTTAGATTGGCGCTGGAGATCATTGCATATCCTACTAATTGAAAAGCACCTGGAAGAAAGTGCTGGTAAGCTTTAAGTCCAATGTCTGGGTTGCCGCTCTCAATTTCCGCTAGCTCCATTAATCGAAGGGCGCTTGATCTTGGAATAAATTTATTTGACGATCTTAGCTCGTCGATGGTTATCCCGACTTCTTTGCAGAGTCGCTCTGTGTCGAGGTTTTCACTGCTCAGGAAACTCACCAGTTGAGCAGTTAGCCCGGCACTTATCCTACTCATTTCTCGATGCTCCTGTGTTGGGTGGAGGCTAATTCCTGCACGGATCGTCTATAGATATCTTGATGCTATCAGTATGTCTAGAGATACCTTCCAGTATGTCCATGGATACCTTCTTAAGGTGCCTGCGGACATTTTTTTTGGTGTCACAGGACATTGCTCGGGTGTCGATGGCTTGATTAGCTATTTTTTGCGGAAGTGGAGTCGAGAGGAGTGCTGATGCTAGTGGTTGGCTTCGAGTAGTAGGTTTAATTTTTAGATGGTTTTTCGATCAATTCTGGAGCTTGTAGGAGGTTTCTGTTTTTGATGGTTGGGGTTTGTTTTTATAGGTTAATATTTTAGGGGGAGTCGCATGTTTAGAGTTCTTTTTTATGTGGTTTGGGGTAAGAGATGAAAGGAGGGAAAAAAGCGCTTCCCCGTGTCAGCATAATTCTAGCCTGCATAGTGGTTGCTGCTCTTGCTTGGGTTATGTTTAGACCTAGTACTATTGGTAGAGAGTTTGCTGCTGCCAACGGGCGAATAGAAGCCACTGAAGTGGATGTAGCTACCAAATTGCCTGGTCGTGTCGCTGAAATCAACGTTGACGAAGGTGACTTCGTCAAACTCGGCGAAGTGGTCGCGCGCATGGATACTCAGGTCCTCGAGGCACAGTTGGCCCAGGCCCAGGCCGAGGTGCGTCGGGCGCAGAATGCGAAGTTCACCGCCGAGTCTTTGGTCGCCCAGCGGACGAGTGAGAAGGCCACAGCTGAGGCTGTGGTGGCGCAGCGCCAGGCTGAACTCACCGCCGCGCAGAAACGCTTCAGCCGCACTGAGCAATTAGTTCAGCGCAATGCCTTACCACAACAGCAACTCGATGATGATCGCGCCGTGATGCAGAGTGCTCAGGCGGCGCTAGCAGCCTCACGTTCGCAAGTGGTTTCGGCGCAGGCCGGCATCACTGCCGCGCGTTCCCAGGTGATCGAAGCTCAGTCGGCCATCGAAGCCGCCGCTGCGAGTACCGTGCGCCTGCAGGCGGACATCGATGACAGCCTGCTCAAGGCACCGCGCAATGGCCGCGTGCAGTACCGCGTTGCAGAGCCTGGGGAAGTGTTGGCCGCCGGCGGAAAGCTGCTCAATATGGTTGATTTGGCCGACGTCTACATGACTTTCTTCCTGCCCTCGGCGCAGGCGGGCAAGGTTGAGCTCGGTCAGGACGTACGCTTGGTGATCGACGCAGTGTCGCAGTATGTGATCCCGGCCAAGGTGTCCTACGTGGCTAGCGTTGCGCAATTCACGCCTAAGACTGTGGAGACTGCTAACGAGCGCGAGAAGCTGATGTTCCGCGTTAAGGCGCGGCTCGATCCGGATCTGCTTGCGAAGTATGCCACCTACGTAAAGACCGGCGTGCCGGGCATGGCCTACCTGCGTCTTGACCCGCAGGTCGAGTGGCCTGCCTCTCTGCAGATCAAGGTTCCGCAATGAGCGACATACAGACGGTCGCCAGCCTGGCCGGCGTGTCGCTGTGCTATGGCCAGACCCGCGCGGTGGACGACGTTAGTCTGGAGATACCGGCCAACCGGATGGTTGGCCTGATCGGCCCAGACGGCGTTGGTAAGTCCAGCCTGCTGGCGCTACTTGCCGGCGCGCGGAAGATGCAAGATGGCGAAATCCAAGTGCTCGGGGGAGATATGCGCGACGTGCGTCACCGCCGCGCCGTGTGCCCGCGTATTGCCTATATGCCACAGGGGTTGGGCAAGAACCTCTACCCGACGCTCTCGGTGTTCGAGAACGTCGACTTCTTCGGTCGCCTGTTCGGCCACGACAAGGCCGAGCGCGAGAGGCGCATCGCCGACCTGCTGCAGAGCACTGGCTTGGCGCCCTTCGCCGAGCGCCCGGCGGGCAAGCTCTCCGGCGGCATGAAGCAGAAGCTCGGGCTGTGCTGCGCGCTGATCCATGACCCAGACCTCTTGATTCTCGATGAGCCCACCACTGGCGTGGACCCGCTGTCGCGCAACCAGTTCTGGGAACTGATCGGGCGCATCCGCGCTGGCCGCGAGGGCATGAGCGTGCTGGTCGCCACCGCTTACATGGAGGAAGCCGAGCGCTTTGACTGGTTGGTGGCGATGGACGATGGCAAGGTGCTGGCCACCGGTACGCCTGCCGAACTGCGCGAGCGTACAAATAGGCAAAGCCTGGAGGCGGCCTTCATCGCGTTGCTACCCGAGAGCAAGCGTGCTGGCCACCACGCGCTGGTGATCCCTCCGCGTTCGCAAAGCGAGGGCGCGCTGCAGATCGCTATCGAGGCCGAGGGACTGACCTGCCGCTTTGGCGATTTCGTCGCTGTGGACCATGTAAGCTTCCGTATTGAGCGCGGGGAAATCTTCGGCTTCCTAGGCTCCAATGGCTGCGGCAAGTCCACAACCATGAAGATGCTCACCGGCTTGCTGCCGGCCAGCGAAGGCACCTGCGCACTGTTCGGCCAGCCGGTGGACGCCAACGACATGGAGACCCGCCGGCGAGTCGGCTACATGTCCCAGGCCTTCTCGCTGTACGCCGAGCTGACGGTGCTGCAGAACCTCGAGCTGCACGCCAAATTGTTCCACCTGCCGCCCGCCGAGATCGGCTCACGGGTGGAGGAAATGCTTGAGCGCTTCGACCTGGACAAAGTCAGGGACGAGCTGCCCGACAGCCTACCGTTGGGTATCCGCCAGCGTCTATCGCTGGCCGTGGCGGTTATCCACAAGCCGGAAATCCTCATCCTCGACGAGCCGACCTCGGGCGTCGACCCGGTGGCCCGCGACGGCTTCTGGCAACTGATGGTTGAGCTGTCGCGGCGCGACGGGGTGACCATCTTCATCTCCACCCACTTCATGAACGAGGCGCAGCGCTGCGACCGCATATCGCTGATGCACGCCGGCAAGGTGCTCGACAGCGACACCCCGCAGGGCTTAATCGACAAGCGCGGTCTGCCCACTCTGGAAGCGACCTTCATCGACTACCTGGAGGAGGCGGCCGGTAGCACGCCGGTACCGGGCGCCGCTCCAGCTCCGGAGAAAGTCACTGCCCCGGATCGCTACAAGGGCAGCGACCGCTTCAGTTGGCTGCGTCTATTCAGCTACGCGCGCCGCGAGGCGATGGAGTTACGCCGTGACCCGATCCGCTTGACTCTGGCGCTACTGGGTACCGCGCTACTGATGTTCATCATCGGATACGGGGCGGCCGCAAAAACTGAGTGCAACACCCGACCATTTCGGTAAGGTGTTGCCCCATGTCCTATCACGAACTCAGCGCCACAGAGCGCGTCACGATCC
>NZ_MACM02000075.1:0-11594 GCF_001675465.2 Pseudomonas sp. AU12215
ATCGTGACGCGCTCTGTGGCGCTGAGTTCGTGATAGGACATGGGGCAACACCTTACCGAAATGGTCGGGTGTTGCACTCAGTTTTTGCGGCCGCCGAGCTAAAGGAACTTCCGTTTCCGCCACCGCAGATAATTGACGATCAAACCATTCAGGACTCTGTTGCACTACAAGCCCAGATTCGATCTGAGTCAGACCTTGGTTTAGCCGATACATTTGTTGAGAACGTTTTTCGATTGATTCCAGCAGAGGGCGACTCGACTGCGCAGCCGAACGCTTCGAATCCGCTAGCGGCTAAACGGGGGCGTCGATCAAGAGTTGCTCCATCCAATTCCATGGCTGATTTGTTTGGCGGAGAAAACGCATGAGTGACCAGCGTTACTCCGCCGACCTGATCGTCACGGGGAGAGACTTTGCTGAGTGCGGCTGGCAAATCTCACTGGCTGATGGAGCGCGCGAGGGCTATTCCTCAATGTGGCAGGCGTTCTCCAGCGCTGCACGCAAGGCATCGGAAGACAATCGCCCCTCACACGGAAAAGCGCTGTGGTTGCTTGCGGATGCATGCTCCATGATGCTCTCGCCGAAAAGCCTCAATGAGCCTTTCAGACCATTCATGGTGATAGAAGGGCGACGCTCGGTGGTTCCTGACGATCTATCGGAATCGGACATCGCGTTCTATGCCGAGATTGTCGAGGCCATCGACGATTCCTGGTTGAAGGCGCGGGTGGCCGACCTCGTATGGTTGAAGCAACGTCCGCGAGACGTCCGGTTTGCGCTTGCGGCGATTGATGCTTATCGGCTGATTCCGTTGGATACGGAAACGTGGATTCGTGGCGGTCACGAATGTTGGGAGCGTGCTATCAGCTTGGCGCGCATGCTCAAAGCTGGAGCAGGAGCCCGCTTGGACGAGATGGAGGCAGCCGTTCTTGACGCCTTCAATACCGCAACCAACGACAGCGGATTTCTTGCGTTATGGTTGGCTGGCCTTATGGATGCATATGGTCTTGGTCAGGCTCACGCGACAACCATGGCGCAGAAACTGAATGCGATGGCTGTTGAGTTTCAGGAAGCTGGTGAGCTTCACCGTTCCCGAGAGTTCTTTGGCGCAGCGAGTCGTTGGTTCATTCGAGCTGGTGACGAAGCTCAATCAGCAGAAATGACCGTTGCAGTCGCTGAAGGCTGGGTGAAAGAAGCCGTTGCGCGGATTTCGTCCGAGCAGCCTAGTCATATGGTCGCTGCCAGCTTCTATGAGAAGGCCATCCAGATATACCGCAGCATTCCACGCAGCCTGCGGACGGTGCATCGAGGAGATGAGCGTATCGCCGAGCTGCATCGGCATATGAACGACGCTGGCGAAAAGTCGCTGGATGAGCTTGGAGAGGTCAAGACTCCAGGGCTTGATATCACCGAACTGGTCGAGAATGCGCGTAAGTCGGTTTCTGGGAAGTCCGTAAGGGATGCGTTGTTTTCGCTCGCGAACGTCTACCAGGGGGCTCGTGTAGATCAAATTCGCAGCGCCGCAGAAAAGATCCTTCAGCAGAGTTTTTTTCGTCGTTTGTTCGGCAGTACACACATGTCGCGCGATGGTCGCGTCATCGCCAAACAGCCGGCGGCCGGATTCGAGAATGCTCCGACCAGTGACGATCCCGCGTTGTGGGCACAGATGGTTCACGATTATCAGATCCTGATCAATATCGTCGTCCATGGCGATATATGGCCTGCCCACGAAGTGTTGCTGCAAGAGCATCGTTTGCGTGAAGAGGACTTCATTGGTCTGGCGAGTCAGTCCCCAATCGTGCCGCCAGGCCGAGAGCGCCTATTCGGCAAGGCGCTCTACGCTGGCTTTGACCGCGACTTCACCGTGTCCATGCATCTGTTAGCGCCCCAGATAGAGCACATGGTTCGTTTCCATCTGAAAAACGCAGGGGTGAAGACCACCAATCTCGACATTGATGGCATTGAGAACGAGAACGGCCTGAGCACGTTGATGGGCCTGCCGGAAGCTGAAAAGGTCTTCGGGAAAGACCTGTCCTTCGAGATCAAGGCAATGTTCTGCGATGCATTGGGGCCGAACTTGCGTAACGAGGTGGCTCACGGCCTGCTGGATGATGACTCGTTTCAGTCAATACACTCAATTTACGCGTGGTGGATGGGGTTGAGGCTTGTCTTCAACACATTCTGGAATGCGGCGCGGAAGGTTGAAAATGATCGGGGTATGGAGGAAGAGAATGACGAATGAAGTCGTACCGACGTTCGAGATGACCGTCGACCTCAACGTCCTCGAGCATCTCGGTATCAACCTTTATAGCAACATCGCCGCCGTGCTGACCGAAGCGGTGGCCAATGCATGGGACGCGGATGCATCGAGCGTGCAGATTCGCGTCGCTCCGAACAATGAGTGGATCGAGATCGAAGATGACGGCATCGGCATGTCTGTCGATGACCTGAATGGTAAGTACCTGCGCGTCGGCTATCGCCGCCGCGATGAGGATACGGAGCATGGATGCAAGACTGCGAAGGGCCGGCCCGTGATGGGGCGCAAGGGACTAGGCAAATTGTCTTTGTTCTCTATCGCCAACGTCATCGAAGTGCAGTCTGCCAAGGATGGGGATGCACATGGCTTCCGCATGAGCGTGCCGGGTATCCAGCAGGCTGTGCAGGAAAGGCGTGCATACCACCCTGAGCGTCTGGAGCACGGCACGCTCACGGCGACGCGAGGCACGAAAATCGTGTTGCGCGATATCAAGCGTCAGCGGCTCGGCAAAGGCGTCACCGCGTTGCGCAAGCGTCTTGCCCGGCGTTTTTCGATCATTGGGCAAGCTCATGGCTTCGAGATCAAGATCGACGGCCAGCCCATCACGGCCGCTGATCGAGGCGACTTACCCAAGGTCCAGTTCCTTTGGACGTTCGAGGGTTACGAGCCGGAAGCCAGCACAGTTTCCCATGTCTTGGAGCGCGAGGCGCTGCCAGCTCGGTTCGAGGCATGGAATTCGTCGTGGCGTGTGAGCGGTTGGCTTGGCACAGCACGTAAGCCCAAAGACCTCGACGACGATGAGGCGGGGAACCTGAATGGCATCGTGGTCTTCGCACGAGGCCGCTTGATCCAGGAAAACGTCATCGATCGACTGAATGATGGGAGGCTTTATACGAAGTACCTCACCGGTCAGATCGAGGCGGATTTTCTCGATGCGGATGATCGCCCCGACATCGCCACCAGTGACCGTCAGCGTGTGCAGGAAGATGACGAGCGTTACGTCCAGTTGATCGCTTTTCTCAAGTCTCGCTTGGGGCAGCTCGAGAAACGCTGGAGTGAGTGGCGAAGAAAGCACGAGGTCAAGGAGGCCCAGGAGACGTCTCCCGCCCTTGCAGAATGGCTGGAGTCTCTTCCTGCAGGGTACAGGAATAGCGCTGAAACGCTGATCTCCAAGCTGAGCGCTCTGCCGGTCGATGACGAGGATGACCGCAAGCTCATGTATCGGCACGGCATCCTGGCATTCGAGCGAATGAAGCTGCGTGGCTCGACCGAAGAGTTCGTAACGAGTATCGAGAGTGCCGACAGGCTCCTGGCTGTGCTCGCTGACCGGGATTCTCTCGAAGCCTCGCTCTATCGGGACATCGTGAAATCCCGTCTGGATGCTATTCGGGACTTTCAAAGCATCATCGACGAAGACGCGAAGGAAAGGGTGCTTCAGAAGTACCTGTTCGATCATCTCTGGTTGTTGGACCCCGCATGGGAGCGCGCCACGGGTAGTTCGATAATGGAGTCGCGTCTAATGACGGAAGGCGTTCTGATCGAAGATATGACCGAAAAAGAGCGCTTGGGCCGTGTCGATATCGCCTACCGCACCAATGCTGGCAAGCATGTCATCGTCGAGCTGAAGAAGGTCGGCCGCAGGATGGGACTGCTCGAATTGGTCGAACAAGGGCAGACCTATGTCGACAAACTGACGAAGATCTTGCGTGAGCAGAATCAGACCAGCCCGGATATCGAAGTGATCTTCGTGCTTGGGAAGACCGTAGCCGAAGAGGCATCCAACCCGGATCGACTCAAGTCGTCGATGACATCGATCTCGCCAGGTAGTCGCATTGTTCATTACGACACCCTGATTCGTGGAGCGCAGGAAGGGTATTCGGCCTATATCGCCCAGAGTAAGTCGCTCGACAAGCTGGAAGATATCGTTAATAGGATTTGAAGAATGAGCATGGAAGAGATAGTGCAGAACAGCACCCCAGAGGCTTGGATAGTCGTCGATCGTGGCTTGGTGCGTGACGTTCGTTTAGCCGACAAGGTCGTCTATCTAAAAGGAAGCCATCCCGCGTTGCGCGAGGGGGCCTGGATACTGGTTTTGAACCCAGCCGGTGGCATCGTGCGTGTCGGCCATGTCTTGCGTGTCCGAGTCGATGCGGAAGGCACTTCACTGTACTTCGACAATGTCAAGACGGTCGAGCCAGTGGTAGGGATCGGCAGCACCGGTTTGCTGCCTCCGTCCGCTGGAAGCGTCGTACGTGCTCCGTGGACCGATTTCGCAGAGGCTATCCCTCGTGCATTGGGTGTCACGCTCGCCGACATTCCGCTGATCGAGAACGAGGCCTATGTTCGCGAACTGCTGCAGTTCGCGATCATGGATGACCTTCTAGGGCCAGCCGGCGGGCCGGAGGAGCTCATCGTCGATATGAGCGTTCGCGATCGGTACCTCGTCGGCAAGCTCGCGCCGATGGAGAACTCCGAGCGCGGTGAGGATGTGGCTCCCCCGGAAAAAAATGAGGAGGACGAGCCTGCGGATCTGGAGCCGAAGGCCCAGTCGAACAAGGTCGACTCTCCCCAAAAGATTGGTGGCGGTGACTCTGAAGCCGAGGATGAGGTGGATACGGCCTCGAACCAGTCGCTCGCGCCGTCGAGTTTGGGGTTCACTTTTTGCGTCGACGGCGGTGCGGAATGTCTCGAGGTGGTGGTGAGTTGGGGGCGCTATGAGCGCTTTGAGTCCGATGATCCGGCTCATGCCAAGGTGGTCAAGAAGGCGGTACGTGACGCCGAGGGGCGGGTGATCAATACCACCGAGCAGGTTCTCAAAGCCAAAGTCTGGCGGCGCAAGCCTTCTGGCGGGACGTTTCAATTGGCGCTGAAGGATGGAGTGATCTCTCCCGTAATTCCGGATTCGGCCTGCCCAGAGGTGCTTATCCAGGGTACGGTGCGTTCACCCAACGATAAGGGTGAACGCCTGGTTACGCTGTTTCTGGTCAACAGCCAGATAGAACCGCCAGAAAATCGTGATACCGCCTGGGTGTTCCAGCCCGAAATCCTGGTGCGGGCCAATGACGAAAGTTCGGTGAAAGATATATTCCGTCGCCGTCCCGCTCTGGAGGCAGATGCTGACGCTGCGGACGATGACGATTTGCGCGAGCGCTTGGCGCTGGAGATGATCTATCGCGATCGGGTCGAATTCGCTGTCGGGCATGGCGTCGCAGTGCATGCCGTAGCTGGCCCAGATGTGGCCAGGGCGGTAGAACTGCGTACAGCAGTGATGCCGCAATACGAAGTGCCGGTCACTGAGACGCCGGGCTTGGATCCGCAGGACCGGCCAGCGATGCGCAGATTGGTCGACGAAGGTCTGCTGGATATGAAGCGGCTGGCTGATCTGGAGAGAGGCGAGCTCGTCGCTGCGCTCGGGATATTGACCGAGGACTATTCGGCATGGATCGACGATCAGCGT
This sequence comes from Pseudomonas sp. AU12215, assembly GCF_001675465.2. Classification (NCBI taxonomy): domain Bacteria; kingdom Pseudomonadati; phylum Pseudomonadota; class Gammaproteobacteria; order Pseudomonadales; family Pseudomonadaceae; genus Pseudomonas; species Pseudomonas sp. AU12215. The sequence goes on from NZ_MACM02000075.1 coordinate 5,709, forward strand.
GCACGCATCGAAAGCGATGCGTCCGGCTATGCGCAGCAGGCCGCTGAGGCGCTGAGCCACTGTGAGTCGATCCTGGTTCGTTTGCATGAGGGCGTGGGGTTGCTGGCGACGGATGACAAAGCCTTGGCGGCTTTCCGTTTCGCTAACCGAGCGATGGCGATCCAGAGAGTGCATAGCGCGTGTGCATTGCAGCGTCGCCGCGGGCGCGCTGTGGCGCTGGCGGAGTTCGATGTACCGAAGAACCGCTCCTGGCGTCCCTTCCAGTTGGCCTTTCTATTGCTATCCGTTCCGGGGATGACCGATCCGAAGCATACGGATCGCACCCAGCCTCTGCAGGCCTATGCGGATCTGCTCTGGTTCCCTACGGGCGGCGGCAAGACCGAGGCCTATTTGGGCGTGGCTGCATTCACCATGGCGATTCGCCGCCTGCAAGGGAACTTGGGGGGCTACGATTCATCTCGCGGACTGGCAGTGATCATGCGCTACACCCTGCGTTTGTTGACTTTGCAGCAGTTTCAGCGGGCTACCGCGTTGATTTGCGCGATGGAGCATATTCGTCGTGAGGGTCTCGCCACGGGCGACAAGTCACTTGGCGAGAGCGCATTCACCATCGGCCTTTGGGTCGGCAACAAGGTGACGCCAGGTACCACGGAGGATAGCCACAAGTTCATCGAGGCCATTCGTACCCCGGGAAGAAACCCCACCGGAATGGCTTCGCCGGCGCAGCTGACAGGTTGTCCGTGGTGCGGAACGGAGATCGACCCGAAGAGAGATATCGAGGTCGACAAGATATCTGGGCGTACGACGATCTATTGCGGCGACAAGCTGAGTACCTGTGACTTCTCTCGTGGTCGTTCGAGCAAGCAGGCACACCCTGGTTTACCGGTGATGGTCGTGGACGAGGAGATGTATCGTCGCCCACCGTCGATGATGATCGCCACGGTGGACAAGTTCGCCATGATGGCGTGGCGTGGGCAGGTTCGGAACCTGTTCGGTCGGGTATCGAAGGAGTGTTCCAGACACGGAATGCTCTGGCCCGGCTCGGATTGCAATACCGGTCACAGAGCTGTCGCGGGGCGAGCAGCTGCGACGGTCAAGGCAATTTCTCCGGTGCGGCCTCCGGATCTGATCATCCAGGACGAGTTCCACCTGATCAGCGGCCCCTTGGGAACCATGGTCGGCCTCTATGAGAGCACGGTCGATGAGCTGTGTACCTGGCTGCTGGACGGTGAATCGATCCGTCCGAAGGTGATCGCCTCCACGGCTACCGTGCGTAAGGCGCAGCAGCAGGTCAACAACGTCTTCATGCGCCAGGTCTCGGTGTTTCCGCCTCATGGTCTGGACGTCGAGGACAACTTCTTCTCGGTGCAGCGGCCCATCGAGCAGAAGCCGGGACGACGTTACCTAGGTATCTGCTCTCCGGGCAGCTCTCGGCCGGCGATGTTGATCCGAGTCTACACGGCAGCGCTGACCGCGGCTCAAGCGCTGTTCGATCGGTTCGGCAAAGCCGCCGATCCTTACATGACCATGGTTGGCTACTTCAATTCGTTGCGTGAGCTGGGTGGTATGAAGCGTCTGGCCGAGGACGACGTGCAGACTCGTGCGTACCGTGTGCAAATGAGCATGGTGCAGCGGCCTGGTCTGGCCCAGCGCAGCGTCATGAATATCCGCGAGCTGACTTCTCGGGTTTCGAACCAGGACATCCCCAAGTATCTCGATCAGCTCGAAGTGATGTTCAAGTCCGAATGGGATCCCGAGAAAGGCAGGTACGTGACCAGGTTGGAGGAGGGCGATACGCGTGCCATCGACATCGTGTTGGCGACCAACATGCTGTCGGTCGGTGTCGACGTCAATCGACTGGGCATCATGGCCGTCAACGGTCAGCCGAAAGGGACGGCAGAGTACATCCAGGCGACCAGCCGTGTAGGGCGTCAATTTCCGGGGCTGGTCTGCACTGTCCTCACGTGGGCTCGCCCACGCGATCTCTCGCATTACGAAACCTTCGAGCATTACCACGCGACCTTCTACAAACACGTCGAGGCGCAATCTGTCACTCCGTTCTCGCCGCGTGCGATGGATCGAGGTCTGACTGGGGCGATGCTGTCGCTGATCCGCGCCAAGAGCGAGGATTTCGCGCCGAACGAGGGCGCACAGAGTCTCAAGCAACCGAACCAGGCGGAAATGCTGGATGCCATGAGGGTGCTCGAAACGCGCGCAGACAACATCGCGGAGGCTCCTGCGAAGAAGCTCGCTGGCGGCATGCTCAAGCAGCGGGCGGATCAGTGGGTGAATGAGGTGATGCAGGGTAACCGTATCTTGGCGTACGAGAAACGTGGGCCCGAGAAGGATCTGACCGTTCCCTTGATCAGGGCACCTGGAACGCATACTTGGGATAACTGGACGGTGCCCATGTCTATGCGCGAAGTCGAGCCTGGCGTTCGCTTGGTCATGAACTCGTCGAGGATCAAAGACGAAATCCAGTGGAAACCTCGCCCCGCTGCGGCTGATAAGGACGAATGAAGATGGCGCACGAAAAGACCCCCGTTGGCTCGGTACGACCCAGTCAACTGCTGTGGACCTACGGTCCTGGTGCCCTCGTCGACTTGCCGAATCTGTCGGTCGTGACTTCCGGTATCGACGTCTGGGAAAAGGATCGTTGCCACCTGGTGATCGAGAATCGCCTGCTCGCCGCAGTGCAAAAAGCACTCGGTCCTCAGGTCGCATCGTTACGAATGCCGCCGTTCACCAAGAGTGAATCGGTGGATCCTTTCTCTGCAGAAGCCAGCGTCGGGGTTCCTGTTCGTCCTTTTCCTCGCTGGTTGCGATGTGTGAAGTGCGGGCTTCTTTCTCCCTATGACAGTGGTTTGTTCGAGCTCAAGGAAAGCAGGTATCGCCCCGAGGCAACACGTTTCGTTCATCAGGGCTGCCGAGGATCCAAAGGGGATCAACCCGCCAAGGATGCAGATGCCGTCCCGGCACGTTTTCTTTTGGCTTGTAAGAATGGACATCTGGACGACTTCCCTTGGCAGTGGTTCGTCCACAGTGGGCCTAGCGATTGCAAAGGCACGCTGCGTTTCTTCGAAAGTGGCGCTTCCTTACAGACTGAGAACCTTTGGGTCAAATGCGATACGTGCGGTGCATCGCGGAATATGGCTCATGCCTTCGGGCAGCTCGGTAAGGAGAACCTGCCAGGCTGTCGTGGACGGCATCCTCATTTGGATCAGTTCGAGCCGGATTGCGATGCCGAGCCACGGGCCGTGCTGTTGGGGGCGACCAACAGCTGGTTTCCAGTCTCCTTGTCTGCCTTGGCGATACCTCAGGCAAAGGACGGCCTGGCGCAGTTGTTGGAGGATGGTTGGAGCTTCTTCAGCGATCTGGAGTCGCTCGATGAGGTTCCCCTGACCATCAAGCTGTTGAAGAAGACTAGTTCATTGCCTGGAATCGACCAGTATTCCGCAGAGGACATTTGGGCAGGCATTGAGGCTCATAGTTCTGGAGATGGCGAGAGTGTCACCGAGGCTGACATCAAAGGCCCCGAGTGGCGGGTGCTGATCGACCCGGTGCCAGTGAATGACTATCCGCACTTCTTGTCCGAGGCAGTGGCCGTTCCTCAGGGTTTCCAAGGCAAGATCGCCAGGGTATTGCTGTTGAAGCGTCTGCGCGAGGTGAATGCCTTGCTCGGCTTCACGCGAGTCGAGGCGCCTGACGACTCGGGCGGCGGTGGGGCTGGACCGATCCAGGCACCGCTGTCACGTGCAAAGCCCGATTGGGTTCCCGCGAATCAGGTGCACGGTGAGGGCATCTTCATTCAGTTCGACGAGCAGTCGATAGCTGAGTGGGAGCAGACAGCCGACGTTCAGGCTGCCGACATGAGGCTGCGTGGAGGGCACAAAGGTTGGAGAAACTCCCGCCATCTCTGTCCTCCGGATGACGGTTATCCAGGTGCCCGCTACGTGATGCTGCACACTCTGGCGCATCTGCTGATCCGAGAGTTGGCGTTGGAGTGTGGATACAACGCGGCCAGCATCAGAGAGCGGATCTATGCCGAGGTGAATGAGGATGGCAGCCAGTGCGGCTTTATCATCTACACGGCCGCTGCGGACTCTGATGGTACCTTGGGTGGATTGGTCGAACTGGGCAAGCCCGAGAACCTGGAGCGCCTACTGGTTCAGGCTTTGCGGCGTGCGCGCATTTGCTCCTCCGATCCCCTGTGCGCGGAGCATGATCCCCGGAAAGACCGTAGTTTGCATGCAGCAGCGTGCCATGCCTGCTCCTTCGTCGCGGAGACATCGTGCGAGCGTGGCAACCGTTATCTCGACCGGACGATGGTCGTGCCGACTTTCGAGAATGCCAAAGCGGCATTCTTCCCGGATGCTTGAGATGCGAGAGCTACTGGCAGCGGTGTCCGCGTTGGTTTCCATAGTCTCCTATGACCGCGTAGCGGCTTTGGCGGCGAAGGTCAGAGGAATGCAAGTCGCGAAGGCAGGCGATCTGAGGGCGGGACCAGTGTCCGCGAAGGCCGACAATGTGCTCAAGGGGCTGGTCGGAGCTTGGAAGGCGTCGACCATCAGTGGCGAGACGCTGGCTGCAATGCTCCTGGCCGCTGCGCATGCGTTTCGTCATGCGGAGAGTCGACAGAGGGTCGAACTGGTGTGGACTGGGCCGACGACCGAACTCGTTCCTGCTCGGCGAACCGAGCAGGCTTTGATACAGGTGATCGATGCCGCTCAGCAACGGTTGTTCATCACCAGTTACGTCGCGTACGACATCGAGTCGATCGCCAGGGCTCTGAAGTCAGCGGCAGAGCGTGGCGTGAAGATCGAGTTTCTGATGGAGCTCTCGAGCGCTCAGGGTGGCAAGGTCAGCGTCGACCCTATCGGTAACCTGAAGAAGATCGTCCCCGATGCGCTTTTCTACGCCTGGAAAGACAAAGGTGCTGCGTTCGTCAATGGCAGCGTGCACGCGAAGGTCGCGGTGGCGGATGGAGTGTATTGCTTCATCACCAGTGCCAACCTGACTGGATACGCGATGGACCAGAACATGGAGGCTGGGGTATTGATATCTGGCACTTCTTTGCCCGAGCAGCTTCATCGACATCTGGAGGCGTTGGCGATTACAGGTGTGGTCATGCCTTTTGGTGGATGAGGGCTTGTCCAACTTGCGGGTCTGATGCTCTTGTAGTCACGGTTCTACTTACATTTATTAAAGGTCAGCCATGCCATGCGTGAAGAGCTTGTCGAGATGGCGTACTTTGAAACTTACTACTACGCGAACATTGTTCATAACGTTCTTGATAACCCGATGGGATATCTTCGTAACCTGAATAACTGGCACGAAGATCGGGAGATTGGATTATTTTTACAGCCTTTCCCTAAATGGAGCGTATTGCACGAGTTTGCGCAGTTCATTATTGAAGAGCTCATGTATGAGAGGATTGGCGACGTCGCTTCCACGGCTGCTCTGAGCAATTCAAGGAGCCAGTTGTGGGTCGATCAAGCACTTAAGCACCATGGTATCCAGATCCCTAGATTCCAAAATTGGTTAAAAGAAAAATCTGTTCTGCTGGAAGATGCAACGGAAGATCATATTTTCGATTACCACCAGGATCTTCATCTAACGGGGGAACTTGATGAGCTGCTCACCCAGCTTTCTAACGAGGGCGGCCGCAAAAACTGAGTGCAACACCCGACCATTTCGGTAAGGTGTTGCCCCATGTCCTATCACGAACTCAGCGCCACAGAGCGCGTCACGATCCAGATCGGCCTGTGCAATGGCTTCAGCCAGCGCAGGCTTGCCCGGCTGATGAAMCGCAGCCCCTCGACGGTCAGCCGTGAGATCCGGCGCAACCGGAATGCTCAAGGCGAGTACGTTGCAGACGATGCCCAG
>NZ_MACM02000076.1:0-15217 GCF_001675465.2 Pseudomonas sp. AU12215
GGTGCGCAGCTGATGACCTGGTTCGGCGTGGCCTGTGAGCTGCACCGCGACTGGCGCAACGATATCGAAGGGCTGGCGGCGCTGTGCTCCAACCACATTCCGGATTATCGGAACCTGATCACTGCCTACAGCACGCTGACTGCTGGCAAATAACCTTCCCCGCAATAAAAAAGCGGAGCCTCCAGCGAGGCTCCGCTTTTGCTTTTCTTAGGAGCGGAGCTTCTCCGCGATGCGCCGATAAGGCCGGCGCTGGGGGGGCGAGCAAGCTCGCTCCTACAAGAGCATCGGGCTGCACACGAGCAGATTCTGCCAACGATCTCCATCCGACTGCAGATGAGCAGCGGAATACCGCAGAAGCAGGCTTCGTTGCCGTTGGCAGCGGCCGCCCGTTACCGCTTGAAATCCTCCGCACTGTGCCGCTCCGGCAACGCATCATCGCCCCAGGTACGGTTCACTCGGCGCCCGCGTTGCACCGCCGGGCGTGCGGCGATTTCGTCGGTCCAGCGGCGCACGTGGGTGTAGCTTTCCACGTCGAGGAATTCGGCGGCTTCGTACACCTGGTTGTTCAGCAGCGCGCCGTACCAGGGCCAGATCGCCATGTCGGCAATGCTGTATTCGTCGCCGGCGATGTAGCGGTTTTCGGCCAGTTGCCGGTCGAGCACGTCGAGCTGGCGCTTGACCTCCATGGCGTAGCGGTTGATCGGGTACTCGTACTTCTCCGGCGCGTAGGCGTAGAAGTGGCCGAAGCCGCCGCCGAGGAAGGGCGCGCTGCCCATCTGCCAGAACAGCCAGTTCAGCGTCTCGGTGCGCTTGGCCAGGTCCCTGGGCAGGAAGTGGCCGAACTTTTCCGCGAGGTAGACCAGGATCGAACCGGATTCGAAGATGCGCAGTTCCGGATCGACGCTGGTGTCCAGCAGGGCGGGGATCTTCGAGTTCGGGTTGATCTCGACGAAGCCGCTGCCGAACTGGTCGCCGTCGCTGATCCTGATCGGCCAGGCGTCGTACTCGGCTTCGGTCACGCCCAGCTCCAGCAGTTCCTCGAGCAGGATGGTGACCTTCACGCCGTTGGGCGTGGCCAGCGAATACAGCTGCAGCGGGTGCTTGCCGCGCGGCAACTGCTTGTCGTGGGTCGGGCCGGCGACGGGCCGGTTGATGCTGGCGAAGGCGCCGCCGTTGCTCTTGTCCCAGGTCCAGACGCGGGGGGGAGTGTAGGTATCGTTCGCCATCTCGAGTGCTCACCTTGTGGGTTGAATGCGTGGATGCTACCCGCCCGATCTGCGTCGCGTCAGCCGTTTTTCTCGGGCTGCTGTTGCTGGGCGAACAATGCGCGGCGCCTCGCTCGGGCGGTTGTTAGCATATGCATAAAAGATATTAAAAATAAGTTGATGCATGATTTGAGATTATAAAAGAATCGCCGCTCAGTCCAACGGCGAAGCTCTGAAATGACGCTCTCGCTCTTTCGCGTCCTATCGAGAGTCCCATGTCTGCCCAGCCCGCTTGCGCTGCATTCTTCCGCCTCGAAGGCGTCGGCAAGTCCTTTGTCGAGAACCGCGTGCTGGTCGACCTGGACCTGGAAATCCGTCCCGGCGAGGTGCTTGCCCTGCTCGGTGCCAACGGCGCGGGCAAGTCGACGCTGGTGAAGATTCTTGCCGGTTCCCACAGCCACGATGCCGGACACTTGCTGATCGATGGCGAGCCGGTTCGTTTCACCTCGCCCCAGGACGCCCGCCGCCACGGCATAGTCGCGGTGCACCAGCAGGTGGAGCAGGGCGTGGTGCCCGGCCTGAGCGTCGCGGAGAATCTCCTGCTGGACGAACTCTGCGGCGCCACCGGATCGTTCCTTTTCCGCCCAGACGAAGCGTTGAGGCGCGCCGCTGAAATTGCTGCCGCGCTGGAGCTGCGCCTGCCGCTGCAGGCGCCCATCGAAACCCTGGGCACTGCCGAGCGGCAGCTGGTGATCCTGTCCCGTGCGCTGGCGCTAAATCCACGCTTGCTGATCCTCGATGAGCCCACCGCATCCTTGTCGACCTTCGAGGCCGAGCGTCTGTTCCATCTCATCGACCACTTGCGCGAACGCGGCGTGGCGATCCTCTACATCTCTCATCGGCTGTCGGACTTGCAACGCGTGGCGGACCGCGCGCTGGTGCTGCGTGATGGGCGCCTGGTAGGCGAATTCGAGTCGCCGCTGGACCTCGCCGCGGCAGTCGAATCCATGCTCGGCGCCGCGCTGGGCGAGGTCCAGTTGCAGCCTTTGCAGCGCGGCGCGAAGGTGCTGTCCCTGCGCGACTGGCAGCTTGATGCGCACAGCGCGGTATTCGACCTGGACCTGCACGAAGGCGAGGTGGTCGCCCTGACCGGCCTGCTCGGCGCGGGCAAGAGCGAGATCGCCGAAGTGCTGTTCGGCCTGCGTCGGCAGCACGCTGGATCGATCCGGATCGATGGCCGTGACTGGCAACCGCGTTCGCCACGGGAAGCCATCGCCGCCGGGGTGTTCTTCGCCGCCGAGGACCGCGCGCGCAACTCGCGGGTGCCGGGTTTCTCGGTGCGCGCCAGCATGACATTGCCGTTCCTGCGCCGCTTCTCGCGCTGCGCTTTCATCGACCGCAACGCCGAGCGCGCCGAGGTTGCCGGGCAGATAGAAGCGCTCGGCATCAAGGGGCCGGGCCCGGAACATCCCCTGGAGCTGCTTTCCGGCGGCAACCAGCAGAAGGTCATTCTTGCCCGTTGGCTGCTGGGGCAGGGTCGGGTGCTGATCCTCGACGAACCCTTCCAGGGCGTCGACGTGCGCGCTCGCCGCGACATTGGCCAACGTATCCGCGCCAGTGCCGCCGGCCGCGCCACGCTGGTGATCTGCAGCGACCCGGACGAAGCCCTGGAAATTGCCGACCGCATCCTTGTCGTGCGCGATGGCGCGGTGGTCGCCGAACTGCCCCGGCAGGACCTGCAACGCAGCGAGATCGTCGCCCACCTGGCGCCAGCCCAATTTCACCCTTCACGCCAAGGAGCCGCGCGTGTCTAGAACTGCAGTGAGCAGCCCGGCGACGTCCTCCGTCGCACGCCTGCTCGACTTCCTCATCCACTACGCGCTGCTCCTGTTGCTGGCTGCGCTGGTGCTGGTATTCGCGCTGCTGGAGCCGGCGTTCCTGCGGGTCGGCAATCTGTTCCTGGTGTTGCAGTCGGTGTCCATCGTCGCGCTGCTCGCCCTGGGCGTGACCCTGAGCATGGCCGTGGGCGGGTTGGACCTGTCCATCGGTGCCGTCGCCGCACTGAGCCTGATGACTGCCAGCTACGTGATGGTGGTGCTGGACTGGGGGCCGCTGGCGGCAATCCTCATCAGCCTCGGCCTCGGCACCCTGGTCGGGTTGCTCAACGGCTGGCTGATCGTGCGCATGCGCGTGCCGGACATCCTCGCCACCCTGGGCAGCATGTTCCTGGTGGTCGGTGTGCAACTGATCCCCACCGGCGGCCGCTCCATCGCCGTCGGCATGACCCTGCCCAACGGCGACGAAGCGCCGGGCGCCTTCGCCAGCTGGTTCCTTGCACTCGGCCGCGCGCAGTTGTGGGACCGCGTGCCGGTGCCCGTGGTGGTGATGCTCGGCTGTGCGCTGCTGGTCTGGCTGTTCCTCGAACGCACGCGGCCGGGCCGGCTGTTCTACGCGATCGGCGGCAACGAGCAGGCGGCGCGCCTCGCCGGTGCGCCGGTGGAGCGCTACAAGCTGCTCGCCTATGTGCTCTCGGCGCTGCTCGCGTCCCTGGGTGGGTTGCTCTTGGCAGCGCGACTCGGACGCGGCGACGTCAGCTCCGGCAACGGGCTGGTGCTCGATGCCCTGGGCGCCGCGTTGATCGGTTTCGCGGTGCTCGGCGCGCAGAAGCCCAATGCCTTCGGGACACTGGTGGGCGCGGTACTGGTGGCGACCCTGCTCAACGGCCTGACCATGCTCAACGCGCCTTACTACGCCCAGGACTTCGTCAAGGGTGCGGTCCTCGTTTCGGCCTTGATGTTCACCTTCGGTCTGGCCCGGCGCGGGCGCTGATCACTTACCTTTTCGGAGATTCAACGGATGAAGTTCACCCCCGCCAAATCCCTGCGCGCGCTGTTCGCCGCCGGGCTGTTGTTGTCCGGCGCAGCGACCGCCGAAGCGGCTGGCCTGCCCGGCGCGCCGGCACCTTTCGACAAGGGCGGTGTGCAGATCGCGCTGGTCGGTTACCTGTTCTCCGGTGATTTCCCGGAAGCCTACCTGCGCGGCGTGGAAAAGCAGGCCAACGCGCTGGACGTGAAGTTGCGCGTGTTCGATGCCCGCCAGCAGGCGGCCACCCAGCGCGAGATGCTGGAGCAGGCCATCGACCTGGGCGTGGACGGCATCATCGTCCAGCTCGGCCTCGCCGAGACGCTCAAGGATTCCATCGACAAGGCGCTGGCCAAGGGCATCAAGGTGGTCACCTTCGACGTCGACGTGAACGACCCGCGCATCACCCGCGTCGAGCAGGACCACCGCGAGCTGGCACGCCTGGCGCTCAAACAGGTGCTGCAGGACAACGGCAAGGCCTTCGAGGCCGGCTACGTGTACATCGACGGCTTCACCCCCATGGAGCGCCGCGACGAAATCTGGCGCCAGGTGAAGGCTGAGAACCCCGGCATCGTCGAGAAGGCGCGCTTCGGTACGCTGAATGCGCCGATTGCCAACTCGGTGGCCGACCAGGCCAGCGCAGTGCTGCGCGCCAACCCTGGCATCAGCGTGTTCTTCGCACCCTTCGACGAGTTCGCCAAGGGTGTGAAGATCGCCGTGGACGAAGCCGGCCTGGGCAAGCAGGTGAAGATCTACAGCGCCGATATTTCCACCGCCGACATCCAGATCATGAAGGAAGAGGGGAGTGCCTGGAGCGCCACTGCCGCGGTCAACCCGGAAGTGGCCGGGGCCATCAGTGTGCGCAGCCTGGCCCTGCGCATCGCCGGGGAAAATCCGGGCGAGCAGGTGCTGGTGCCGCCGACCCTGATCACCCGCCAGCAACTGCTCGACCTGGACGTGAAGAACGTCCGCGACCTGGCACGCAAGGTACCGGCCTTCGGCGAGGCGCAGAAGGTCGCGCAGGCGCCGTGGATTCCGTTGGCAAACTGAGGGCATCGGGGATGCACGACAAGGCCAGGCGCCTGCAGAAGGCACGCTCGCCGGCGGGCGACCCGCGTTACGGCGAACGCCTGCCGCCGGGGCAGGTGCTGACCGAGCGCTTCCCGATTCTCCATGAAGGCGAGGTGCCGGAGTACGAGCGTGAAACCTGGCGCCTGCGGCTCACCGGTGCGTTGTCAGGGAAAAATCCTGGGCCGCAATCGCTGGAGCTGAGCCTCGACGACCTGCTGGCGCTGCCGCAGCGCGAGCTGGTCTGCGATATCCATTGCGTCACGCGCTGGTCGAAGTTCGACACCTCATGGCGAGGCGTGCATCTCGCCGATCTGCTCGATCATTACGGCGTGCGGCCGGCCGGGCAATTCGTCATGGCCCATGCCGACCACGACTACGAGACCAACCTGCCGCTGGCAGAACTGCTGCGTCGGGACAGCCTGCTCGCCACGCACTACGCCGGCGAACCCTTGACCCCGGTGCATGGCTGGCCGCTGCGGCTGGTGATCGCCGGGCGCTATTTCTGGAAGAGCGCGAAGTGGTTGCGCGAGCTGGAATTCAGCGATACCGACCGGCCCGGATTCTGGGAGCGCAACGGCTTCCACAACGAGGCTGACCCGTTCCGCGAGGAGCGATTCTCCGGCGCGGCGCTGGATATTCCCGAGGACGAATGGACGCGAAAAGCCTTCGACTGAAGGCATGCACTGTTGCCCTGGCAACACCGGCCGATGTTGCTTGGTGAACACGGGAACTGGTTATAACCAAAGCATTTTTTATTCGTTTAAAAGCATTCTGCCACTAGCTAGGATGACGCCTTCCCCATCGGGTCAGGGATGACCCGCGATACCGAGAGCCGCGCCTTTTCGCTCATCACGAAGAGAGACCGGCCGTGACACCTGGAGCGCTTTCCCGAGCACTGTTTTTCCACCTGAGGGGAACAGTCGCTCGCGGTTTCCGGACTTCCGACACCAACCGCTCGAGCCAATCAGAAAAACACACCAGCGGAGTTCCGGACTCGCCGCCAACGGCGAGTGGCGCTCTTTAAGCGAGACAGGAGTATTTCGCGTGTTATCCCGTTCCCTTATTGCCGTTGCGGTGGCCTCGGTCATCGCCCAGGCCTCCGCGCATGCCGACGAAAGTTCGTCGACCCCCGAGGCCACCACCAAACTTGCGACCGTGCTGGTCACCGGCGCCCGCGGAAACAACCGCACCCTGCTGGATTCCCCCGTACCGGTGGACGTGCTCACGGCGCAGGACCTGCAATCGACCGGCGCCGTCGGCGGCGAACTGGGCCAGGCCCTGGCGACGCTGCTGCCGTCCTTCAACTTCCCGCGCCAGTCCAACTCCGGTGGCGCCGACCACGTGCGCGCCGCCCAGTTGCGCGGCATGAGCCCGGACCAGGTGCTGGTGCTGATCAACGGCAAGCGCCAGCACACCTCGGCGCTGGTCAACGACTCCTCGAAGATCGGCCGAGGCACCGCGCCGGTAGACTTCAACTCGATCCCCATCAGCGCCATCAAACGCATCGAAGTACTGCGCGACGGCGCCGGGGCGCAGTACGGCTCCGACGCCATCGCCGGGGTGATCAACATCATCCTCGACGATGCCCCCGAAGGCGGCGAGGTAACCACCAGCTACGGCGCCTACCACACCCACCAGGACGCCATCGGCAAGACCACCACCGACGGGCAGAACTCCTATACCGCGGCCAAGGCCGGCACGCGCCTGGGCGAAGACGGCTTCATCCGTGGCGGCGCCGAGTTCATCAACCGCGAGCCGACCAACCGCGCCGGCTACGACGGCTTCGCCGACACCCCCGGCCAGCGCAACTACGTGATGGGTGATGGCCTGGCGCGTGACGTCAACGCCTGGTTCAACGGCGACCTCGCCCTGGGCAGCGGCAAGCTCTATTCCTTCGGCCTTTACAACGAGCGCCACACCACCGGCGCGGAGTTCTACCGCTACCCGGACGAGCACCCGGAGATCTACCCCAACGGCTACCTGCCGCAGTCCCTGGGCGACAACACCGACCTGTCCGCGACAGTCGGCTACAAGGGCCTGCTCGCCGATACCTGGGACTACGACGCCAGCGTCACCCACGGCCGCAACCGCTTCGAATCCTCGACCCGGCGCACGCTCAACGCATCGCTCGGCGAGGATACGCCGACCCGCTTCGACACCGGCGACTACGAACTGCGCCAGAGCGTCGCCAACCTCGACCTCAGCCGCGAGCTAAGCCTTGCCGGGCGGCCGTTCGTGCTCGCGCTCGGTGGCGAGTACCGTTACGAAAACTACATCACCACCGCCAGCGACGCGGCCTCGTACTACGGCGTCGGGGCGGATGGCGCAGCGGGCCTGCGTCCCAGCGAAGAGTCGGACATCGACCGCAACGTCTTCGGCACCTACATCGACCTGTCGGGCGACCTCACCGACCAGTTCTTCGTCGATGCCGCTGCGCGCTGGGAGCGCTACGACGACGCCGGCAGCAAGCTCACCGGCAAGCTCAGCGGGCGCTACCAGTTGACCCCGGTGCTGGCCCTGCGCGGCGCGGCGTCCACCAACTTCCGCGCGCCGTCGCTGGCCCAGGTCGGCTTCCAGAACACCACCAGCAACTTCGGCGACGGCGGCACGCTGACCGACATCCGCGTGCTCTCGGTGAACGACCCGATCGCCCGCGCGCTGGGCGCCGAGAAGCTCGACCCGGAGACCTCGAAGAACTTCAGCCTGGGCCTGACCGCGCAGCTCAACGAGCGCTTCGACCTGTCCTTCGACGTGTTCCGCATCGACGTCGACGACCGCATCACCCTGTCCCAGCGCATCGGCAGCGATGCCATGGAGCAGTTCATCCAGGACAACTTCGGCGTGGCCGGCGTGCATGACGTGAACTTCTTCACCAACGCCGCCGACACCCGTACCGATGGCGCCGAGCTGGTACTCAACTACCACCAGCCCTTCGTCGGCGGCCAGCTGGGCGTGACCACCGCATACACCTACAACCACACCAAGGTGCGCAGCACCAAGGCCACTCCGCAGCAGCTCTCCAACCTGGGTATCGGCGAGGACGCACTGGTGGGCGTGGAGGAACGCAACACCCTGACCGACGCCGCGCCCCGGGATCGCTTCATCCTCACCACCACCTGGAGCGATGCGCAGTGGAACCTGCTCGGCCGCCTGACGCGGCAGGGCGAGACCACTCGCGTGTTCGACTTCGGCGATGGTTACCACCCGGAGCAGACCTACGGCGCGGTGTGGCAGCTGGATGCCGAGGTGGCCTACAAGTTCACCCCGCAGTTCAGCCTGGCGGTGGGCGGCAACAACCTCACCGACAACTACCCGGAGCGCTCCAGCTCGGAGATCAACTATGGCGGCAACCTGCCGTACGACGTGCTCTCGCCGATCGGCTCCAACGGCGCGTACTACTACGCCCGCGCGAGCTATTCGTTCTGATCTGCGCTGTTGAAAATCCAGGGGCCGCAACGCGGCCCTTACTACTTCCGGAGCCGATTCATGGCTGACAACTTCGCCGCTGACAAGCCAGCCGGCCCGCGCCGGCACCTGGGCGCCGCCCACGCGCTGCTGCTGACGCTGGGCATGGTGATCACCAGCGACATCCTCAAGACCGCGCCCACCGTGGCGCTCAACGTCAGCCAGGAGCACTTCTACCTGGTGTGGATTCTCGGCGGCCTGCTGTCGATGGTCGGCGCCCTGTGCTACGTGGAGATGGCCTCGGCCTTCGCCCATCCCGGTGGCGACTACCACTTCCTTGAACGCGCCTACGGCCAGCGGGTGGGCTTCCTGTTCGCCTGGTCGCGCTTCGCCATCCTGCATACCGGCTGGATCGCGCTGATGGCGTTCCTCTTCGCCGATCACTTCAGCGCCTTGCTCGGCCTCGGGCAACTGGGCAACGTGCTGTTGGCCGGTGGATTGGTCGCCGCGCTGGTGGCGTTGAACCTCATCGGCTGGCGGGTGAGCTTCGGCACCCAGGCCGGCCTGGTGGTGCTAGTCGCTGCCGGCTTCCTGGGGATCGTCGGCGCCGGCCTGTGGCTGCAGTGGCGCGGCTTCGTTCCATCACCCGTGGCGCCAGTGGAGCCGGAGCAGGTCGGTGTCGCCGGGTTCTCCGCCGCGCTGATCTACGTCTTCCTCGCCTTCGGTGGCTGGAGCGATGCGGCCACGCTGTCGGCAGAACTGCGCGACAACCGCCGCGGCATCTTCACTGCCATGCTCGGCGCGCTGGCGGCCCTGCTGCTGATCTATCTGGCGCTGAACTGGGCGTTCATTCGCGGCCTGGGTTTCGATGGCCTCGCCGCCAGCGGTGCGCCGGCGCTGGAGCTGCTCGGGCTGGCCTTCGGCGCGCCGGGTATCGGCCTGATCATGGCAGTGGTGGTGGTGTCCGCCGTCGCCAGCATCAACTCCACGCTGATCGTCGGCAGCCGCACCACCTACGCCGCCGCCAGCGATGTGCCGGCGCTGCGCGTGCTCGGCCGCTGGGACGTGCGCCACGGCGTACCGCGCGCCGCACTGCTGGCCGAGGGGCTGGTGGCGCTGCTGCTGATCGCGGTCGGCGGCTGGAGCGGCCACGGCTTCAACACCATGGTGGAGTACATGACACCGGTGTACTGGCTGTTCCTCAGTCTGAGCAGCGTGGCGCTGATCGTCCTGCGCCGCCGTCACCCGGAAGTGCCCCGGCCGATCCGAGTGCCGCTCTACCCGTGGCTGCCGCTGGGCTTCCTCGCGGTGTGCCTGTACATGCTGTATTCCAGCGTCGCCTTTGTCGGCTGGGGCGCGCTGCTCGGCGTGGGTGTACTGGCGCTGGGCGCGGTGCTGCAACTGCTGCTGCGTTCGCGCACGGCGTCGTCTGCCAACTGGCAGGAGGAGGGCGCCTGATGCGCAGGAAACGTTTGTGGCGCAATGGCGCCATCGTCGTGCTGCTGGCGGCGTTGATCGGTCTGTGGCTGAACGAGCCGGCAGCCAATAGCGCCAGCGGTGGCGAAGCCAGCGGCCGGCGCATGCTGCGCACCGAGCTGTACCTGGAGGCGGTGGAACTGTCGCAGTGGGAGGATTTCCTCGCCCGCGAGGTGACGCCGCGTTTCCCCGATGGCCTCAGCTGGCTCGACCTGCACGGCCAGTGGCGCGGCCCCAGCGGCGGGCCGGAGAAGCTGCCGTCGCGGATGCTGATCCTCATCCACGCCGACAACCCCTACACCCGCCAGGCCCTGGCGCAGATCGGTGCCGACTTCAAGCGGCGCTTCGGCACCGCGGTGCTGCAGGTCAGCAGCCCGGTGCGCGCCCGCGACCCGGACTGGACGCCGCAACGCCTGGACAACCCTCAGCTGTCGCGCTGAAGCCCGGCCTCGATCACGTCGAGCATGTAGCGCGGCAGGGCGAATGCCGCCTGGTGTACCTCGGGGGTGTAGTAGCGGGTCACCAGGCCGCTTTTCGCAAAGCGCTGGCGCAGGGTTTCCAGGTCGGTGCGGCGGACCTTCTCGCTGTTCGACGCCCAGCCGAAGGCCATGCTGCCGCCGATGTAGGTCGGCACCGCGGCATGGAAGAAACCCCAGTCGGCGAAGTTGTCCGCCAGCCGCCGCGCCGTGCCGCCCAGCTCTTCGGGCTGGAGGAAGGGCACGCCATTCTGCGTGGCAAGGATGCCGCTGGCGCCGAGGCGTTGCTGGCAGTTGCGGTAGAACGCCGAAGTGAACAGGCTCGCCGCGGGGCCGCCCGGATCAGTCGAATCGCAGAGGATCAGGTCGAAACTCTCCCGGCTCTGCGCGAGGTATTCCAGGCCGTCGGCGTAGATCAATCGCAGGCGCGGGTCGTCCAGCGCACCGGCCGAATGATTCGGCAGCAGCTCGCGGCACAGTTCGACCACCTGCGGGTCGATCTCCACCGCGACGATTTCCTCGATGCCGGCATGCCGCACGATCTCCCGCAGGATCCCGCCATCGCCCACGCCGATCACCAGCACGCGGCGCACTGCGCCATGGGCGAGGATCGGCACATGGGCGAGCATCTCGTGGTAGACGAACTCGTCGGCCTCTGTGGTCTGCACCACGCCATCCAGCGTCAGCACGCGGCCGAAGAGTCGATTGCGGAATACCTGCACGGCCTGTTGGCCAGTGTTGCCCTGGTAGATCGGCTCATCGACGCTCAGCGCCTGCGCGTAACCCTCGTACAGCGTTTCGCGGAATTCGCTCATCAGAAGGACACCTGAGCCGGTTGCGACAGGCGCAGCACGGAAAGGTCGCCGGTGATGCGCTTCCACGCCAGGCGGATCGCCTCGATGTCCTGGCCGCGCGCCGCGCTGTCTTCATGCAGGATCACGATCACCTTGGTGCTCAAGCGCTCCGGCGCCGGCGCGCCATGGTCACGCCACTGGCCGTAGGCGTCATAGGCGGTGAAGCCGTCCGGGAAGCGCGGCGTCACCTCCTGGTCGAGGAACTGCCGCCAGCGCTGCTCGCTGATCTTCTCCTTGCCGTCCTCCTGGCCCAGCGCGAAATACAACTCGGTGCGCAGCCACTGCGCCTGCGCCGGCCGCGTGGGGTCGCCCTGCAGTGTGGAGGTGGAAGGGTTGGTGGTATGGACGGAAGGAGCGGGCGCGGTGGCGCAGCCGAACAGCGCCAGGGCGAGGCTGGCGGCGAGCAGGTGGCGGAGCATGGGACTTCCTTGCGATGGGATGACAGTTGGATCAAACCGCCACTATAGAAGCTCGTCTGTTATTTCCTTAAATATTAAAAACGCATTCTCATATGCCGGAATTTGAGACTCATGAGTTGCCATGGAAGCGCTCTAGGACGCGGATAGCCGTCCGAAGCGAAGTTTTTGCGAGCTGGTTAGATTCAATATTCACTACGGTTCTTTGCTAAGCACTGGAGGGGATATCCATGTTGCTAAAATGCGCGTCGAGGATTCTTTTAAAGTCGTTAAAACGTCGAAATTGAAACCATGACGAACACCGCCGCCATCATCGAACCAGAACCGCGAGAAAGCACGCCAGAAACCTCCGTTTCCCCGCCATCTTGTCCCGTCGCCGCGCCTTTCTAGAATCGGCCCCATTCGCAGCACTTCATTCCAATCGATTCAGGGAGCTCCACCATGATGAACGCCATGCAGATGCCGATGAACACCAACGCCATGATGCCGATGATGGGCATGCCGATGATGATGGCGACCATGGAATGCGAGATGCTCGATGACGGCATGATGTGCAAGATGAAGCCGGCCATGGGCATGGAAATGGCCATGTTCCGCAACAGCGCCGAGATGATGGCGATGATGATGAACTGCGGCATGCCGATGATGATGCACTGCGGCAACCTGATGATGATGGGCATGTCCCAGCCCGCCATGGCCATGATGCCGATGATGGGCATGATGAACGCCAACATGATGCCGATGATGATGGGCATGAACATGGGCATGCCGGCCATGAAGTGCATGATGGAGTGCTCCATGCAGGGCGACATGATGATGTGCAAGATGATGCCGATGCAGGGCATGAACATGGAGATGTTCAAGAACTGCTGCATGCTGATGAACAAGATGATGGAGTGCGGCATGCCGATGATGATGAGCTGCAACGGCATGCCGATGATGTGCTGCACCTGCTGATCGCGGGGCGCGGAAAAGAGAAAGGCCCGGCGGGGGGATACCCGCCGGGCCTTTCTCTTTTTCGGGTTTTGCGACAGTGCAGCCGCTAAGTGGAAATGCTGGCCAAGTGGGTCAGGCAAAGCCTCACACCATGCCCTTGTCCAGCTCGAACAGGTTGCCGGTATCACGCAGCATCGCGGTGGTGCGGTCCAGCCGCGCGAGGTAGTCCTCCTGGGCAAACTGCTGCTTGAGCGCGCTGGCCACCGCGCCGATGTGCGTGGTGGGCTTGAGCAGGTCCGCCGCGCCTGGCACGAAGGGCAGCACCGCGCCGGTGGCCACGTCGATCACCTGGTAGGCTACCCCGGCCAGCAATACCCCTCCCGCCGCGCCCAACAAGCCGCCTGCTGCGCCCTTGAGCACATTGCCGCGCATCAGCCGAATGCCATAGACCATGACACCGGCAATCATCACCACGCCCAGAATCCGCCCGGCGATCATCACCGGCGTCAGGGCGGCGCTGTTGTCGTTGCCGAAATAGATCATCCGGTAGAAAAAGTAGCCGGCCCACATCTCGCGGGTCTTCAACTTGTCGTGCATGAACCAGGCGCGCGAGTCGTGAATCTGGTCGTCGAACAAGGCCACCAGCAGCGCCATGCTCGGGTCTGCGCTGGGAGTGCCCCGGTTATCGCGGAACAACAACTGGCTGCGCGCCTTGCCCACGCTCGTGAGCGTCTCGCGGGCCTTGCGCTCATCGTCTTCGTTGAGCAGGTAGGCGGTATCGCGCAGCAGCACGTCGAAGAGCGTGCCCGCGTCGCTGGTCTGCTCGCGCTTGCGGTCATAGTAGTCCGCCTTGAACTCTGCCGCGGCCTGGCTGACCTGGGTCTGGTCGAGCTTGGGCTCGTAGATCGGTGGTCCAGGATGGTTCACCGCCTCTTCGGGCTTCCTAGCACGCTCGTTGGCGGCATCCTGTTTTTTCTTCTCGTAAGCCTTCTTGTCCTGGCCGGCCTGGTAGCCGGTGTCCTCCTGAGCCGCTTTAAAGAAGGGCTGGTCCTTGTAGCTGTCCTTGTCGCCATCCTTGTCATTGGCAAAGCGACCAATACGCCAGCCGGTGATCCAGCCCAACTGGTCGGCCAGGGTGTCTTCGACGGTCAGGCTGTAGAGCGCCGGCGCGTATTCCCCGGCGGGTGTCGCCGGCGCCTCGGTTGCTACACCGAGCAGGGTCACGGCGCGCCAGGCGTTGAAGCGCTCGGCAACCAACGGCTTGATATCGAACTCTTCTTGAGTATCGAGATTCATCTTCCGCCACGGTTGTTGTGCCAATAGATAATCGGGCATCACCTTTCCCGGCACCTGCAGCGGCGCGCCGCAGGCAAAGGCTTCGGCATACAGGTCATGCAGCGCCACCTGGGAAATCAGCTCGTCGGTGCCGCCGCGCGCCTTGCCCTGGTCGTTCTGCGGGTAGCCGCCGCCCACATCGGAATGCACGCCGGGGTACACCACCTCGTAGGTGTTGGCCGGGTACTTACCGTCCTCATTGCGGATCGAATCCAGCGGGAAGCACGAACGCTGCTCGAAGGCCGCCACGAAGTGCCGGCACTGCTTGACGAACTGCGGGTATTTCTCCGCGCAGGGCAGTAACTGGCTATCGTCCGCCCAGTCCATATGCCCGGCGAAGAACGGCGCCGCATGGGCGATGCCCACCGATGCCACGGTATCCAGGATGCCCAGAAACTCCACGCTCACCGGCACGCCGGACAACTGCTGTGCGGGCTTGTCCGCCCCTTCGGGCGTCTCGAACAGCTCACTCAGCCAGTTGACGAAAGTACGCGCCTCCGCCGCCCCGCGGGAGAAGCCATACACATACAGCTTCACCCCCAGCACCCGGGGCTTGGACTTGTCCACGTTGGCGCGAACGTCGTTCAGCAACTCGCTCATTACCGAACATCGCTTGTCCCTGCCCAGGAAGGTGAGCCCCTTGGGCGTGCCCATGGATTTGACGAAGGCTTTCTTCTTCTGCTGGTCAAAGGTTTTATTCAAAACCGCTGACTGTAACGCTTCGGCAATGGAAGCCAGCCCCCAATTGATGCGGTCCTCGCCACCCAGGGCGTACTTCAACCCCTCCTCGCTGTAGTCGAATTCGCCAATTTCAGGGAAGGCCGTGCCCACGCCAGGCATGTAGAAGGAGAAATAATCTCTTTCTTCCGCCTTCTTCCCACGAAGAGACGCATGAAAGAGCTTGGCGATATTGCTGGGGTGCTTCTCCTTCGTGTCATTGTGCTCATTGTTGTTGGTGCCATCGAAGAACAGGCTGATATGCAAGCTCTGGCAACAGTCGAAGCTTTGCTTCTGCCCCTTGGCATTACGCCCCTGCCGAAATAGGGTTTCTTCGAGGTGCTGCCGGTCATGATTGTCCGAAACCAGGCGGCCGCAAAAACTGAGTGCAACACCCGACCATTTCGGTAAGGTGTTGCCCCATGTCCTATCACGAACTCAGCGCCACAGAGCGCGTCACGATC
>NZ_MACM02000077.1:0-2689 GCF_001675465.2 Pseudomonas sp. AU12215
TGGCTGAAGCCATTGCACAGGCCGATCTGGATCGTGACGCGCTCTGTGGCGCTGAGTTCGTGATAGGACATGGGGCAACACCTTACCGAAATGGTCGGGTGTTGCACTCAGTTTTTGCGGCCGCCGAGCTTCTGGCCAAAGCGGTTGATCAGGAAGTCTTGCAAGGTTTGCTCAGGCTTGACCGGACGCAGTTTGGCAAAGGCATAACTGACGCCGAATACCAATGTTTTACGAACACCCAGTTTGCGTAGGCTGTCGAGATTCAGCTTCAGCGGGTAATCGAAGAAGCGCTTGCCGAAATAGATTCTCGATAGACGCCCACGTAGCAGCATGACCTGATCCGAATCAACCGCACTACTTGCCAGCCCATTGAAGGCTGGAACCGGGCGCTCCATACCCTGGTACTGCAGAACGGCCTTCTCGCATCCCTCCGGCGCAAGAGGAAGCAAGCGGTTCCACCATTGCATGACCCAATCCGATTTGGAGAAAAACCGGTGCCCACCAATATCAATGCGGTTACCTTTGTAGTTGACCGTCCGGGAGATACCACCAACCTGGGTATCCGCCTCGATCACCAGCACATTTGAAAACCCGGCGCTCTGCAGCTCATAGGCAGCGGTCAGGCCGGCAGGACCTGCACCTACGATGACAACGGAATTACTCAAGCCTCATTACCTCGCGAGCACCATGCCTGCTGAACAGCAGCACCTTGCGCACCATGAAATTGATCAGGAACGTGATTGCGGAAGACAGCAACTTCACCAACTCCGGACTGAAAGAGAGAACCTCAACACCGAGATAAATGATGCAGCGGGTCACTAAAACACCCAGCAGTCCAGTCGCAAAAAAAATGGAGAACTCGAGCAATGGGTGGCATCGATAAGTACGTACAGGGAATACCCAGAAAGCACTGAAGAGATACGCTACCAGTGCACCAACTAGGAATCCCACCACAACCGCGCCACTGAGCCCCAGGTGCAGCGCCCGAATGCACAGTGAGAACGCAGCCAAATCCGCCGACAGTCCAACTAACGAGGCAATGAAATACTTCGCGAACTCGAATCGACCGTGCAACCACTCCAATACACATGTGATCACCTGGCATTCGCTACGGCATGACCGTCCAAGCCTGCGCAGCCATACAGGTAGTAAGTAACCGGAGCTTCTCCCGAATAGCTCCTGGGAATATTCCATAGCCCCATCGGAGGCTCGCTCAATCGATTTTGGAGCACGATGTAACTCAGTTTACCCTCAGCCGCCTCACACATATCCCGTACAGTTTGAATATCTGGCGCGCAATGATCATCCCTGCCGGCTGCGGAGTTCACGACAGCACATATTTCACTCTGGAACGACAATATCTGTGTCACCGAGTTTCGAATACTGGCTTGTCTGGCTGTCTCGCGATTGAACAGCAGCCCGGCCTGCTGGCCCTCGTTGAAATAACTGGGGCGATGCAAGACACTCCAGGGCGCCAACAGCATATCAGCCCAATAAACCTGAGCACCTTGCTCGATGGGAGTTCCGAATGGATTCTCCCCCGCCGAGCGCTCTATATAGGTATTCCAAGTGCTTCGGCTATCCCAAGAAATCATCGAATACACTGAAAAAGCAGCGATAGCAGCGAGCGCGGCATACCTGGCAGGCTGACCAAATCGGTGCACTCCGAGGTAAATCAGCACAAGTACTAGGCAAGAAATCAATGGATAGGCCAAGATAATGGCATCCAATCGGTAATTGTTCAGGCTACCGCCCTGCTTGAGGAACGCCAGATAGACGACAAGACAATACTTGAAGGTCCCAATAATCAGCGCTATCACGAGACCAGCCAACATCGCAATACGGAAGCGCTCTCGAATTTTCGGCGCAATTGACGGCCAGAAGAAGAACAGAGCCAGGGGGAATAGGGATAACAGCGGGCTTGGAGCCATCGGCCCCACAGGTACGGCCCAGATGATAGTCGCAAAGAGGAACAGGCTGCGCTCACGACCATAGGCCTGCTGTAGCACCTGCCACATAACCAGCGGAATCGCAGCCATCGCCCCCCAATGGGATATCCATTGCACTCGCCAGAGCTGCAGACCAGTCGGCAGCACCAACGACAGCCAATCCACAAGTACAAGGCTGGCAACGAAACCAACGATTAAGGCAATTAGCAGGGCTGTATAGAACTCTCGCACACGCCCCAGAACAAAATGCCGCGCCAGTAGAACGAGCAGGAAGTCGAGCCCCAGTGAAACCCACGAGGCAACGGGCCAGTTTTTCAGGAAGACATTCCGGTTGGGGCCCGATATCCAGGCCAGCCACTGAGCGTCGTACTGCTGAAAGAAGAAAAGGGACGGTCCGCGAATCAGATAAGCTAGAGCCGTAACAATTACTGCCGGGACAGCAAGCCAAACCCAACGACGATCATCCACGCACAACCAGCACCAGAGAACCAGTGCAACAGCCAGCGCCTGCAACGGGTGGACAACCGCTGCCAACAACCATAGACAGGCCGCCAGAAAGTACCGTCGGCTAACAAACGCAGCCAACGACAAAAGGCACAGCGGCTCCGCCAAACTTCGACCAGTAAAGAAAGGGCGGCCGCAAAAACTGAGTGCAACACCCGACCATTTCGGTAAGGTGTTGCCCCATGTCCTATCACGAACTCAGCGCCACAGAGCGCGTCACGATCCAGATCGGCCTG
>NZ_MACM02000078.1:0-872 GCF_001675465.2 Pseudomonas sp. AU12215
ATCCACGATCCGACGACGCTGAACCGCCAGGGCAATGATCGTGGGCTCTCCTACCGGTCGGGCATCTATTATGTCGACGAGGAGCAGAAGCGCGTCGCCGAGGATACGATCGCCGATGTGGATGCCTCGGGGCTGTGGGATGGCAAAGTGGTGACCGAGGTCCAGCCGGTCGGCGAGTTCTGGGAGGCCGAGCCCGATCACCAGGATTATCTGGAGAAGCGCCCGGGCGGCTACACCTGCCACTTCGTCCGTCCCGGCTGGGTGCTTCCGAAGCGCCAAAAGGTTGACGACGTACAGCCAGCGGCCGGGACCGCGGCGGAATAGGCTTCACTGCCGTTGCCACTGCGCCGATCCGGTCCGCAATCTTCGTGACCGCGTCGTTCAGCGACGCGGTCATCGAACCCTACTTCAGAGTGACGGCTCGTTCCAGTCAGTCGCCATCGCAACACCAGGATCGCAGATTTATGCCAGACCTCTCGTCCTTTCCGATCACGCAGCGCTGGCCGGCATCTCATCCCGATCGCCTGCAACTCTACGCAGCCCCTACGCCCAATGGCGTCAAGGTCTCGATCATGCTTGAGGAGACTGGCCTGGCGTACGAGCCCCACCTGATCGACATCTCGAACAACGAGTCGAAGGATCCGGCGTTCGTGTCGCTGAACCCGAACGGACGCATACCGGCGATCATCGATCCGGCTGGCCCTGACGGTAGACCCATCGCCTTATGGGAATCCGGTGCGATCCTCCTCTATCTGGCCGACAAGACGGGTCAGTTCATCTCCACCGAACCAGGCCAGCGTTACGAGACCCTAGCGTGGGTGTTCTTTCAGATGTCGGCCATCGGGCCGATGTTCGGTCAGCTCGGCTTCTTC
>NZ_MACM02000079.1:0-2151 GCF_001675465.2 Pseudomonas sp. AU12215
CCCCCTGGATGGACTCGATTCCGATACCTCTGCAAGCCTCTCGGAAGGTCCACAGCTTTTCACTGCCGGAATCAGCATCCACCGACATGGCACGTTTATACATACGCTCCAGATAGACAAGAAACAGTCCAATATGTGTCGCAGTGGTGTCCATCTGGCCAGTGCGATCAAGCGTGCGAGTGAACGCCGGCCTGCTGGAAGACTCGACGCACTCTACGAAGCAATCAATCAGCGTGCCGGCCGCCATTTGATCCAGATGGAGTGGACGCGCGCTGGAAAGGTTAGTCATGGCATAGCTCCTTGCTGTCGATTTCATGCCAGGTGCTGACGTGGTCATTTTCTACCGACAGCTGGCAGCATGCCCAGCGCACCGGTGTGGCATTGTCAGTCGGTAAATCACCAGAGAGAACCGCCGATGTCTAGTCTCTCGGAAGAAGATCGAGCGCTGCTGTCCGCCATTAATGCCCTCATGCGGGAATATGGCGTTAGCCGGTTGCAGCTACTGAAGATGTTACGTCACGAACCATCCCGCTCTGTTTTCAGCGGACCTGTTCCTAGTCCACTACTGACGTACCGCCATCCGCTGACGGGAGTCCGCATTCGAGTGCGGGCAGGTAAGAGCCTGATTTACCGAGCATGGGTTGCTGAGTTTGGTGAGGAGGTTGTGGCAGGCTGGGTGATTGACTCCAGCACAGGCCTCTAGCGCACCATGCTCACTGGAATACCCAACGGATTCTGCCTAAAGTGAATCTGCTGCCGAAGGATCGGCAACCGTTGAAATCCCCTGCAACGGCTGTCTTGAAGCCCCGCCTCCCAGCGGGGCTTCTCGTTTATGCCTGACACCCCAATATACGCCGTTCCAAACACTCTCAGCGGGCAGCTATCCACCCTCGACGAGAACGATTCAGCTGCCCCATCCGCAAGCATCGAGCACCAGCTGGCCTTAGCCGCAGGTGCTGAGCGTCTTTGACGAGATACTTCAACGCCTTGTGAACATAACGCCGAATTCTCTGGTCGCTCCTCAGGATGAGGCCGACGCCACACTCATCGCCATACCGCTCCTTGTCATGGTTACAGCTATGCATGTAACCATGACCATGCGTGATGTGCTCCCAGAGTTCGCCCAGCTGGATGGCCTTGTAGACATCCCCACGGACCTCATTGCCATTGAAGAAGTAGGCAGCATGGATGTGGTACCCCCCACCATCTTTCCGCTCGCCCTGCTCGACTACGTAGATGTAACCAATAAGGTGCTTGACGATCGGATTGCGTTTGTGCTCAGTAATCAGCTGCTTCAGGTCACCGAACACGTGCTCAACGCGCAGCCTGGCCTGCATCTCAGAACGGTAATGGAAGTCGGCCCTGACGATGGTGATGCGCGAATAGCGCTCACATAAGGCGTCGGCGTAGTCGCAGACATCTGCCTCCTGATCCTTAGCTTGATAGCGTCGGTCGTCTCTGTTTCGGCAATACCAGCGTTCACGAGTCAGTTGTCGGATCCGAGCAACCAAGACGTTCATGCTGCGATGATGGTCTAGGTAGGCAGTCCCCTCTTCATTCAGGCAGACAGGGCCGTCTGGGTGACGCTCCAACCCAATGTATTGGCAAGCCTCCTTGAACGCCTGAAGATGCTCGCTGTAGTCGTACTCAACGCGGTCATCGAACAGGTCGACCATCTGCTTGATGTGGGTGAAGTACCGGGAGAGCCTGGTGTCTTCTATTCGCTCGTATCCACTGCGGTTTTGCCTGAATCGAAAGGCAGGACTGTCATGTCGCTCGATGGATTGCACGAGTGATTCGATTTGGAGGGCGATGTCTGATTGGGAGAGGTGGGTGTAGGTCTTGCGATTGTTCATGCATGGGTACCGGGTTGTTGGCTTCATACCAGGTACGTAATGTGTATTTTTTGATTGACGACCTATCACTGGCAGGCGACAGGAGTCATGTCTGATCTGTGATGGCTTCCAGTAGGAATGGTTGATTAGTGACGATTAGCTAGTGGAAGTAAGGGCGGGGTAATGCGGGTATGGGATGAGGGGGGTTAGCTATTAGCTAGGCGGTTGCAGAAGCTGAGTGCAACACGGTTACTGGATTGAAGCAGGTGCATCATGCTGCAACGCCACTACCTCTGTCATGACCTCAATCGGGCAT
>NZ_MACM02000080.1:0-4939 GCF_001675465.2 Pseudomonas sp. AU12215
CGCGTCCGCACTATCCTTTACATAGCCCTGCATTGGCGCAATCGCATAGCTTCCAGTCGGGCTATTCGCTCCTTGGTAGTTGGGCTTGATGGAGATCACCGTGGCGCTAGCCACGTTCGTAACCTCGTACCAGAGGCCGTCAGGCCCTCGAAACGCATCGCCCACGCGGGCATTCGCCGAGAAGCTGGTGCCCGATCCGGTCACGGTCGGGCTGTTGTTGGTCACCGCAACGGTTCCAGCGGAATACCAGGGCATGTCCCCTCCTCAATTCACCATGACCAGCGGCCAGTTGAAGGTAGTGATTTCAGCCAGACCACGCCCCACGCGCATGGCGAAGACGTTGATCTGGGTTTTGGCGGTTCCATTCAGGAACCCGATGCCGATCTCAGCGGCGTTCGGCGGGGCCACGAATCCGGCCATGAAGTGGCTGGCCATCACATATGAGCCGGCCACGTAAGCGTTCCCCCATGTGTCGGTCGTCCAGTTGCTTTGGTAGTTGCCGTTGTAACCGACCTTCGACCAGGTCTGCGCACCAGCCAGAATCGTGAGCACCCGGCGATTGCTGTCGAACAGCAGGCGGTTGCTCGAATCGAACACCTGCAGGCCATACCCGCCGGTGCGCGGCAGATAGAGCGCCGCCGCCTTGTACTGGCCGGTTCGGACAATCCCCGTGAAGCCGCTGTCCGTGTAGAGAACGGCGGTCCAGCCGGTCCAGTTGCCGGGACTGCCAAGGTTCCGCATGTACCGCAATACATGGGCGCCGTCGGGACGGATGAAGATGGCTGGCGGGTTCGGGCTGTTGATCGCCGTCGGGTAGGTCACCGTCACGGTTCCGCTCGATCCGTCATAGCTTCCGGAAGCCACTTCCATGTAGCAGGGATAGTTGTCGTCGATCTGGACCTGGCCGGCGTTGCCGATGAAGAGTGCGCCGTAGCTCATGAGAACATCACCGCGTTCAGGTAGTCGGTCTGGTTGGTGTTGAAGTAGCTGCCCAGGATGGTCACGGTGTTGCCTGATACCGTGAAACGCTGCGCGTTGGTGGTACCGCTGCCAGACCAGGTGGTATCGAGCCAGACAACTCCCTTCGAAGCATCGAAGCCCGGTATCACGATGGTCTGTTGGTTGGTGGATGTCTGGAAGGGCACCCGGTACACCATGCGGCAGGTGAGGGAGTTGCTGTCGAAGATCAGGCCTCCCCCGCCATCGAACACTTGCAGTCCATAACTCATACGTCGAGGTTCCCGAGCTGCACGCGCCGCACGCCGTTGCCGTCAAAGACCTTGTAGGTCTCCGCCGTGAGCTGGGTGCGTCCACCACCACCGGCGCTGTTCAGCAGGAAGGAACCGGACTTGTTCAGCTGCCACAACGGCTGGCCATTACTGCCAAGTGCGGTGGACTGGATCACGTTGCCGATCTGCGCGTTGGTGATCGATCCGTCCTGGATAAGCGCGTTGTTGATGAACATCTGGCCGCCAACGATGGAGACCGGCGCAACCGACTGACCGTTGGAGCTGTTGAACCAAAGGAAACGATCAGCCTGAAAGGCCATCGTGGTCGTCGTGCCTCCGTCGAAGCCAAGCTGGAAGCCAGCCGCGTACTGCTGGCCACCCTGAGAGACGTTGAGCTTCACGCTCCACATCGCCTGGATCCCGGCATTCACATCGGCCACCACCCGGCTCGTCTGCTCCACCACAGCGGAGTTCACCGCCGTAGCAGCAGACACCTGCTCCACCGTCTGCGCCATCGCCTGGTTCTGAGTGGCGCGCACCTGGCTTTCGCGGACAATCTGGGCCGTAGACTCGGCACCCCGCAAAGCGTCCTGCAGGTCGCCCTCGCCGTTGTCGTCTCGATAGGCAGCCAGCAGGCCATCTACACGTGACGCTTGTGACGTGACGACGCCCTCAACGCTGGAGACGCGCGTGTCGAGCGAATTGATTGCAGTTGCCTGCCCGGTGATGTTCCCCTCGGCAGAAGTGACTCGATTGGTCAGGCTGGTGATTGCGCTGCCCTGCGACGTAAGCCCCTGCTCCGTCTGGGTGACCCGGACAGTCAGGGCTTGAGTGGCCTGTGCCTGGGCAGCGATGGCCTGCTCGCTCGATGGCGCGTACTGCGTTGCAACAGCGCCCTCCTGGAGCTGGATGTTGTCAGTCTCAAGCCATAGGTCAGCTACAACGCCGCTCGTGTTTGTTATGCGGCCTGCATAAATGTGAGCCGCAACAGCGGTTGCAGGCGCCATCCCAGTGAGCACGTAGCGTTGCCACTCGGTGCTTGCAATTGTGTAGGTGCCCGTGAGGGTGGTAACTACAGTGCCGGCACTGTTGAGGAACTGCACGTAGTGTCGGAACGACATGCCAGCGACGCCCCGCGCGAAGACGCTCAGAGCGTAAGTCGCGCCAGGGCGCACCTTCGGCCGCGCAAGGCCGTCAGCCGTGCTGAGCAGGATGTTAAGAGCACCGTCTGCCGCAACACCTGTCTGCTCGACCCGCTGAGCCTTGGTGCTCTGCGACAGGATGGAATCGACGATCGAACTGGTCCCGCCATTTACAATCCAGTGACGAGCCCGCGTTGCAGTCGCCAAGTCCTCGAACGACGAGTTCGGCAGCATGTTGTCGCCGCCAATGCTGTTGATCGAGTTCGTCAGCCCGGTGATGGCCGAGCCCTGGCTCGTCAGGCCTTGCTCGGTCTGCGTAACCCGGTTCGCCAATGCACTCACAGTCGAAGCGTCAGCCTTGCCGTTGAGGCTCGACTGAACACTGTCGATTCGCTGCGACTGAGCCGTCAGCGCACCGTCGATCTGTCCGACCTCAGTTTCCACCGTGGTCACCCGCGCGGCGAGACCATCGACCGTCTGCGAGATCTGGCCAATGTCGAGCCAGTAGGTGGCATTCGGCGGCGGGCTATTCACCGGCACATTGGCAATGGCCTGGTAAAGGCGCTGCCCCTGGCGGACGCTGTCGCCTTTCAGATAGGTCTTTGCCGGGTCGTACTCCAGGGCATCGACGATATCGCCGATCGCGTCGATCTGCTGCTGAAGGTCGTCGTTCACTTCCTTCAGGCGGGCATTCACCGAGCCCAGCAAGCTGTCAGGCCCATCGATCAGGTTGATTCGATCGAAGAACTCCTGCCCCAGTGCTGACTCGACGAACTCCTGCGTGATCAGCTCGTTGTACTCGCCGGCATCGGTCGAAGTGATGCCATCCACCCAGTTCGACCAGGCACCCACGTTACCGGTGCGGTCGATCAGGCGCCCGCGAAACGCCAGGCGCGCGCCGGCAGCCAGCGAAGTCAGCGTGTGCGTGTCCGTCGGGTAGGCGAATAGGCCCAGCGCGGCGGCGGTCTGCTCACTGCCACCCGGAGTGGTGGACTGCTGTATCTCGGTGAACGCCGTGTCCTCTGCCCCGGCCGGGAATCCCCAGTCGAGTTGGATTTTCCACGGCCCCGAAGTCGTGCGCAGGAATGCCAGCACCGGCGGCAGGCCGTCCTTGCCCACCAGGTTGGTGAGGATCGAGGTGCGCCAGATCGAGGTGATCTCGAAGGCGCTCACCGCTCGCACGCGCGCCAGGTAGGCCCCGGCATAGATGCCGGTGACATCGACGCTGGTGGTGCCCTGGCGCGGCAGGCGAACCCAGTTGCCGCTGTCCTTCTTCCACTCCACGTCGTAGGCCACAGCGCCCTCAACCGCGGGCCAGGTGATCGACATGGTGCTGACCGCCAGCCCTTGGTCGATTGCCCAGCGCGACGAGAGCGTGACGCTGGCCGGCGGCTGCACGGTGGTAACGGGGGTGACGCTGATCGGGCGCTCTTCCAGGCGCGCGCCGGTGTCGATGTAGTCGAACTTGCTTGGCTCGTACTGCAAGCCGTTGATGGTCCACTGCCCATTGTCATCGCGCTTGGTGCTCATCACCCGATAGAGCTGGACAGCCAAGTCATCGGCATCGAGCGCCCAACACAGTTCTGGCTCAGGCGTCTCCGAGTAGGCCGTGGTGACGGTCACAGCCTTGCCGTTGACCGACTGCACGGTGCGGCCCTCGGCACGTCCACTCGGCAGGTTGATGATCAGTCGATCACCAGCCTTGGCCTGGGTAACGCGATCGAGCGTCACCACCCGGCCGGCAACCGAAGAGATCCGGCCGCCGATCTCACGACCGGCCAGCAGCGAGTCCGCCACCGGGATGATGTAGCCCGGCAGCGGAATCCGGCCTTCCATGCCGGTGCTAAAGGTGATGGTCCGGTCCTGCACGCTGGTTAGCACCGCCCACTTCCCGCGCCGCTGCGCCTCGCTCTCGCGAGTGCAGCCAATCGCGGACAGCTCCACGGGGTTGTCACCATAACGGCGCGTCAGGCCCGGATCGGAGTAGCCCGTGACATCGGTGTCGTAGTTGTTCGCCGGGTTGTCGTAGCTGACCAGGGCGCGGCTGTACCTGGTGCGCGCCGAAGCAGCCCCGTAGGTCATTTTCCCGTCTATCACATTCGCCCGGGTGAAGACGTAGTCGAAGTCAGCGCTACGCGGCATGTCAGCCTGAGACACCAACTGCCCCTGCGCCCAGTAGCTCATCCCCCGGTAGATTGCCGCGATGTCACGCAGCAGGGTCCAGGCCTGCGAGCGAGACTGCAGATTCAGATCACAGAGGAAGCGCGGCTCTTGACCGCCCTTCCCATCCGGCACCAGCTGGTCGCAGTACTGGGCGATCTTGTACAGCTCCCACTTATCCACCATCCAGGGCTTGATCCGCTTGCCCAGGCCGAAGCGAGCATTGGTGCTGATGTCGTAGGTGATCCACGCCGGATTGTTGGTCCAGGCGCTCTTGAAACTGCCATCCCAGACCCCGGTGTAGGTGCGCAGCTCCGGGTCGTAGGTGGTGGGCACCTGGACCTTGCGGGCCTTGCAGTCGACGGTGACGGCCGGGATGTTGCTGAACTGCTCCGCGCTGAACTCGAT
>NZ_MACM02000081.1:0-2049 GCF_001675465.2 Pseudomonas sp. AU12215
ATCGTGACGCGCTCTGTGGCGCTGAGTTCGTGATAGGACATGGGGCAACACCTTACCGAAATGGTCGGGTGTTGCACTCAGTTTTTGCGGCCGCCCTGTGTAACTCGGTGGGAGAGAGGCTAGATTAACTTAGTGCCCCTCAAGAGGTGGTCCAGTTCAGTGCGAAGGATTGTAACTTGCCCTTTTAAATAATGCTTATGGGTACTGGGAAGAGGATGGACTTTTTTCTCGCGTATAAGTTTTTTTAAAGTGTCTTGCGCCAGACCATATTCAGCGCGAGCAGTGGTAAGAGTGGTGTACGTTGAATAGTGGTTCTTAATCTTATTTGCGTCTCTCTTAGTCATTAGTGAGGTTACATTTAGCCGAATTTCTTTGGCGAAACCTCCGGCGATAAATCTCATATGTAGCAGTTTTGCTGAGCAGCCGGTGTGTTTGACTACTTCCGAAAAGTTGAGGAAGCGCTTCCGCCAAGTTTGCGCAATCCTCAAACTGGCCCGTGTGCATCTTTCCTTTCCTAACTCACCTGAGACACGAACATAAGGGGCGACTTCAAGTATCCCTAATCCCAGTAATGCAGGAATGTCCTTTTGGTCAAGCTTTAGTCTTTCAGCTACGACCGTTAGGGGAATCCATTTGCTTGGTGTTGTTTTTTTTGTAGTGCCTGGTTTGAAAGTGTTTAGAAAGCTATCTGGAACAGTTTCTCTTTTATATATCCATAACTCCGGTCGGAGCGTGGGCGGCGACACCCTTTGAGCTCCCATGTTAGTCAGTATCTGGCACAGACTTTGAGGGGCGACTCCTATATTCAAAGCTATTTGACTATTTAGCACGTAATGGCTGATGAAGCTTTCAAGCTGACGCACAGAAATCAATAGCCCCTCTCTACTGTTAAAGCGGGAACCCTTAAAGAATCCAAGGTTGTGCAAGTAATGAATAGTTCGGGTAGTGGTTTTTAATGTGTTTGCAGCCTCCTTGGCAGTCAGAAGCCTATGAGCATCAGAAGGATAAGGGTAAGTTTCCTCATCCTCCCATTCGATATTTGAATTCTCATTTATTACGCTGCAATAATCGTTTGAGAAATATAGATTCCCCGAGTTCTTACGGTGTATTTTCTCTAGGTTAAGGTGGGATGGAATTAAGTCTACCCCTAGCAAAAATTTTAACTCTTCTTGCCTGTAGAAAAGAGTGGAACATTTACAGTTGTGAGGATGTATGTCAGGTTTTACTTGTGCTGCGGCAAGTAAGTACTCGAGCGCATAAATTCGGAACGTACTCTTGTGTGCGACTGCCCAAGGGGCGAGTATTGCGCGTCTATGCAGGTGTGGAAGGATACTCTGAACCTTCCGTATGAAGCCAAAGAAGTAGTTTCGATCTCCAGTTGCAATATTTTGGCAGTCTAAGAGCAAATCATGAGCGGGGATTATTTGTCCATAAAGTCTCGTGCATCTCAGCGCTGTCCAGAGGTTCTCTAGGTAGACCGAATCAGATTGCTCGATTGCTCTTATAACTAGCTGGGTGGAGTAGATGCCTGCAGGCTCCGAGTCGAGATTAGCAAGAGCGAAGCCGCATACACATTTGTATCGTTCAATTTCATGTGCTTCGAATTTTCGCCCGCACTTTGGGCAGTTCTCATGATAGTACTCCGAGTGTTTAGGGCAGATGTCGCAGAACGTGTACGAGTGCATATGCTCAAGGTGACCTTCTCTAACACAACTAGGGCAGATTGCCAGGGAGGCTCTCAGCATTTGCTTCGAAAGATTTACGCCATTTATGCTGATAATATCTTTTCTACGGTAGGTCTTTCTTGTCAGAAATATCGACTTAACGGATTCTCGCGCATCTCCGACTAGGGCCTCTTGCCGCATTAGAAGCTTGTAAAGTCCTGATCCAACCCACTGGTTTGAGCCGACCCCACCATTCCCTAAATTGTAGGGCGGTTGCAGAAGCTGAGTGCAACACGGTTACTGGATTGAAGCAGGTGCATCATGCTGCAACGCCACTACCTCTGTCATGACCTCAATCGGGCATTTCCAATTGAAGCGCTTGCGC
>NZ_MACM02000082.1:0-1569 GCF_001675465.2 Pseudomonas sp. AU12215
AACCAGGAAGGCGTAGAAAACCTGCAGGCCACCCTGCGCGCCTGCGCCGACCTGGAGAACCAGGCCGGCCGCCTGCGCCACCTGGTGGACAGCTTCCGCATCTGATTACGGCGAAACGAAAAAGGCGCCTACGGGCGCCTTTTTTGTTCGCGAGTAAGCTCGCTCCTGCAGGAGGCCTGCCACCACCTGTATCACCACTGAAACACCCGCCACAGAGCCACACCTACCGTTCGTCCGACTCTTTCAAGCTTCCCCCGACCACGCCGAAATCAAGGGTGAAGGCCTTTGATAGCAACCAACAAACCGGGCCTGTCTTCACTGCCGGGACAAGGGAGTTCCGGCCAAGCCCGCCCGGCTACCCGCCGTGCCGGCGCCGTCCGTTTCACACCACGGGAACGGGCGCCCTGCGGCGACATCGGACCTGTCGCCCCGGACCAACGCCGTTCTGGCATCCCTCTACTTCCGGACTCGACGCAGCATGATCAAGAGCCTGAAATTCAGCCATAAGATCCTCCTGGCCGCTTCTCTTGTGGTTTTCTCGGCATTCGCCCTCTTCACCCTTTACAACGACTACCTGCAGCGCAACGCGATCCGCGAAGACCTCGAGGATTACCTGCGGGAAATGGGTGACGTGAGCGCCAGCAACATCCAGAACTGGCTCAGCGGCCGGATCCTGCTGATCGAGAGCACCGCCCAGACCCTGGCGCGCGACAGCGCGCCGGAGCACCTGGCCGCCCAGCTGGAACAGGACAGCCTGCGCAAGACCTTCAACTTCACCTACCTGGGCCAGGAAGACGGCACCTTCACCATGCGCCCCAACAGCGCCATGCCTGACGGTTACGACCCGCGCACCCGTCCCTGGTACAAGGATGCCGTCGCCGCTGGCGGCACCACGTTGACCGAGCCGTACATCGACGCCGCCACCCAGGAACTGATCATGACCGTCGCCACCCCCGCCCGGGCCGGCGGCAAGACCCTGGGAGTGGTCGGTGGTGACCTTGGCCTGCAAACCCTGGTGCAGATCATCAACTCGCTGGACTTCAGCGGCATGGGCTACGCCTTCCTGGTCAGCGGCGACGGCAAGATCCTGGTGCACCCGGACAAGAACTTCATCATGAAGTCCCTGGCCGACATCTACCCGCAGATCACCCCGAAGATCGGCGGCGGCTTCAGCGAGGCCGAGCTCAACGGCCAGACGCGCATCCTCAGCTTCACCCAGGTGAAGGGCCTGCCGTCGGTGAACTGGTATATCGGCCTGTCCATCGACAAAGACGCCGCCTACTCCATGCTGAGCAAGTTCCGCGCCTCGGCCATCGTTGCCGCGGCCATCGCCATCGTCGCCATCCTGCTCCTGCTGGGCATGCTGATCCGCGTGCTGATGCAGCCGCTGACCACCATGGGCCGCGCCATGGAAGACATCGCCCAGGGCGAAGGCGACCTGACCAAGCGCCTGAAGGTCGCCAGCAACGACGAGTTCGGCGTACTGGGCAATGCCTTCAACCGCTTCGTGGAGCGTATCCACGAGTCGATCCGCGAAGTGGCTTCGACCGCGCGCAGCCTGCACGACGT
>NZ_MACM02000083.1:0-1240 GCF_001675465.2 Pseudomonas sp. AU12215
CGCCGGGCTCCAGCTTCTGGAGCTGCAGAATGAGGCTCATGGGTGGAAGGCCTGGTCAAAGGTGAGCGAAAGGACCTCGATCGCGCCTGGCCGACGTTGCTTGCGCCAGGCCTGGCACTTGTACATGCCCAGCTCGCCGCCGGGCGGAGTCCACAGGAACGACCGATAGCCCTTGTGCCGACGGATGAAGTCGAGAATCGGCCCCACTTCATCTGGTAGGCCACCGAAGGTCAGCGACCAGCTCTGGCTCTCGCCGTTGAGCCCGTCGCCCGACACCTGCGCATACCCGTCGCCGAACTGCGACGTGCGCGTGCGCAGAGTGCCGTCGACATCCGCCTCATCGTCGGGCACCCAAGTGAACGTTTCGATTGCCATCAGCCCCTCCCGGCCGCGTAGCGGTAGCTGACGCCACCAGGGCGCCACGAATCAGCGACGGCGCGCTCAGCAGCCAGCTGCATCTGCATTTGCATGTTCTTCTGCAGCGCCTCCTGGTCCAGCTCCATGCCTTCCGAACTGCGGTCTTCCACGTTGACCGCTACTGGCGCGTTGACCTGCAGCGCGGTACCGCCACCACCGCCCACCGAGCGAACACCCAGCGAGCCGTCGGCGCCGCGGGCCAACGGCAGGATCGCCTCCGGCCCAGCCTCACCCATGACCCCAGTGCGTCCGCCTGCCATTCCGAAGGCAGTCGGGCGGCTGACGATGGAGTTGGTGAAGGCCGCGCCGTTGGCGAAGAACTGCACACCATTGGCCCAGGCGCCGCCGTCGGCCTGGGCTGCCGCCCAGTTCGCGTAGGCGTTACCGGTGTAACCGGAAGCCGAAGCGCCGGCAGAAGCCGATCCACCGGCCCAGCCGCTGTAGGCGGAGATCCCCGCGCCAATCACACCGCTGAGCAGTCCTGTGGCCGCCTGCTGGCTGGCAATCCGCGCCATGTCGTTGATCACGCTGCTGGCGAAGTCGCGGAACTTGAATTTGCCAGTGGTGGCGAAGTCGGCCAGGGCGTTGCTCGCGGTGTTGAAGCCGGAGGTGAGCATGTCATCGGTGGCCGACGCGACGTCAGCCGCGTCCGCCTGGATGTTCTGCCACGCCCGGCGGGCGCCGTTGCGGTAGTCCCGCTGCGCCTCCAGTCGCGCGCCGTAGCCGTCGACCTCCATCTGCAGCTCGCGCGCCTGGAAGTCGGCAAGATCCGCAAGGCGCCGCTCATACTCGGCCGGACCAAGCCGGCGGCTCGCATCTTCCT
>NZ_MACM02000084.1:0-977 GCF_001675465.2 Pseudomonas sp. AU12215
ATGCCCGATTGAGGTCATGACAGAGGTAGTGGCGTTGCAGCATGATGCACCTGCTTCAATCCAGTAACCGTGTTGCACTCAGCTTCTGCAACCGCCGATATATAAGGAAGTACTAGCGCCGAAACAAAAATATGACCAGCAGTGTTGGATATTATCAATATAGAGCCTAGAGAAAGCATCGCAAATAACTTCATGCTTTTATTTCTTGTTTTAAATGAAGATATGAATTGGAGTATATAAAGTGATGCAGTAGGTGCGCCCATTAATAAAATTAAATCGGGGAAGTCGATCTCAATACTGTAATTTCCCATGGGATACCCGCCCGTTATTAAATATAAGTAATTTTTTGAGAGGATATTGTTTAGGACGTAATCTAGCTTGTTGTCTCTTCCCGATAGAAGAAGTGTAAATATATTTCCTTGGGCATAGTTGTCATACTGGTATTCAAAGTAAGACAGAGAACTTTGGACGGCTATGTTTATCTCGGTGTTAAGGTTGTATGCAAGAAGCGCCACTGATGAAATTGTAATTAGGCTAATGATTATGATTGGTGTAGCTCTGGCGAACCCGTATCGAGCAACGCATACCGAAATTATAGATAGAAGAGCTCCAATCAGTGAGGCTTTAGCTCCCAGTAGTAAGGACGCAGTAATTGCAAGCGAGAAAATTATAATGTCGGACTTTATAGCTATCCTTTGTGTAATATTTGCCGCAGATATTAATGTTGCAACAAGTATCAGTCCTGCTGCCTCATTCTGAGCGATAATAATTCCTTTGTATCCGGAACGATCCGCTAGTGCATAGCTTCTAAACGAATTTATGTCGAATATAGCTCCCGCAAGTATGCAGGCTAAGGGCGGTTGCAGAAGCTGAGTGCAACACGGTTACTGGATTGAAGCAGGTGCATCATGCTGCAACGCCACTACCTCTGTCATGACCTCAATCGGGCATTTCCAATTGAAGCGCTTGCGCGGTCG
>NZ_MACM02000085.1:0-2254 GCF_001675465.2 Pseudomonas sp. AU12215
CGTCTTCGAAGCTTGGGGATTTCATGGTTCGCAGCTTGCCGGCAATCTGCTCGGGAGAAAAGCGCTGTCGCAGCAGGTGGGCGACCAGCTCGAACAACTMGTTGCCGGGCACCAGCCGTTTTGCGGGTCGACAGACCACGCGGCGTGTATGCATCAAGCGCTGGGCATCGTCTGCAACGTACTCGCCTTGAGCATTCCGGTTGCGCCGGATCTCACGGCTGACCGTCGAGGGGCTGCGGTTCATCAGCCGGGCAAGCCTGCGCTGGCTGAAGMCATTGCACAGGCCGATCTGGATCGTGACGCGCTCTGTGGCGCTGAGTTCGTGATAGGACATGGGGCAACACCTTACCGAAATGGTCGGGTGTTGCACTCAGTTTTTGCGGCCGCCTTGCTTTTTTTGGGACCCCATGGAATTTGAAATCCATTTGCCACAGCAACAAATCCGGATTAAAAACCAGAATAGCCAAAGCGGTATATCAGCTTTATCAATATGAAAACTGCAGCTCTATTGCTTTCAACTCAAATTTTGATGGCGAACCATGTTTTCCGCACGGAATCAAAAGCATATTTATATCCGGTGACGCTCGGATTGGAAAGAACTGCGTAATATTTCAACAAGTAACCATTGGTTCAAATACAATTCCAGGATCTGCTGGCAGAGGAGCTCCAACTATTGGCGATAATGTTTATATAGCTGCTGGCGCAAAAATAGTCGGAAATGTAAAAATTGGAAATAATGTTCGAATCGGCCCAAATGCCGTGGTTCATAAAGACATACCAAACAACTCAGTAGTAGTAGTTGGAACTCAACGAGTGATATACAAAAACACGCCAATTGACAACCATTTCTATTCAAATAGAAATGGCAGATGGATGTATTTTGATAACGGGAAATGGGTTACAACGAGCGCCCCCACAGATCGAATTTAACAACTTCATTTTCTAGACCACCTGCTGTATCTGTCGAAATATTTCACCCAAGGCATTGCGCCGTCGGGTTTTCCTTGATGACATCCTCCGTTAATCTCCCTCCTCCATTCTCCACCGCGGGGCCGCCCGGCCGCCGTGTTTCGCCCAAGGAAGTATCGATGCTGCGATTCCCCGTTCTGCTGGCCGGCGCCCTGCTGTCCTTCAATGCCTTCGCCCTGTCCCTTTCCGACCTCAGCCAAAGCGACGCCACCGGCGGCCTGAAGGATGCGCTGACCCAGGGTGCACAGGTGGCCGTGAAACAGCTCAGCCAACCCGGCGGCTTCAGCAACGACCCGGCCGTGCGCATCGAGCTGCCCGGCAAACTGGGCAAGGCCGCCAAGACCATGAAGCAGTTCGGCATGGGCGCCCAGGTTGACCAGCTCGAAGCGAGCATGAACAAGGCCGCCGAGGCCGCCATGCCGCAGGCCCAGGCGCTGCTGGTGGATGCGGTGAAGAAAATGAGCGTGACCGATGCCAAGGGCATTCTTCAGGGTGGCGAGCACTCGGCGACGGACTACCTGAACCGCAGCAGCCGCGAGCAACTGCGCGCCAAGTTCCTGCCGATCATCAAGCAGGCCACCGACCAGGTCGGCGTCGCCAAGCAGTACAACGCCTTCGCCAGCCAGGCCGCCGCCTTCGGCGTAGTCGACGCGAAGAGCGCGAACATCGAGAACTACGTGACCGAGGAAGCACTGGACGGCCTGTTCAAGCTCATCGCCGAGCAGGAGAAGACCATTCGCCAGAACCCGACAGCCGCCGCCACTGGTCTGGCGAAGAAGGTGTTCGGGGTACTCTGAGCCACGCCTGAAAGGCACACGAAAAAGCCCGGAAATGTTCCGGGCTTTTTCTTTTCTGCTCATGCCACCCAGGCACGGGTTAATTGCCTCTCGGGGCGCTCACCCCTGGTGAGGAATGGCGGAAGCCTTCCACTCAGCAATGGCCTGCAGCGCAAGCGGGTCATCATCGAACCAACCGGTCTGCGAAAGACCCAGCTTCTCCTCCAGCAATACACAGATTGCCAAAGCCGCATTGGCGCGGTCTTCACGCGACTCCCTGATGGTGTTTTCAATTTCTTTTCGCAGTTTCATGCTGTGCTACCTTGGGCTTGGCCACTGTCGTATGGATGGCGCTCGACGCACCACACGCTGGTTGGGCGTTGGATTTGTCGACCTCGTCCGCCTCTGCTGGGCTCGGCGGCCGCAAAAACTGAGTGCAACACCCGACCATTTCGGTAAGGTGTTGCCCCATGTCCTATCACGAACTCAGCGCCACAGAGCGCGTCACG
>NZ_MACM02000086.1:0-1119 GCF_001675465.2 Pseudomonas sp. AU12215
TTGCACAGGCCGATCTGGATCGTGACGCGCTCTGTGGCGCTGAGTTCGTGATAGGACATGGGGCAACACCTTACCGAAATGGTCGGGTGTTGCACTCAGTTTTTGCGGCCGCCTTGGTAAATTAGCGATTTGCAGCCATGTGTCATATTGAGCTATACCCTAACTGGATGTCAGGAATGGCCACGCTGCGCCGTCAGAATAGAGTCTGCTTTCACATTCTTTGACACATGCTTGCCAAGGTCATAGATTCCAACCTGACAAATTCAAGGCTTAGGGCGCAATGGAACCAAAAACCAACGTAAGCCCTACCGCCCATCCAGCCTATGGAGGCATCTTGCAGGGACAACGCATCGGTTACGTTCGGGTCAGCAGTTACGACCAGAACCCGGAACGCCAACTTGAGCAGGTCGAGATCGGCAAGCTGTTCACCGACAAGGCCTCGGGCAAGGACACCCAGCGCCCGCAGCTGGAAGCCATGCTCGGATTCGTCCGCGAAGGCGATACCGTGGTGGTGCACAGCATGGATCGCCTGGCGCGCAACCTCGACGATCTGCGCCGTCTGGTGCAAAGGCTGACCAAGCGCGGCGTGCGCATCGAGTTCTTGAAGGAGGGGTTGGTGTTCACCGGCGAGGACTCGCCCATGGCCAACCTCATGTTGTCGGTCATGGGGGCCTTTGCCGAGTTCGAGCGCGCCCTGATCCGCGAGCGGCAGCGCGAGGGCATCGCCCTGGCCAAGCAGCGCGGTGCTTACCGGGGCCGCAAGAAAGCTCTCTCCGACGATCAAGCCATCACGTTGCGGCAGCGGGCCGCTGCCGGCGAGCCGAAGGCTCAGCTCGCACGCGAGTTCGGCATCAGCCGTGAAACCCTCTACCAGTACCTTCGCACGGACGACTGAACCATGCCGCGTCGCTCGATTCTCTCGGCTACGGAGCGCGACACCCTGCTTGCGCTGCCAGAAAGCCAGGATGACCTGATCCGCTACTACACCTTCAACGACTCCGACCTATCCCTGATCCGTCAACGGCGGGGCGATGGCAACCGCCTCGGCTTCGCCGTGCAGCTCTGCCTGCTGCGCTACCCTGGTTATGCGCTGGGCAACGACACGGCGCTACCCGAGCC
>NZ_MACM02000087.1:0-20446 GCF_001675465.2 Pseudomonas sp. AU12215
GACCCGGCCATCGGCGCCGTGGGCGAGTTGGGTGTTGCGGCCCACACCACTCGACCAGGACCAGGTCCTCGGTGCCGACGGCGAGCTAGGTGTTGCCACTGGCAACACGGGACCAGGACCTGACCGCCGGCGCCGACAGCGAGTTGGGTGTTTCGGGCCGAAACACTCAGGCAGGAACTGGACCTTGGCGCCGAGGTCGACCTGGACGGAGCCACATAGAGATGAGTCGAAACAGCTCCGTTTTTCGGTCGGAATGTGGTTGTAAAAAGCCACCACCAGCGCTGCCCACCTTGAACACTGGAAGCTCTATCAATCAACCGGAGCTTCCCATGCAACAAAGGCAACTTCTCATCGACCTGGCACTATTCGCGCTGCTCGCACTCTGGCCTTACCTTCGCAGTTGGAAAACATGGCTTGTTCTACTCGCCGGCGGTGTGTTGCTGGCTTGGATCTGGGCGCCATTAGGGACGTTTTGGCAGGGGTAGTAATGGCAACAACAAAATCGAGTTTGGCGGACTGAGCATTTCCTGCTGCGGCAGCTCCCGCTGATTAGCAGCATGGGCACGTTCCTCAACCTTAATAAGGAAACCGTGCCCATGGCTGACAACTACCAGCTCAACATTGGCTCCTTGCGGAGTGCTGTTGAGCTCACCCTCCACACGCACCACGCAGCGCGAATCTGGATGGGCCGCCCTCAGACTGAAGGCAAGCCCAGCATCCTCGGACTGGCAGGCTTCTGCTCGAAGATGAATCAGATGTCGCGTGGTGCCTCTCAGGACGATCCCTACTCCGACTGGTGGATGATCCGGCTCGAGGAGAAGATCAACGAGTCGGACGAAGCCTTGAAGGTCATCGACAAGCGCCTGGACGATGTCATGGCCCAGTTGCCTTCGATGATCACCATCGGCAATAACCTCTCGATCCAGCCCGTCAAGCTGCCTCTCTTCATCTCCAACCCATTGGGCTTCAAGGCGGTCTACCTGCTGACCTCCTACGACGAGATCGTTCGACGCATCCTCCTGGCTCAGCAC
The DNA here is from genome assembly GCF_001675465.2 of Pseudomonas sp. AU12215. Lineage (NCBI taxonomy): Bacteria > Pseudomonadati > Pseudomonadota > Gammaproteobacteria > Pseudomonadales > Pseudomonadaceae > Pseudomonas > Pseudomonas sp. AU12215. The sequence goes on from NZ_MACM02000087.1 coordinate 1,032, forward strand.
GTTGGTCTCATCGGCCGGCGCGACATGGAGCTGTGGATCGACGAAGGCGCCCGCGTTCTTCGTAGCCTCTTCGGCCTGGCCCAGCTCTATCGCTTTTCCGGTGCATGCCGCGACGACTTTGCCGCCAACAACGCCAAGGCCGAGCAGGCGCGGAAAATGTACGAGCGTCATGGCGAGATTCCCCAGGACATCCTGGAGGGCACCCGACGTTCTTCCTTCGCCCCACCGATCACTCGCGGTCAACCACAACCACGCGAGCCCTTCTCCGATGACCACGAAGATCTCGGCGAGGACTGATCACCATGCTGCCGCACAGCCGTCCGGAGCATGAGCTGCAACAGACTCTCTTCCGACCACTGCAACAGACTGCCTATCAGGGGCTGCAACAGAGTGCCTCACTAAAAGGCCTTTTAAGACCCTTTAAAGGTAAGGGGGAGATGACCCAGTTAGCTGAGCAATGCCAGGCGCTGGAGGTCGGTCTGAAGGAGCTCGCCCAGGAAGTGCTGGCCCAGGTCCGCCGTCATCCTTTCAGCTTGCTGCCCGTCCGCCTGATAGAGCAGAACACCCAGGCCGGCACCACCTTCCTTCGCTGGCAGCACATCCAGTCCCGAAAGATGGGGGTGGGCATCTGGGCGGAAATGCTGCGGCAGCCCAAGACTCCATCCCACCTGCTGCAGGACCTGCTCGCGCTCGAGCAGCAACGAATCATCCTCAACATGCAGATGAGCCTCATCCACTCCATCGCCAAACAGGCCGCCGAGTGCGCGGAGAAGATGGGCCAGGCCGAGGCCGAGTACCTGGTTCGCCTGCAGCAGAACACGAACCCATCGCAACACAACTGACCGGAGATCCACCATGAGTACACCCGTAGTATGGGAAGGCAACATCGGCTCCCTGCCCGAGTACAAGAGCTTCCCCAACGGCAACAATGGCCCGCGGCAACTTCTGCGTCTCAACATCATGTTCGACAACTCGATCCCGGACGGCCAAGGTGGCTATAAGGACCGTGGAGGGTTCTGGTGCAACGTCGAGTGGTGGCACCAGGATGCCGAGCGCTTCGCCTCTGTGTTCCAGAAAGGCATGCGGGTCATGGTCCAGGGACGCGCCATCATGGACAGCTGGAAGGACAAACAGACTGGCGAGGAGGTCCAGGCACTGAAGGTCGAGGCGAGCCGAGTTGCGATCCTCCCCCATCGGGTTGCCCAGGTATCGCTCCTGGCCTCCGGGGCCGGCCAACAGCAACAGCAGAATCCTCAGACTGATCGTCAGCCGCCGGCGCCGCAGCACCCTACCCAGGACATGCGCGACTACGACGGATTTGACGACGACATTCCCCTGTAACCCCCTCCTTAATTCAGCGCGCCCCTTCGCGAGGCTTCCGGGGACAAGGACGTCCCATCGCGAGGCTTCTGCACCACCCAATCAGCCCTCTTCTGGCGAGCCATTTTGTGAGGCCGCCCTTCGCGAAGCTGCAGGTGGCAAGAACTTTGCTCCGTCATTCCTGTCTTCAGTCCAATCTTTTGCAGCAACCGCCATGGCCCAATTGTTGAACAAGCCCATCACCCCCTCGGAGCTCGAGCTCGTCGAGCTCTACCGCAAGCTGAGCAAAGAACAGCAGGCGCTACTCCTCCCCATACTTCAGGACCGTGTAGACGGTAAGCTCTCGAACACCGAGTTCCTGGGCCAACTGCGTCAGATTCCCTCTCAGGCTGACCCACGCTAAATCGCGTCCCTTCGTGTAGCTCCCTCGCCAAGAGCAGCTGAGTCGTGGCGTTTCACCTCATATCCACTCCACAACTGTTTCCCGTAACACTTCGCCCTTGCTTGACGTGGTGGTGTTGCGGCCCGCAACACTCAGCCAAGCCTTGATCTCATGGCGGGCGGTTGAACAACTGGCTCCACTGGAACCACTCAACCAGGAGCACAGTGGCAGTGTTGGTGCCAATGGCAGCCTCGGTGCTTCAGCCCGAAACAGCTGGGCCGAAAGGGGGCGCTGCACGCAGCGCCTGCCCAGGTCTCTTGTGGAACGATCCTGCGGAGTGGGGAAATCCACTTCCTCACAATGCGCATTTCCGGGTGTTTTCTGCCCTGGACAGGCCGAGTCTTGCATCTGAAAGAGCTTTGCCGAGCCATGCCCAGCATCAACGCGCCTCATCGTGAAACCGCTGGATGCGAGGCATCGCACGTCGCCCCTCATAACTCGGTGATACACCATGAAACAGCTCCAGACCGCCATCTGCTTTGCACTCATCCTCCTTGCTCACTCGCCCTGTTGGGCCTCGGAGAAGTCGGACAAAGCAGACACTAATGCTACGGCTGCAAAGAGCACGAAGGCTCTGAAATACATGCTCTCGGTATCGGGAGCTCTCTACCGGGACCACTACCTGGTTATGTCATTCGCCGACAACGTCGAGGATGGCCACCCCCTAGAAGCGCAGGCTCAGGTCACAAGCTCCTATGTGTCGAAGGTGACGCCCGATGGCGAGCAGCTGCGCCTAACTCCAGCCACTTACGTCCACGGCTACGACCTGAACATCACCCCTGTCGTCATGTCTGAGGACCGCGTTCAACTCAGTTACCGGCTACATGGCGTCGAAGTCTTGGGTTTTGTAAACCCGGCAGCCGGTGTGACCGCAACCGGAGCTCCGCAGACCAGCCTGCTCGACGTGGAGTCCACACAGCCCAAGCAGGCACTCCTCGGCAATGAGCAGAGCATCGACTTCGGCTGCGATTTAAGGTGGGCCCGGGAGGACAAGCAGGATATCCAAGCGGTCAACTGCCGCTATCATCTCGTCGTGACAGTCAACAAGGCTTCCAACTAGTAAAGAGCCCTACAGCGCCAACCTCATTCGCGGGAGGTCCACTGTGTCAGGTCAGTCCACACCAGAGCAAAAGGTCGACAGGAGGCACTTCAACAATCCTCACCTGACCATTGCAGCCGCTGGTGCAGAAGCTGCGCAGAAAGGGCTTCCCGTGCATGCCTGCCCCTACAAGCACCCCGCCATGTTGGCCAGCTGGCTGAAAGGGTACCGGCAGGCCCAGCAGCTGACGCTGGACCTCTAGTCCACAACGACCCTCCCGCCGAATTCATCCCGCCTCTAATGCCCATTTCGCGTTGAACCAGACCAGGCCGGCAGCAACAGTGCGGCCTGGATCAACGGATAGGGGCACCCCATGAAACTCATGATCATCGAGGCACCGGGCAAGCTGAAGAAGCTCGGTCCCATGATGAAGAAGCTGCGCCCTGGCGAGGACTGGATGGTAGTCGCCAGCGGCGGCCACATCCGCGACCTGCCGGAGAAGGGCCAGGACAGCACCATGATCACCACCGGCGTGCTCAAGAACCTGCGCCCCGTGTACGAGGTGCTGCCCAAGAGCCAGCGCAACGTGAAAAGCATGCGCGATGCTCTGAAGAGAGCCACTGAAATCTACATCGCCACTGACCCGGATCGTGAGGGTGAGTCCATCGCCTGGCACATCCAGCAAACGCTGGGGATTCGTGACTATCAGCGCATCACCTTCAACCAGATCACCCAGTCCGCCGTACGAGAGGCCCTGGCGAGCCCGCGAAAGATCGATCTTCCCCTGGTAGCGTCCCAGGAATGCCGGCGCGTTCTGGACCGTCTGGTGGGCTACCTCGTAACGCAGGAGCTTCGACGCACTCTCGGTGAACCCACGTCTGCAGGACGCGTTCAATCTGTCGCCGTCTACATCGTGCTCCTGCGTGAACGCGAGATTCGCAACTTCAAGGTCGTTCACCACTTCGGCGTGGACCTGACCTTTCTGGATGAGGCAACGGAGCAGAAGTGGAAGGCAGAGTGGGTGACCGTTCCTGACTTTGCGACTGAGGAGCACCCTTACGTCCAGGACGGCACACTGGCCAGCCAGGTCGCTGGGACGCGCGCCGTAATCGTCGAGTCCTGTACCGACAGCAAGAAACGCCGCGGGCCACCCGCGCCCTTCATCTCATCGACGATGCAGCAGGCAGCCAGCGTGGCCTTGGGGTGGGATCCGGACAAGACCATGATGATTGCCCAAAAGCTCTACGAGCAGGGCGTCATCAGCTATCACCGTACTGATAACCCCAACCTGGATGACGATGCGATGGCGCATCTGAAGGCTGTTGCACGCCAGATGGGGCTGGAGGCAGTCGAGGAGCGCCGGGTATTCCAAGCCGGCGATGCGGCCCAGCAAGGCCACCCAGCCATCGCGCCGACCAGTTGGGCTGACGAGACAGCGGGCGAGACGCCCGATGAGCAGTCGCTCTACAAAATCATCCGAATTCGCGCGCTGGCCAGTCAGCTTACGGACGCAATCTACGACGTGCGCACCGTAAAGCTCTTGGCCAAGGGGCCGGATAGTCGCCCACTGCGATTCGCCGCAACTGGTAGCACCATTTCCTACCTCGGCTGGAAGAAGCTGCTCAAGGGCGATGACGCTGAAGAAGACAGGGCCGAGCCTGCGAAGAATCCGGTCCCGAAACTGCAGCCAAGGCAGATCCTCCCGGTTCACCAGGGCGAAGTGCTCAGCCAGAAGACGAAGGCGCCGCCGCGCTTCACCAAGGCCAGCCTTGTCAAGGAGTTGGAGCGATTGGGGATTGGCCGCCCAAGTACCTTCGCCGCAATCGTCAAGAACATCACTGGCAAGGGCCTGGTCGTCGAGGAAAAGCGCAAGTTGGTCCCAGGTCCGCTGGGGGAGAAAACTATCGCCAAGCTGGAAGGCAACTTCACCTTCCTGCAGCTGGAGTTCACCAGCAGCATGGAGAAGGACCTGGACAAGATCGCCCAGGGCCAAGAGACGTACAGCTCCGTCGTGGCCCGGTTCTATGAGCACCTCGGGGCGGAACTCCAGAAGCTGCAGACGCAACCGTCCGCCACCATGCAACGAAGCGCTACCGCACCGGATTCACGGCCTACCAGCAGCGAGTACAAGTGCGGCAAATGCGGGGAACCACTCGTCCACAAGCAGAAACCTGGGCAATACGATTTCTGGGGCTGCACGGGATACAGGTCTTCCGGATGCAAGGTGGCTTATCCCTCGGTCAAGGGCAAACCTGATATGAACAATCCGCGTGGAATGTAGGTGCTGGGGAACAGCCGTACCCGCGAATTCCGCCTTCTCCAGGTCTCTATTTCCCCTGTCCCCGCCAGAACCCACCTGACAGCCTGCATGCTCCTCGAGGAGCATGCACATGTCAGCGGTCATAGATACCCCGGTCGACCCCATCCTTCGTCGCTTCACAGAGAGGCAGCGCGCAGTAGCCACTACCTGGGCAACGCATTTCGGCCTGGCAGGTCGGCAGCGCACTGACTTCATCCGGACCTATCTGCAGCGAACCTCCACTGCTCGAGCCTGGTTCGTCAATGGCACGCATGGCCCGGACCAAACTCCATTTGGCATAGCGCGTTTTGGCAATACCCTTCAGTGGTATGACGGCCAAATCATCAGGGCACTGACGATTTCCACACGTGATCGTGTTTCTCTGAGGAAACCCACACGCAACGGCGCCATCGCACTCATCAGCCGGCTGGAATCTGAACTGAGATGGCACCAGGCCGGCGGAGTGTTTGCCGACACAGCCTTCCTCACGTCCTACTGTAAAAAAGCTCATCAGCTCGCCGGCAGCATGGCGACGGACGACCTCGGGAAGTTCGCCCGTAACGTTCCGAGCCCTGCGCAACGAGGAAGCCACCACCGGTACTTTGGGCCACGAACCCGGTTTTATCTGAAACAGATAGGGGCAGTCCTCAAGGGATTCTGTAGCCAGCTCGACCCTGAAATCCTGTTTGCCATTCGCTCCGTGCGCTGTCCTTCTCCAGCCCTCTACAACTGGTTGGCCTCCGGTTGCAAAGAGCGACGCCAGCAGGCGCTCAAGGCCCAACCGATTTTGCTGCCGCTGCTTGTGCTTCCCGACCAAATCTCTTGGCCGTGCTCCGCTACCGGCACCTTTTTGCAAGTACCTTGGCTCGACCTGGCCCCCTACGAGCTCACCGACTTGCACAAGGAATATCTCGCTCCTGTCGCCTTCGATCAGATGCTGGGACATACCGTCGACGCAGGGTTATCGCTGACGGACTTTCTGGCGTGGTACTTCCAGGTACAACCTTCGTCGATTCGCTTCATCGGCTCTTGCCGGCCGTCAATCGCAGGCGGCGCGCTTGCGCACGTTTTACGCGAGGGCAAGAACTCGGGCTGGCATGCCCTCCTCGCAGGCGCCTCCCTCGGAAATCGCCGTCCGAAAACTCATGGTGACTGGACGGTCTTCTTCCAGTTGTTCAACCACATTCCCTGGGAAGTTCGTCCCGACTACTCTCTCCCAAAAGACCAGCAGCGTTGGGACCTGAATCGATTGCTTTCTGGATGCCCCAGCAGCTGGAATGACCCGGCTTGGCCAAGAATCATGGCGTCCCTGCAGGACTTCGGCGAAGTCTTCCGGCAGTTGGGACTAGCTTTCGCGAACCATGCTCAGTACGACGTTATTCAACAGGCCAAGCTCAACGCATCGGCGTTTTTCCAGCGCAGCAGCTACCGGCAACTCGCCAACAAGGTGTCGGCCTTCCACAAGGCACTCGCCGAGATTCGCGAAGAAATCGACGCTGAAAAGCCAGAACTGAAAGCGTCTGACGAGTCGGCCAGGTGGACGCCCTTGCTGGTCGATGGCCCCGTGCTATGCCCGAACGGTATCGAGGCGGTTGAGCTGCTCTCTCCGTCCGATCTCTGGAGCGAACACGTATCCCTCGATCACTGCATCGATTCCTATGACTTCTCAGCCTACTGCGGTGATTGCAGGTTGATTTCTCTGCGTCGCGATGGGCGCTCACTTGCATCCGCCGAACTGGTCCTCAATCGAAAGAGTCATGAACACCAGGGCGCGCGGACCGTCCACCACCTGGAGTGCGCACAGCTGCGCTCGTATGGCAACGACCCCGTGCCGAAGGACTCAGCCGAAGGCAGAGCCTTTGCCTGGCTGATGCAGCAGATCAAAGCTGGATCGGTTCAGGTCAACTTGGACTGGCCGGACCACACCCAGCACATGACCAGATTTGCCGACTCTCATTGGCAATCTCGGCTGGCCGGCGCGGTTGCCCACTGGGTGAGCACCCATCTGGAGGCAGCATGAAGCGGCCACGGATGATGAATCGCTCCCCGGAGCTGCTCGGCAAGGTCGTGTTCGACGGCTACGACTTCGGCCTCCAGCTGCCGTTCCTGGAAGGTGCCAACAAGGTGTTGCTTGCCCGCGGGGGATTCTTCATCCGTCGAGGCGACCACCCCTACCACCGGTACTGGAGGCTACCCAAGAACAAGCTTTTCCACGAACTGGACCTTCTGTTCCACCGCCTGCAGGAGCTCGCCGAGGACCGCTACAGCGAAACCTGGCAGCGCTTCCAGCAGAAGTTGGAGCAGGCCCAGGCCTCGCCCATCCGGGATGCGTTCACCTGGGGACTGATGCTCCGTATCGCCCCGCTGGCAGACGGCGGTGTGCTGCTCTCGGGCGACTACCACCCCGGCGTCGTTGCGGTAGCGCGGCGCATGCATGGCGTCTTCCTCGGTCACTCCAGCTCGTGGCGCATCGACGCTTCTGCAGAGCTAGTGCGCAGCAACGTGATCCTGGAGCTCGGACTAGCTGAGGACCAGTTCGAGATCCTCGATGTCGTCCAGGAGCTGCTGAGCGATGGCACTGTTGCGCCGGCGAAGGACGTGCCCGGGATCAGCCTCGGTGGCCCTCCCCAGGAACCCACAACCTCGGCTGGAGACGAAGACGTCTCCACCGATATCTACCTGGCGGCTGTCTCGCCGATCGAGCGTACCGAGTACACCGAAAGCGCGATCACGGAGGCCTTGCGCGGCTATTCACTCCTGGACCACCAACCTGTGGGGATCGCTCACCTTCTGCAGCGGACCAGCGCGCTGCTGGCCGACGACATGGGGCTGGGCAAGACACGCCAGGCGGTGATTGCGGCGCAGATCCGCGCTGCAGGCGTGCCGATCCTGGTGATCACGCTGTCGTCCCTGTTGATCAACTGGGAGCGCGAGATTCATGCGGTCTACCCCGAAGCCCGGGTTGCACTGCAGCACGACGATCCGACTGCAGAGTGGATGGTCATCAACTACGAGCGGTTGGGCGACTTCGTGGTGCAGGCCGAACGCTTCAGCGTCATGATCATCGACGAAGCCCACAGGTTGAAGGAACCCACGGCCGAGTGGACACGCCATGGATTCGACATTGCTGCGAAGGTGCCCAATCGCTACCTGCTCACCGGCACGCCTGTGCTCAACCGCGAGACCGAGCTCCACACTCTGCTCCGGCTCTCGGGGCACTCTGTTGGCCAGCTGTCGCTCAAGGACTTCTGTGAACGCTTCGCCGGCAACCCTGAGTTCCGCCAGAACCTGCGCGCCGAGCTCGGCGACTGGATGCTGCGCCGACGCAAAGACGTCCTGCCCAACCTGAAGGGCAAGCAGCGGCAGCTGCTACCCGTGGAGCTGGCTGCAGACGAGCGTCGCATGTACGACACGCTGCGCCTTGAGGACAGGCCCATCTTCGCTCGCCTTGGAGCTCTCAGGCGCTACCTGGAGCAGGTCAAGGTCCGCGTGGCCATGGACCTGGTCAGCGAGCTGGATCCGGCTGACAAGGTAATCCTCTTCTGCGAGTTCAAACCAACGGTGGTGATGCTCAAAGAGCTCTGCGAGCAGGCCGGCATCGGCAACGTCACCTTGGTCGGCACCGATACGTTGAAGAAGCGCCAGAAGGCCATCGACAAATTCCAGGAAGACCCCGACTGCCGCGTGTTCATCTGCACGACGTCGGCCGCCGGCACCGGCAACAACCTCACCGCAGCGAACTACGTGTTTTTCCTCGGCCTGCCCTGGACGCCTGGCCAGCAAGACCAGGCCGAAGACCGCGCCTATCGCAACGGCCAGTTGCGCATGGTCATCGTGAAGATCCCGTTGGTGGAAAACACCATCGACCAGCAGCTGTGGCAGATGCTGTTGGCAAAACGCCAGGTCAGCATGGAGCTCATCGAGCCTGAGGCAGATCAGGAGGCGCTGGCGAAGTCTCTACTGGCAGCCACCATCGCGGCATAGGCCCGGAATAAATACCCCTACGCCGCGTTATCTATTTCCTACTGCGTACTGGCACTGCGCCTGCGAACGTGACCCCCATCATCAAAGGGGGCCTTTCGGTACATGACCAGGCAGTTGACCACTCTCTCGTTGCTCGCGCTTCTCACCGGCTGCACTACCCAGCCGGTCGAGACGCCCAAGCCCGCATTCGATAGCAGCCGCAATCCGGAAATGCTATCGCCCGACCTTTATCCCAGTGGGGGTGTGCCAGAGAAGGAGCCCGTCGTCCGGTATGGGCGCTACACCCTGGTCACGACACAACCGGACGCTGGTCAGCGCGATCTGATGGCCCAGATCATCGACGTCACCATTCCCTCGAACATGAGCCCCAGTGTTCGGGATGCGATGCAGTACGTCGTTGAGCGCTCCGGCTACGCGCTGTGTCCCGCCAGCTCCGGGCACGTCAATATCCTCTACACCCGGCCGTTGCCAGCTGCACAGTACAAGCTGGGGCCTATGACCCTGCGCAACACTCTGCAGGTGCTGGCCGGTCCGGCTTGGCAGGTCAAGGTCGACGAGGTGAACCGCCAGGTTTGCTTCGTGCTTCGCCCTGGCTACCAGTTGCCAGAGCCTCCGCGGCCGGCGACTACCATGTACGCCCAGCAACCTGCCAGTACCAAGACCGCCACTCCGGCACCGGACTCTGCCACCGGCGCTGTCGTAGTTGCCGCGGTGCCCTCCAGCCCCGCCATCACCACTTCAGCTGCTGCCGCTCCGGCGGCCGCAGCCAAACCCGCAGTGCTCCCCCCAGTGGCACCCGCCAAGGATGGCCCTATCACTGCAGCCTCGACCTCGAGCGCTGCCCCCAAGCCTGCCAGCACGCTCCCTGTACCAGCGAGTTTGAAATCTCCAGTGCCTGCTGCAGCTGCTGTCGCTCAACCTGCGCCGGTCACGTTCCCCGCGCCGATCCCACGGCCGCTGCCCCAGGTATGGGCGGCCGAAACTGGATCAACCTTGCGCCAGAGCGTCGAGGCCTGGGCCAAGAACGCCAATTGGACGCTGATCTGGAGCCAGGACGACCTGGACTACCCGATCCAGGCCCCGCTTCGTTTCGAAGGCTCCTTCGAAGAGGCGATCAAGCAACTGTTCCCGTTATACGACACCGCTCCGCGCTCCTTCGTGGTTGATGGCAGCGACTCTCAGCGTGTGTTGCACGTCGACGAGAGGAAGAAGAAATGACCGCACGCCCCTGGGTACGCTGGGCCATCTTGCCGCTGGCCCTTTTCATGAGCAGCTGCTCGCTGCAGCGCGTGAACGATTCTGTTGCTCGCGCTGAGCTCGAGGGTAAATCCGCAGGGCAGTACACCAAATACCTGCAGAACCTGCAGCCCGAGCAAGCTCGCGATACCGTCGTCTTCAGCAACAAGCCATGGGTATCGACCCAGCCGCTGGTGACCAAGCGCGGGCTTCCCTTCGGCAAGGACCACGACATTGCCTACCGGCCCGTGTCGGCCGTGTCGATCACCGAAGTGGCCCAGTACATCACCCAGCAGACCGGCCTGCCGGTACTGGTGGCACCTGATGCGCTCAACCCCGGCATCCTGACGTCCTCCAAGCAGTCGGGCAGCAACAACAGCGCGCCGGCGCCGATCAGCTCCGCTGGCCCAGACAGCCTGGCCGGCCTGATGCCGGCCAACGTTATCGGCTCCGCCCCCAGCGGCGCGCGTAGCTTCGACATCGGGCTGTCCAGCGCCGGCCTGATTGCGGGCATCAAATATTCCGGCCCTGTGTCCGGGCTGCTCAACCAGGCAACTTCTCGCCTTGGCCTGTCCTGGAACTACGATCCAGACCTGCAGGGCGTTCGAATCACCTACTTCGAGACCCGCACATTCGACGTCTGGGCCTTTGGTGATGACCAGGTCATCGAAAGCACCGTGAAGTCTGGACTGGTGACGTCAACTGGCTCCGGCTCGGGCGACAGCGGTACGTCGACGAGCTCTGGTGCTACGGGCGAATCCGGAAGCAACCAGAGCACCACCTCCATCATCAAGACCTCACTGCTGGCCGACATCGAGAAGAACGTCCAGGCCATGCTCAGCGTCCAACCGGAAGGGCGCATGTTCTTATCTCGCTCGACAGGCGCGATGACCGTCAGCGACAGGCCCGAGGTCCTGAACAGAGTTGCGGCCTACCTCCGAGATACGAACCGGACCATCACCCGCCAGGTGCTGTTCAATGTGAAGGTTGCCGAGGTGAACTTTACCGACACGGACCAGAACGCCGTGAACTGGGACGCCGTGTACAAGTCGGTCTCCGGGAAGTGGGGCTTCTCGCTGTCCAACACCGTGTCTGGCATCAGCAGCGACGCTATTTCTGCCACCGGGAGCATCCTAGATACCTCCAGCTCGCCCTGGGCCGGCACCAAAGCAATCCTGCAGGCGCTGTCCGAGCAAGGCCGCGTTACCGAAGTGCGGTCCCCCTCGGTAACCACGCTCAACCTGCAGCCCGCTCCCATCCAGATCGGCAACGTGAAGAGCTATGTCGCTGCCAGCTCAACTACGACTACTGCATCGGTGGGCTCCAGCACTTCCTTGACGCCTGCGACGATCACCAGTGGCTTCAACATGATGTTGCTGCCCAAGCTCCTGGATCGCGAAAACATGCTGCTGATGATCACGCTCAGCATGAGCAGCAAACCCACCTTCCAGGAGTTCGAAAGTAACGGCTCGAAGGTGCAGAACGCCGACTACGACACCAAGAACGCAGCACCCAAGGTTCTACTGCGCAGCGGCGAGACTCTGGTGCTGACCGGATTCGACGAGAACAGCGAGAACGCCTCCAAGTCCGGGGTAGGCAGTCCGAGCTTCTTTGGCCTGGGAGGCGGCAGCAGCCGCACCTCGACTCACAGCTCCCTGGTCGTCCTGGTAACTCCGATCGTCCTGCCGGACAACCTCAACGGCAGCATCCAGTTCGTCCCCAACATCCTGCAGGCAGCCGCCAACCTGGCTGCCAACGATGACGGGCAGCACACCCAGGTATCGTGCAGCTCCAAGCAGCGCACCTGCTGGACCTTCTGAAAGGGCGATGATGAGCATTGACGCTCCCAAGGTAACGGGCTCGCGAGTCCAGATCCTTCAGTACCGTGGCAGGGACTTCGTGACCGGCCTGCGCTGGCACCCGCTGGGCAGTCTCACCGGTTACATGAAAGAAGCGCGCAAGTTCGGGGAAGACAACGACCTGGACATCGTCGCCATACGGCGCACCCCGCGCATCATCCAGGCAGGCTTCGTATCGCGCACCGAGGGCGTGACCAAGGGCATGTACAGCCTGGCCGCGACCCTTGCCGGTCAGCTCGGCAACTCTTGGATCGCAGCTTGGCAGGTTGAAACTGATGAGGATCGCTACGCGGTCGTAGCCGTACATGACGGCGGGATCATCCCTGGTTGCGATCTCATCGGCACCGCCGCGGAAGTGCGCCGGCGCGTTGCACAACAGCGCAGCCGTGGCATCAACTTCGAGCACGAGTACCTCCCGCCAGAATTCGAGATGGGCGGTGAGCCCCTGGACATCCAGGAGCTGCTTCAGCCGTCCAAACTCAAACGCGAGTATCGCCTCCGACCGCTCGTATTCGGGCTGTCGAAAGCGGAGCTGGCTCAGTTGATCGTCATCGCGGTGATCGTCATCGGCGCCTTTGTGGCGTGGACACAGTGGCGTGCGCACCAGGAGCAGATCGCGCGCGAAGCGCGCCTGGAGGCAGAACGGAAGCGCCTCGAGGAGCAAGCCCGGCTGGAGCAAGAAACAGGCACCAAACAGCCCCTGCAGGCGCTGGAACACCCTTGGGCGAAACGGCCCTCTGTCCCAGCCTTCGTCGAAGGTTGCAGCCGAGTAATGTACCAGCTACCCACGAGCATCCATGGCTGGACCTTCGCAAACGCCCAATGCGACGGCACGCAAGTCCTGGCTGCCTACAAGCGCGGTGGAAACAGCACCGCTGCGGAGCTCATTTCGGCCAGCGCTGGGCACTTCTCCGACCGACCGGCATTCTTCGACGAAGGAAACTCCGCAACGCTGAAGTTCGATCTTGCCCTGCCAGCAGCTGGTGACGAGCCGCTCGCGGAAGCGATCGACGCTCTGGCGGCCCTGTCGTCCTGGCTGCATGCCTTCTCCCAGGAGCCGACGCTCAAGGAGGTTCCTGTCGTGGTGCCTCAGGAGCCCGCGCTCCCGGGACAACCCGCTCCGCCGCCCCCTCCGCCTCCCCAATGGAAGCAGTTCGACCTGAACTACGTCAGCGGCGTCCTTCCCTACGACTCACTCAACGGCGCCCCGCTTCAAGGGCTGCGGCTGCGCGAGATCAAGTCCGAGTACCAGGCCGGCCACCTGATGTGGTCGGTATCAGGAGACCTGTATGCGAAATAAGCAATTCTGGCTGGCAGCAACCGCCTGCTTTGTCCTGAGCCATGCCTGGGCGGAGGACGCATCTCTCTCCGGCATCAGCGTGGGTGAGCTCGGGAAGGTGCAGAGCGAAACCATCCTCTTTAAAGCCAAGGCGGAGCGGTTGAAGGCTGAGCGCGAGAGCAATGGCGAGGATACGTCCAGCAGTCCCCAGCAAGCACCGAACGGATTCCCCGGCGCTTTCATTCAGCAGCCAACTCAGTCTGCAGCGCCGGCGCCGAGCCGTGCCAGCGGTGAACCGGACCTCCCGGTGGTGCGCGCAATCACCGGCTCCAGCCGTCGCCTGCAGGCCACCCTGCTTTTCAGCAGCGGCTACGAGCTGGATGCCAGCGTGGGCAAGGAGCTGCCCGGAGGATATCGCGTCAGTCAGATCACACTCGATAGCGTGTTCCTGGAGCGCGCAGGCAAACGCTACCCGCTCGGCTTCTCCGACAGGGCACCTACGCCTGCTTTGCAATCGCTGCAGCAGACCTCCGCGGCACCACCGTCAGTGCTGGCCCTGCCTGGTCTTCTTCCGGTTCAACGCTAAGGAGCACCGCGATGACCGATCTTTCTTCTGCCCCCATCGGCCAGGAAGGCGAGCAGGTCGAGGTGGACACGCCAACGTCGCCTCCTACAGCTTTACCCGTGAGCGTATTGACTGCCCCCGGTGGTGTTTTCGAGGTCAAGGAGGAGCTCCGCCAGGTACTGGCCCTGACCGCCGATGGCAAGCTGCATGTCTCCCAGCAGCATCGAACCGATCACTACGTCATGGCCTTCATGGACCAGCTCGAGCGCCAGGATCACGACTTTGAAGTCGTCCAGTCGACACTGTCTGACATCAAGGCGCTGTACCAGACCTCCATTCAAGGTGGCTTCAACGCTCAGGTGGAAACTGACCGCCAGGCGCAGGCACTCGCGATGCTGGGGGACGCCCACCGCCGCGCTGCGAGCGACATCCATGTTGTAGTTGGCCATGACATCACCAAGATCAAATACCGGATCCATGGGCTCCTCTGGGAGGCCGCGCAGGAGAAGAGCCAGGTAGGGCGTGAGCTGTGCTCCGCGCTCTACAACAGCATGTGCGACGTCTCCAAGGACCACTACCAGCCGCAGATCCCGCAGGATGGGCGCGTCAGCCGCGAGTTCGTGAAACAGCTGGGCCTGTTTGGCGCCCGGATCGCCACTCGCCCCTTGGTCGAGGGGCCGCTGATGATCATGCGTTTGCTCTACGACGACGAGTCCAAGAAGTCGCTCAAGGAGCTGGGCTTCTTGCCGTCGCAGATTGAGCAGTTCGCCCGTCTTCGCAGCCTGCCCTATGGCATCAACCTGATCACCGGTCCCACCGGTTCCGGTAAGTCGAAGAGTCTGCAGGTCAACCTGAACCTGCTCCATGATGAGACCGAAGGTACGCGCCACATCCTCACTCTGGAGGATCCGCCCGAATATCCACTGAAGGCGAACCAATCCCCCCTGGGCGCCGGGGAGACTTGGAAGGACGGCATCAAGAACACCGTCCGCCTGGACCCGGACATTCTGATGTTTGGTGAGCTGCGTGACCTGGAGTCGGCGCAGGCCGCATACAGCGGTGGTATGACCGGCCACCTGGTGTGGTCGACGCTGCACACTAACAACGCAGTTGCATCGATCCAGCGACTGATGGATATGGGCGTTCCCAGCTACCTGGTCACCGATCCGGCGCTCACCACGGGGATCATCAACCAGTCACTCCTGCCGGTTCTGTGCCCCTCCTGCAGAATCCCTCTGCGCGATAACCTTGACACGATCGATCATAACCTGAGGCTGCGCCTGGAGCAGCTGGGCATCGTCGACCAGGTCAACCTGCACGGCGAAGGCTGTTCCCATTGCAAGCACCTGGGTGTGGTTGATCGAACCGTCGTAGCCGAAGTGCTGTTGTCCGACTTGCTGTTCATGAAGACCTTCGTCGAGAAGGGAGCCAGCGCGGCGCGCCGTCATTGGGTGAAGGAAATGGGCGGTATCACCAAAATCACCCATGCCACCCAGAAGATCGCAAGTGGCCTCATTGATCCTCGGCACGCCGAAACCATCGTCGGCCCCTTGGATTTCGACCGCCAGTTGGTGGAGCTGACGCATGCGTGATCTGCTCCTTGATCTGTGGGCAGGCTTACGCGAGGCCGCGCATGGCTGGGTGGAAACCTTCTACATCAAGCAGTTCGGCAAGAACGAGCGGATCCAGTTCTACGAGAGCCTGATGGGCGTCCTCGAGGACGGCATCCCGATTGAAGAAGCACTGGAGACCGTCGAGAAAGCCTTCAGCAACGACGGGAAGGAGCTCCATCCCGTCTCGATTGTGTGCGGCCAGGTCGCAATGCTGGTGCGTGGCGGCAAGCCTGTGGCGGAGGCCTGTCGCAGCTACATCCCATTCGACGAGTCCTCGCTGATCGAATCGGGGGAGGAAACCGGCAACCTCATCCAGGCCTTCCGCGACTGCGTGCGGATCATCGAAGCCAGGCAGCGCATCGCCAGCCTGGTGAAGTCGGTCGTTGCACTTCCGTCCCTCACCTGGAGCTTGATGGGCGCGCTCATGTATGTGATCGCCGGCTGGATGGTTCCTTCCATGTCGCAGCGTCAGGATCCTGAAAACTGGACCGGCGTGCCGGCAGTCCTCTATGCCCTGTCCAACCTGGTCACCCACTACGGTTTGGCGATCGTCATCGTAACCCTGACGCTTGTCGTGCTGTCGATCACGACCTTGCCCTACTTCTGCGGGCTGCAGATCAGCAGTAACAGCCCAGTCATGAAAGTGAAGTTCAGCGCGTTCCTGCAGAAGGCTCGAATTCGACTGGAGTCGATACCGCCCTGGTCAATCTACAAGGTCCTGCAGGGCTCGATCTTCCTTCTCAACATGTCGGTGATGCTCCGCGCCGGCATCAGCCAGCTCAACGCACTGACCATCCTGAAGCGCAGCGCAGCCCCCTGGCTTCGCGAGCGCATCGACGCGATCCACTACGGCGTCAGCTCCGGCAAAGACTTCGGCACTGCGCTGCGTCTTGCCGGCCACCAGTTCCCCGATGCAATGGCCATCCACTTCCTCCAGGTACTTGCCACCCGCAAGGGCTTTGCCAAGTCGATGGAACGGTTCGCCAACCGCTGGTTGGAACAGATGCTCAAGCGCGTAGAGGCGATCTCCGGCGCCCTGGTAACCGTCTCGGCCATCCTCATGGGCTTGCTCATGATCCTGGTCGTGGTGGGCATCTTCCAGTTGGCCTTGGGGCTCATGGATTCAATCCAACACTGATCAACCATAACGAGGTACAACCAATGGCAATCTCTCGCCACAACAAGCAGCGCGGCTTCCTCTCCATCGACGGCGTCATGTGGCTGATGCTGATCGCGATCGCCCTGGGCTTCATCGCCTACCTGGGCTTCAAGATGCTCTCCGGCTCCGACGTCGCGATCGAGCAAAGCAACATCACCACCATCATCGGCAATACCAAGAAGCTTAAGGGTTCGACTGGCTACGGCACCTCCGGCACCAACCTCGTGCCCTCCCTGATCGCCATCGACGGTACTGGCTCGATGGGGGTCTCGGGCTCGACGCTGACCAACCAGTGGAACGGATCCGTCACCAACGTGAGCAATGGCATGACCTTCACGCTCACCGAGACGAACGTGCCGAAGAGCGCCTGCATCACCCTGGTGACGAAAATCGCCAAGGACAAGCAGACCAGCACGGCGATCAACGGCGGGACTTCTACGGCCGGTGAGATCCTGGGCGCCGCGGCTACCACCAGCTGCTCCTCCGACTCCAACACCATCGCCTGGACGACCTACTAAGGGGGAGCGTGTGGGATTCATCTCCGAAGCACAGTTCGTCGACCTGTACCTCGGCGACGGCTTCTCGGACGTGAAGGGGCTGCCTGGGCAGCCCCGTCGCGTTCAGGCACCAGCCGAATGGGAGGTCGAGATCCAGCAGCTGCGGGAGCGCTGCCAGGAGCACCACAATGCCACTCAGGAGCCTGAGTTCTCCCTGCTGGTAGACGACGTGGTCCTTCGCGTCACCCAGCTGCAGGACGTGAACGCCAAACCGTTGTTCGTGCTGAACAAGTCGGCCGTCAAGATTCTCCCGCTCGACGACCTGGGACTTCCTGATCAGCTGCACGAGAGCCTATTGGACGAGTTCACTCGCGGCCTGGTCTTTTTCTGCGGCGAGATGGGTTCCGGCAAAACCTCCAGCGCTGCATCCTTGGTGAAGGCCCGGCTTGAGGTTCACGGCGGCGTAGCCCTCACCGTCGAGGACCCTCCCGAACCCCTACTGCATGGCGTCCACGGCCCTGGGCGTTGCGTGCAGGTGCCAGTCTCACGCAAGCAAGGCGGCTATGAGGAAGCGCTCATCCGAGCGCTGCGCACGCGGGCGGAGATCATCCTAGTGGGCGAGGTCCGTGACTCCAAAACAGCGATGCTGGTGATCCAGGCTTCGATCAACGGGCACTTCATCATCTGCACCGGGCACTCGGGCAACGCGGCCCTGGGCATCGAAAGGCTCGCGGTTCTTGCACAGCCCTTGCTCTCGAACGCGCTCCAGGTCCTCTCCCAGGGCCTGGTCGCCGTCATCCACCAAACCCTCCAGACCGATTCGAAGGGTGCCAGACGCCTGAAGCTCCAGTGCCTATCACTGACTGGCGCAGATGCACCTTCCATTCGCGAAAAAATCCGGCAGGGGGACATCCAACTGCTGGAGCAAGACATTGCCCAGCAATCCTCGAGGAGTCTCTGGAATGATCAATAAGCGCCGGCAGGCAGGCCTACTCAGCGTCGACGCGGCGATGGGGCTCATCGTCCTCGCCGTACTCGTCACTGTGGCAATGCTCTGGATGGTCAACATGTCCAACCAGCAGAGCTACCGCATCGCTGCCGACAAGCAGCAGACGTTCGCGGAAGCATTCTCGAAGTATCTGAAGGACAACTTCGCCGTCGTGCTCGCGAACGCGACTGCAACCGCGCCTGTCCAGGTCACCGTGACCATGCTGCAGAACACCAACTACCTGCCGGCCGGGTTCACCGACACCAACGCCTTCGGCCAGACGATCATCGGCCTGGCCAGAAAGCCGAATGCGAACCAGCTGGAAGCAATCGTCGTGACCACTGGCGGCCAGACGATCCCTGAGACCGGGATCCGCACCATCGCGGAGAACCTTGGGGGACCTGGCGGGTTCATCTCGACGCTCAGCCCCAACGTCATCCAGGGTATCCGCGGCGGATGGCAAGTGGCCCTGAGCAACTACTCGATCAACCCGGGAGCAGGCCATACCGCCAGCGCACTGTTCCTCATGGATGGCGAGCTGGCCAACGACTACCTGTATCGGAATGCTGTGCCAGGCCACCCGGAATTCAACACGATGAACACCGACTTCAACGTCGGGGGGCACAACATCAACAACGCCGCAGCGATAACCGCGACGGGGAACGTCACTACTGGCGCCGACGTCAGCGCGCGAAACGTCACTGCTACAGGCACGGTAACTGCCGCCACCGCCAACGTGACCGGAGAGACGTACACGGGGGGGTGGTTCAGAACCCGAGGCGATACAGGCTGGTACAGCGAAAAGTGGGGAGGCGGCATCTACCAGTCCGACGCGGACTGGGTGCGGATCTACAACAACAAGGGCCTGGCCACCGGCGGCACATTGGTCGGCGGTCAGGTAGTCGCCTTCGGCAACATGACAGCCACAGGCCGCATTTCCACCAATGAGTACATCTCGATTGGTGGTGTCGCGACTGCTGGCACCGCCTGTGGGGATAGCAAACTACTCGCCAAAAGCGCCGACGGCTCAGGGGTCACACTATCTTGCCAATCCGGTGTGTGGCGTTCTAATGGAGGAGACGTGCCGAGTGGAACCATCTGCGGCTACGCCACAAACGGCGGCAGTMWYGGYTGG
>NZ_MACM02000088.1:0-3538 GCF_001675465.2 Pseudomonas sp. AU12215
GATCGTGACGCGCTCTGTGGCGCTGAGTTCGTGATAGGACATGGGGCAACACCTTACCGAAATGGTCGGGTGTTGCACTCAGTTTTTGCGGCCGCCCACTCCGACGCCCGAAGCCAAATTTCTAAAAATGAAGGCCGCCAGGACTATCTTTCCAGTACCTCAGTACAGCAAGCGGCTCCACCATGTCCGTTAAAAACGGCCTCTCGGAATCCACTCCGACAATCGGAAGAGTCTACTTGCCTATAGCGCGAGCAGGATGAAAGAACTCATGCGCGTCCCCTTCCATATGAAATCATCCATACTGGTCGCATAAACAAATGGCGAAAGGTCGGATTTACTGGTCAGTAGCGAATGCAGCACCCAGGATCTGACCATAGACAGTCTGATAGAAATGCTCTGACATGCTCCGCCATATGGAGTGCGCAAAATGTATGCGACTCGTCTCCCCTGCCTGTACGGCCTGAAGAAGCGGCTCGTATCCCTGCATCGCTATGAAGTACTCCAACATCCGGTCGCTGATGAAATAGAAGCGCTCCTTATCGAGCCCTCGGTCGTCAGCATCGACATCAAGGCGACCGTAGAGATAAGCCATTTCATCCTGGTCGTCACCACCGCGTTCGTTGAGCGGCTCTCTATCGAGAGGCCGCCCATTGAACTGGACGTGCAAGGATTTATGGCATGTTCGGCAAAGAGTGATTCCGTTGCCCAGCTCGTACTTACCATCCGGAAAAGTGGCACGACGAAAAATATGATGCGCCTGGATACCTTGCGAAGACTCGCAATGCACGCATCGATAGCCATCTCGCATCCGGACGAAGCGCCCCCACAGAGTCAAGCACCACCGCATCGAACGCTCCGCATTGACAGCCCGATCCAATGCAACTCTCGCAGCCTCTAAACGACTAATATCTGGACGGATGCCCTGGAATCTCTCTCTCGGGAACAACATGGCACGCTCACTTGCAGCTATCACTGCAGAGACCATCCTGTCGATGGAGGACGGCTTCACTAGCACCCTAGCGGCCTCAATGGCACTTAGCCACCAAGCAGCGATCGCAACCTGACAATTGACGTGACGCGCCACGTGATCGATGATCTCGCACAACCGATGCCAAGGATGACTAGAAATGTACTGGATCGAGATCTGCACCGACGGCAGCTACGTGATGGATGGCCAAGAATTTCCCCTTCTGTCCGAGGGTATCGAAGAGCTTGAGAGCAACGACGGCGAGCGTTCCGGCAACGATTGGGTGAAGTACTCCACCCCGTTCGAGCTTGAAACCGAGCACGGTGTTTTCGTTTGGGAAGTCCAGCTCATTGAGTATCTCGAGCCAGGTGTCGTCAGTCTATTGGGTTATCAGATCACCGAATATCCGGCTCATGTCTTCCTGAAAGACGAAGTCATGTTCCGCATCCAGGATGGATGGGCTTACCCGACAGAACCGACACTCGACTTGAAACCTCGAGTGACTAAAATGCGCCTCGCTTGAAAGAAGATTCACCCTATGATTGATGCAGTTGACCTCTTTTGTGGCGCTGGCGGCCTTACCGCTGGCATGCGTAATGCCGGTATCGACGTCCACGCCGGCTACGACATCGAGGCCCAGTGCAAGCACGCCTACGAAGTCAACAATGATGCAGTATTCGTGGCCAAAGACGTCAAGAAACTCACCAAGAGGGAATTGAGCGCCTGGTACCCGAGAGTCGAAGGCCGTTACCGCTTGCTTGCTGGCTGCGCGCCCTGCCAACCCTTCTCCACCTACAACCAAGGGCGGGACACCAGCAGTGATAGCAAGTGGCCACTACTCTATCATTTTGCGCGCCTGATCCGGCAGGTCAAGCCGGAGCTGGTCACGATGGAAAACGTACCAGACGTGACCAAGCACAAGGTCTATGGCGACTTCGTGAAAAACCTTGAGCGGCAGGGCTATAAAGTGTGGGCCAACCGTGTGGCTTGCGTTGAATACGGTCTACCTCAGCACCGGCGTCGCCATGTATTGCTGGCATCGAGGCTCGGTCCGATCAAACTCATTGAGCCCACTCACCGTGATGCACCTGTCAGCGTCATGGAAATGATCGGTGATTTACCCCGAATCGCAGCAGGTGATTGCGACCCGGATGATCCGATGCATCGCGCCGCTACGCTGACCCCGATCAATCTCCAGCGAATCCTGCACTCTCGTGAAGGAGGTACATGGCGGGATTGGCCACCGCACCTCGTCGCAGAATGCCACCGCAAGGCCAGCGGCAAAACCTACCCCAGTGTCTATGGCCGAATGAAGAGAGATGAGCCGAGCCCCACGATGACCACACTCTGCTATGGCTTTGGTAATGGTCGATTTGGCCATTACGAGCAGGCCCGCGCATTGTCTCTTCGAGAAGCGGCGATCTTGCAGTCCTTCCCCAGGGATTATGAGTTCATGCCGCCGAAAGACATCACGTTCAAAGCAGTGGGTCGGATGATTGGCAATGCCGTACCGGTCCGACTGGGTGAAGTGATCGGTGAAAGTCTCATGCGCCATGTCGAGAGGTACGAGCAGAACCGGCGCCAGGAAATTCCCGCCTGATTCGCCCCTCAAGCTCTGCAGGCTTGCGAGTTTCGCATTCCCAGATCACCAATACACGCCAGCCCAGCTCTCGTAGCTGGGCTTCTTTTTTTGCATCACGCTGAACGTTTGCCCCAAACTTGGGAAGCCAGTATTCCTGCCTAGTCTTCGGCGTGCTCGCGTAGCGGCAGCCAGGATGTCGATGCCAGAAACACCCATGCACGAAGACCACCGTCCGAAATCGCGGCAGGACTATGTCCGGCGAACCCGGGAGATCTCGTCGATGCAGACGGAACCTGAGCCCCAGAGCATGCAACGCTTGGCGAACGATGATCTCCGGCCCAGTGTGGGCACGCTTGACCGCGCGCATGATGTCACCTCGCAACGCCATACCTCCCATTATCGAAGTATCCGCTAACCACAAGCCTCTCTGGTTAACTAATCAAGCTTTACTTCAAGCACACCCCTTAATAAATCAACCGCCCTAAATTCATTTGAAACTCACGTGTACCACGCTTCGTATCTACTAGATGTTTTAACCAGCTTTCGGCCTTTGACGAGGTTGCACGCATCACAGAGAAGCTGCATGTTCGTTACATCGTTAATCCCTCCCTCCGCAAGGGGAACGATATGGTCGAAATGTTTTGGGGTAGCTATTGTCACCAACCCGCTCAGGTCTTTGTTACATGACGCACACATTCCGCGATCACGGAAAAATACAGCTCTTCTTACCCACTCAGGGATATGAGCACGGGTTGGTACGCCATCCTTCACCAATAGCGCAGAGTGCTCAGGCTCCAAGTCAGCCTTCTCTATACCCTGAACTACGCCTGACACATAGGCATTTAGCTTGGCAAGCAGAGCCCTGTTGCCGAAGAGAATAAAGAATACCTCGGCGGTTGCAGAAGCTGAGTGCAACACGGTTACTGGATTGAAGCAGGTGCATCATGCTGCAACGCCACTACCTCTGTCATGACCTCAATCGGGCATTT
>NZ_MACM02000089.1:0-5885 GCF_001675465.2 Pseudomonas sp. AU12215
GCTTGAACTCGGGGCTGTATCTCTTGCGCTTGGACATGAACACTCCTTCAGCTCAGCGTGAGCTTACTCGAAAGTGTCCGTGCTAACGGGGTAGAACCCGTATTACACCAGTGCCAATTATCTCCTGCCACTGGTTAGCAGTCAGGTACTAAGCCTGGATTTCAATCTGTACCGCACCCTAGATGCCGGCAAGGCTGATGCAGGCGAGATCAATAACACCACCTGGTCCATGGCAGCAGGCTATAGCTTTCTCGGTGCCCACAAAATCACGTTGGCGTATCAAAAGGTACATGGCGACACGCCATTTGACACCATCGCGTTTGGTAACGGTGCTGGCAACAAGGGCGATTCGGTGTGGCTGAGTAATGCCATACAGTACTCGGACTTCAATGGCCCGGGTGAGCGCTCGTGGCAGGCCCGCTACGACCTTAACTTGGGGGCTTACGGTGTTCCTGGACTAAACCTGATGGCGCGCTACGTCAAAGGCGATGATATCGACGGTAGCAAGGTAGGCGCCGATAGCGCCTATCGCAATCGCTATGGTGATGACGGGAAGCACCACGAACTGAACCTCGAGGCGAAATACGTGGTGCAGTCAGGGCCAATGAAAGATCTGTCCATGCGTCTACGCCAGGCGTGGCACCGGGCGAACTCTGATCAAGGCGAGGGTGATCTGAACGATCTGCGTCTGATCATTGAGTATCCATTGTCGATTCTTTGACGGACGTTTACGGAGCCTGCGCTAACACTGCAGGCTCCAACAAGAGAGTGCTATCAGATAGAGCAGCGCTTAATTCTCCCTGACCGCTGTCTCTGTCCTATCACAGAATCTCAAGGCATTTGACTACTTCACAGGAGTCAACAGCGTGCCGTCTACAAGATGCTAGTAGCTGCGTGGCGGTTGTACGCCGGCTAGCCAATCGACGCTGCGGGTTTCTAACTCCAGCGGCGCACGTTGCGAGACTGCCGAGAGAGGTTCTTTCGTATCGGAGCAGTAGAGCACCTTCTGCTCGGGGGAGGAGTGGATGCTGCCTAGGTGACCATTCGCGTCCGCTCTGAAGTGGACCGGATTTTCCTCTATCTGCCAATCCTTACCGGCCTCACGCAGCCTGACTTCCAGCAGTTGTTTCGGGGAGAGGCGACTACCCAGACCGTGCCAGGGAGTTGCGTCGACGTATGCCATGCTTTCTACGAGATGAGCCATGATGAGTTTCCTTTTGGGCAATAGCCGGCATACAGCGCTGCGTCATGCGCAGCACCGGCGGGTATTTAAGGGGGGGAGGAAAGGTGAGATCCGATCAGATCGGCAGGTTGAAGCGAGTGCCGCAGCTTAGGCAGATGTTGTTGGCTAGTGCGTAGTGATCGAGTTGCTTGCCAACTTGAGCGCCGAGTGTGCAACCACTGATGGCGCCGGTCAGACCTCCGAGAATCGCTCCAGAAATAGATCCGAGAGAGAGGCTCAGGGGGCTCATGTAAGGACTGGTTAGTCCTACCCGGTTCGCTGCTAGCGCAACTGAGGCACCGCGAGCTGCGCCACAAAGCGTTCCGGCAATAATGCCGAGCTTCATGGCGGGGTTTGCTGAGGAGATCCTGAGCGAGCGGCAGCTAGGGCAATGCAGTGACATGGTCGGAAGGTTCCCTGGTGGTATGTCATTGCAGTGATGTAGAACTGAGATTTTTTTGAATGAAATCTCTGTTTGATGCAGATGTAGAGAGGTAACGCCGGATTTAAGGTAGTAGGGGCAGTCGACTGGCCGGGAAGAAGTAAACATGCACTCCTAACTTGACAGCCGCCTCCGGGCAGCATTTTCATTTTTGGCTGCGTGCTTCTCGCCAAGGCTGAAGAGAGCGTTACTCAAGATCGATACTGGGGCGGGTTTCTCCCGTCGTTAGATTGTGGGCCATGTCCCTAATGGCGTCTTTAGGAACTGAACGAAGTGAGTGTCGTGGAGGTACTCCAAGTCCGATTCCCACTCCTGAATTGCAGCCTGGAAATTCCCCGGCTTGCGCCTGGCGTTGCGACACAGTGCGGCGATGGTGTTCGCTATTTTGAGTAGCCGCACAAGGCCTCCGGGACCACCCCATTCCCGAAGATAGGCTTCAGAGAAGGGAGTGTTGTGCAAGTCCGACTTCAGGAGTTGTTCAAGTATCCGAAGCCGAGTGTGCCGGGGCTCGCCATATTGGCCCACGTGGTAGCCATGGTGCGCGAGCATGCCGGCGGTAACCCATTCCACATCGAACAGAGCGCCTAGGCCTACTGGGGCGTCTGTCCGGGGCCATTTCAGATAGTCGAGCAGGTAGCGCCGCCAGTTCGCTGCCACCGGCTCTATGGCCACCTGGATCTTTTCCAAGGTGTCTAGGGTGATGACCAGCTTTGTTGCCTCGAGGCGCTTGTAGATGGCAGGGCTGACCAGTAGCCTGCGCACCCGAACTTCGTCATAGGGCGCCTTGTCCCGCATGTATTTTCCGTCGGCCTTGAAAGTCACCGGCAGAAACAAGATGAAATAGCGGCGCAGCAGGTTGACCTCAGTCGAGTTGCTGCAGAGGGTACAGAGATTGTTGAGCGCACCCCAGTCGCCGGCTTTTACCTGTTTCAGGATCTGGTCGAAATGAGCCTCCATTAGCACAGATGCGGCATGTGCCCCGTCCTTGAGGCAACCGACATTCTTTACCATCTGAAAGGCCCGGAGATCAGCCATCAGAGCCTTTCCCGGGTTCAAGCCTGGTAGCGTGCTCATGCTAGCTATCTCGCCAGGTTACGAACGGGCCCAATAGGGCGAGGGCCAATATCACTACGAGAAGCGCGATTACGGCCGGCTCGATGCGAGAAATGCGGTAGTCGTCTGCTCGATAGGTGAAGGGGGCGGAGGTCATGCGGATAAACATCGACCCGGATGGGTTGCAGCCGCCAGGTATGATTAATGTTTGCCTCAAGGCGACCTTTCATGCGGCAGCCATCCTCGGCTGGCGGATTGAGCGCTTCACAAGCCTCCTTGTCTTCGACCAGGACAATCGCACCGTCGTAGACCAGCAGCGACTTGCCGACCTCGATCGTGCGCCAGACGACGAGGAAAGGTTTGACCAGAGCGAATGCCATGGCGAAGGGGCCTGTCTTCAATCTCACTCTCCGGAAACATTTGAACCAATGATAGGGCAACCTTTGCGCACCGAGTCTGAAGCGGGGGCTCTACATGAGCCCCTCTCATTTCAACCCCGGATGTCTGCCGGGAAGTGCTGGGGCAAATGACACCCCGGCTCCCCGGCGATGCAAATGGAGCTGCCCGGGTCCATGTAGTCCTCATGGGTGCCCGCCCCGATCCAGGACGAAGCGTCTCCATGACAGTTCGGTCCGTCGATACCTTCATCTGCGCAGTAAGCGGGCTTGCCATCGAACTGGAAGATCACGATCTTTTCGATGCTGTAATTTCCTGCCCGCGTGAGCTGGCCTGGCCGGCTAGTCGGGCCGGCAGTGTGGCCATCGCCAACGGCTTGGTCATCAGCAGACAGGACGGAGCTTGGCTGTTGGGACGACTGGAACGCCTGAGCTTTGGCCGGCGCTCCAGAATCGGCCTTATTGAGTTGGTCGTTGTAGCCTCTCAGGTAATCCTCGGTCGAGATGGCAGCCGTATTGCGGCTTGGCTGCTGCGGGCTAGTGCTGTTCTCGCTCCCCGTGGCCGCGCTATTTGCCAGCGGATTTGGAATGGCCGCTTGAGAGATGCCGGCCTGATCGCTCTGCCGCGCGCGCTCTCTCTCTTCTGTGGCTGCCAATAACACCTTGAATCGGCCTTTCATCCTTTGGACAGATTCGGTACCTGCTCGACCAGACTTCTCAAAAAGTGCGTAGAGGTGGACTTGATCGTTCAGGTCTTCAAGCATCTCGTAGGAGTGTTTGCCGTCACTGATCTGCATGCCCAGCACCCCGTTCACCATTGTCCAGGACTTTAGGAAGCGTTTCGGGATCACAGTGAAGACAATTCGCAGCTGCAGGCCATCTCCGGCGTCTGCGACTGCCTCAACAATAGACAGCCCGGTAGCCATAGAGGTACGGACCAACTGAGGGTCTGTGGCGTAGCGGATTTCCACATTGGAGAGCAGCTTGTTGTCTTCCAGTGCGTCCTCCAACTCCATGGAGGTGTCGATCCCGGTGGCTCGCAGGGCATTTGCTACGCGCTCATCGTCCTGGCCTCTGTACCCGGTGAATGGGATCAAATCTTCGGGTGTGACCTCTTCTACCGCGTCGAGGGCGTTGTTCCCGAATAGGTAGAAAGGGGTGTAGACCGTCATGGAGCAGATGGTCAGGAATAGCCAGATCTGGAACAGCTTGCGCATGCGGTCGTCCTTGCTCGTTCAGGTTTGCGTGGCCGGAGGATATCCGAGAGGGGTGGCGTAGTGCTATCCAGGCCTTAGGCGACCAGGCGCCGTGGCTCGTAAAACCCACGGTGGGAAGAGAAGTTAGGTGCGGAGATTAGGTCTTGAGTTTTCGGGCCGCAGAGCGCAGGCGCTAGGGTGGTCTTCGACTGCACTCCACTCCCTGTGCCACCAGGCGATGATCTCTCCTGCTGCCTTTTCCGTCGGCGCCGACACTACGGTGCGAGCTTCTGTGGCCACAGCCGCCCACCAGCTGGCCCACTCTGCATTTGGGGCCGCAGGGTCAATCGCCTCTCTATACACAGCTTTGACTCCGCTCAGCGTTAGCTCCTTCATTGGCCCCACACCCCAGCTGGGCCTCCAGGTATATCATCACTGGCAGATGGTGCTTGCCATATCGATCGTACGCCGCCAGAAGCTCCGATATGAAGGTGGCCAGTGCCTCCTGCCAATCCGTCGCACCTACCAAATACGCGTACTCTTCGTAGATCGGGACGATGTCTCGGCGCTGCGAGTGCTGGAACGCCATGCGGATGTCCTAGGTGATCACTGCATTTGCTCGTTAGACGACCAACCTTACTTCTAGGTCTTCCGGGAATGTGATTTGTCGAGTCCAACAACGTTCATTGAAGAAGTGCGGGGCGATCCGGAGAGTGTGCTGAGTGTGGCTAGCCCCGGGGGCATCGTTTGGTTCCTGATTTCGGGAGTGGTTAATCCAGTTTGCTGGCACTCAATAGGCTGAGTGAATCTGACTTTCAATAGCCCCCACTTCCAAGGGGACGATAGCGAGCGGGGGATAGTTGCCCTTTGTTATCGCTTGCCTCACAGGGGCCGTATCACCCATGCCGTAGTTCAGCCAGCATGACTGTGCGGAGTTCCGGCTGTAAGCAATCTGGAAATCGCACTGAACCAGGAAGTTGCCGATGTATGAGGTCCTGTTCGGGCTGAGCTTGAAGGGTGCCGAGAACTTGGGTGAGATGTAGGTGGCGAATCGCTCCTCGGTATAGGTCACTGGTCCCGAGCTGCAGGTCGAAGTGTTGGTGGCTGTGTAACTCTTCGAGCGCTTGCCTTCCTCCCCCCCCGAGTATGTGCACGAGCTCCGGTATTCACCGGACTCAACCTGGACCTCATGGCTGAAATACTGCAGTTCGAACTGGTACAGCTCGTAGCCACGAGGCGTCAGCGGCAGAACGAAGGTTCCATCGTTCTTGAAGCCGTTCCTGATCGTGATTTCTACCGCATGGGTCTTGGTTGCCGCATCTCGGAATCGAAGCGTTAGACGCTGGCCATGTGGGTCTTCGAGTTTTCCATCGAAGCCTGCTATCCCCACGGCGTAGGTGGGCGGATCACTTTCGCGCAGTTGGTACCAACTGGAGATATTGTTCTGGGTGATGCTGGTGCAACCCGACAACAGCAAGGGGTTCTACCCCGTTAGCACGGACACTTTCGAGTAAGCTCACGCTGAGCTGAAGGAGTGTTCATGTCCAAGCGCAAGAGATACAGCCCCGAGTTCAAGC
>NZ_MACM02000090.1:0-1121 GCF_001675465.2 Pseudomonas sp. AU12215
AAATGCCCGATTGAGGTCATGACAGAGGTAGTGGCGTTGCAGCATGATGCACCTGCTTCAATCCAGTAACCGTGTTGCACTCAGCTTCTGCAACCGCCCATCATAACCAGAGATACGAACGTTTCTTGGAAACGCCAGCCATATAGCTGGCATTTCTGCCGATTCACTTCAGATCTTTTATCGTCTTAACTTGATCCTTATTAACTCTCTGCAACTTACCATCAAGCTCTCTAAACTCATAAAATCCACTTTTTGAATCATAGCGTGGCGTATCAAGCGTCTGCAGTTCCCGCCCGTCATTTAGCACAATCGCAGATGGAGTTGAGCAGCCTGAAAGCCCACCTACAAAAACCAGAATAGCAACGAAATACTTACCCAAGAAACACCTCCAGCGCACATCAGATTCGAACAAACAGATCAAGCGCGACAAGCAAAAATACGGCAAGTAGCGCTCGACAAAAGTACTAAAATTCCGCCAGAACCAAAAGCGGCCCAAAGAACATATTTTTGTCCTCAGGTGCCATTCATTCAAACACAAGTAAAACCAAAAGCCTGTCACCCCATCGAAGCAATCAGGGTCTTAACCCTACTACGAAAAACATCTTAGATCGCCACTAAAATACCACAAACCAACCTACTCTCACCCACAGAAAATTGCTCGCCAACCAGAAAACACGCCATTTTTCTTCTACTTCCGAGATCTTATCCGAATCACACCCCCCATGGCAGTAACATCTTTCCACTAAACAATTATTGATCTGCCTCACGGCCCCTCCCCCATAGAAGATGGCTTAATAATTCTCCACAGAACTACAAGGAAGCTTATTTATGCCGCAAGAAAGCAGCCAAAAACTACGACTCGGCGCGCTGACAGCGCTGGTCGTAGGATCCATGATCGGCGGGGGCATTTTCTCCCTGCCACAAAACATGGCGGCCAGTGCAGACGTCGGCGCCATTCTCATCGGTTGGGCCATCACCGCGGTCGGCATGCTGACCCTGGCATTCGTCTTCCAGACCCTGGCCAACCGCAAGCCCCAACTCGACGGCGGGGTGTACGCTTACGCCAAGGCCGGTTTCGGCGACTACATGGGCTTCTCATCGGCCTGGGGTTACTGGATCAG
>NZ_MACM02000091.1:0-5988 GCF_001675465.2 Pseudomonas sp. AU12215
GGCCGCAGCATTTCTTCAGCTTGCCGCCGGCACCGCAGGGGCAGGGGTCATTGCGCCCCAGCTTCATCGGCACGGTGGGGTCGAGGAAGTACCAGCGGCCGTCGCGCTGGACGAATCCCGAGCATTCGCGATGGCTGTGCTCGCCGCCGGCGTCGTGCCAGCGCGCGATGAAGGTCACCCGCGCGTGCTCCGGCTGGCCGCCGAGCACTTCATGGCTGACCACTTCCAAACCCAGCCAGGTGCTGCCCAGGCTCCAGGTACGGATCGCCTCCAGGTCCAGCCCCTGCTGCTGGGCCGGCAGCGTCGTGTCGCGCAGGTAATCCACCAGGCCCAGCGCGTAGGCGCTGTAGCGCGAGCGCATCAGCGCCTCTGCGGTGGGGGCCGCGACGCCGGCATGGAAGCGCCCGCAGCAGTCCGGTAATGGACGGCCGCTGCCGCAGGGGCAGGTCGGTTCGATCATGGTCACCACCAGTACTTGCCGAAGTTTTCCGGGTTGGCCCAGAACTTCGCGTTGAGCCAGTCCGGGACCTGTTTGTATTCGTGCAGATCGTAGGTGAACAGCGTGATCACCTGGGCGTCGCGCTGGAAGCGCTCGCTGGCCTGCATGGCCAGGGCGTAGAAGTCCGCATCCTGCGCCTGGGCGGCGTCGAGGTCGACCAGTACGGCCACGCGGCTGCTGTTGAGGTTGCGGATACCGCCCACCAGTTGCTGTGCCTCGCGGCGCGGCAAGTGCTCCAGGCAGTCGGCCAGCAGCGCCAGGTCGTAGCGCTGAGCGGCCAGCTCCGCTGGCAATGCGCCGGCATCGGCGTGGAACAGCTCGCAATCCGGATGCGCCGCGAGGAAGGCATCCACGGCCGGTATCTGGCTGGCGCCCACCAGCAGCAAGCGCTGTGGCGCGTAGCGGTCGAGCAGGGCGGCGAGGGCTTGTTGCGGCGTGCGTGTCGAAATCATCGGGCTCGTCAAAAGGCAAAAAATAATGAACGAAGACTAGCGTGTGACACCCATATGGCCTAGTGCTGGCGCATTCTGTCAGTCACGTCTTTACTCGGTAATTGTCGGTCAAGACCCGATCATTAGAGGAGACATAACTTTATGAGCATCACAAGGACCGCTTTACCCCTGCTGCTGGTAAGCACGTTGCTCACCGGTTGCGCAGGGCTGCAGAAGTCCGATTGGCCGACTTGCGCCGTGGTTGGCGGTGTCGGTGGCGCAGGTCTGGGTTCCATCGAAAGCAGCGCCTGGGCCGGTTGGGGAGCCCTGATCGGTGGCGTGCTGGGTGCGTCCTACTGCTGGGTACATGGCGCCGCCGAACAAGTGGCCGAGGTCCCGCCGCCTGCGCCGGCTCCTGAGCCTGCTCCGGCTCCGCTGCCCAAGGAAGAGACCATCGTGGTGCGTGACCTGCACTTCGCCTTCGACTCGTCGAAGATCGATGCGCAGGACAAGGACAAGCTCGACACCATCGCTACCCGCCTGAAAGGCGAGGCCGCGAGCACCGAGCTGAATATCGGCGGCCATACCGATAGCATCGGTACCGACGCCTACAACCAGAAACTGTCCGAGCGCCGCGCCAACGCCGTGTCCAACTACCTGGTCGATGCCGGCGTGCCTGCCAGCAGCATCAAGTCGGTGGTCGGTTATGGCGAGAGCCAGCCGGTCGCGGACAACAAGACCAAAGAAGGCCGCGCCGAGAACCGTCGCGTGGAGATCAAGATCACGCGTCAGTAAGTCGCTGTGATGTAGTCCGCAAAGGGGGCCTGGTGGCCCCCTTTGTCATTCCCGGTTGCCACTGGCATAGCCGGGAGCAGAGGCGTATGTTCCCCGGCAAAGAAAAAACCGGGGGCATTTCATGAAAGCGTTGTTGGGGCTGGGCAAGCTGATTGCCCTGTTGTTCTGGCTGGCGGTGCTGGCCAACCTGATCCAACCCTTCGCACATCCCTTCGCCCTGCTGCTCAATGCGGCCGGCGCGCTGATCCTGCTGATCCACATCCTCGAAGTCCTGGCGCTGCGCAAGCGTCTGCAGGGGCGCCCGCATCCGGGCATGGATCGCCTGCAGATCCTGCTGTTCGGCGTCTTTCATTTCGCGACCCTGCCGCAGCCGGCAGTGGCACAACCGGCACCCGCAAACGTAGAAGGAGATACCCATGCGTAAGTCGCTGCTGGGCCTGGCGCTGTTCGCCCCGTTGGCCTGTTCGGCTGCCGGCACCGTCTCGGTGGAAGCCAACACCGTGCTGCGTCTGCCGGTGAAGGGTGACAGCCTGAGCCTGGACCGTATCAGTGTCGGCCCGGAGGGCGCGCTGCTGATCCCGTCGCGGGTCAAGGAGCTGAAGATCGGCGAGCTGGACCTGGCGAAGAATGCGCGGATCGGCGTTTTCCCTGGCAATGATGCGCTGCAGATCGAAGTGCTGCACGGCAACCTCGCCGACGGCAGCGTGATCGCCGCGCAAGGTAGTTCCGGCAGCTTCGAGAAGCCCGCCAGCGGCGGCCGCAATCTGCTGCTGCGGCTGCAGGATGTGGCGGTGGAGAACCTGCTGATCGACGTCCGCGGCGGTGTCGGCGCACCGGGCTATGACGGACTGGACGGCGGCAGCGCACAGACTTCCGGCTGCCTGTGGGGCAGCGGCAAATCCGCCGGTGACGGGCAGGATGGCGCCGATGGCCAGACCGGCGCACCTGGCGGCGTGGTACGCCTGGAAGTGCCGGAGCAGTTCGACGTCGAGAAGGTCAAGGTACGTCTGGAAGGCGGTGCGGGCGGGGCGGGCGGCAAGCCCGGCAAGGCCGGGCCGCGCAGCGGCGAGAAGGGCTGCTGGTTCTATTCG
The DNA here is from genome assembly GCF_001675465.2 of Pseudomonas sp. AU12215. NCBI lineage: Bacteria > Pseudomonadati > Pseudomonadota > Gammaproteobacteria > Pseudomonadales > Pseudomonadaceae > Pseudomonas > Pseudomonas sp. AU12215. Next base: position 2,817 of record NZ_MACM02000091.1, read on the forward strand.
GTGGCGGGCGAGAAGCCCGGCGCGGAAGGCCAGGGCGGTGCGGAAGGGGCGAAGGGCAGCGAAGGCCGCCTGGACGTGAAACGCTTCTGAACCCCTGGCTCGTTTCAACTGAAGGCCCGCCCGGCTAGCCAGGCGGGCCTTTTGTTTACCAGTGCGGGCGTGCTGCGACGAAGGCCACCAGCGCCATGCCGATCAGCAGGTTCAGGCCCACGGTCTTGCGGATCTTGCCCAGTGCGGCACCACCGGCTGGCCAGTCCTCGGCGCCCACCGCGCGGCGCAGTTCCGGCAACTGCAGCGCCTGGATGCGCAGGAACAGCGCGAGCATCGCGACATACAACCCCATCATTACCTGCACGTAGCGCGGCGCGCCGGCCATGCCGTTGAAGCTCAGGTGCAGCATGCCCACGCCGGTCACCGGCAGCAGGATCACCGCCGCCCACACCCAGCGGAAGAAGCGCGGGAAGACCTCCAGCCACAGCTTCAGCCGGGCCGGTGCCTCCAGCGCGGCGACGGCGGCCGGACGCAGCACCATCCAGGCGAAGAACATGCCGCCAACCCAGACCAGGGCGGCCAGGAGGTGCAGGGCATAGACGAAGGCAAAGGGTGTCATTCGGACGATCTCCGCTGGCGGTTGTGGTCGAGCGCGCTATCATAGCCGCCGATTCGAACCACTGAAAATTTATCCAGCATCCGGATGTGTCCACCAGGGCGCTGCCGGAGCCCGGGAAGTCCATGCTCAGCACCGAACTCAAGGCCACGATCCAGGGCGCCTACTCGCGCTTCCTCGAGGCCAAGGAACTCAAGCCGCGCTACGGCCAGCGCCTGATGATCGCCGAAGTCGCCAAGGTCCTGGGGACCATCGCCAGCGACGAGGAAGGCCATCGCCTGGGCGATGCCGCCGTGGTCGCCGTGGAAGCCGGCACCGGCACCGGCAAGACCGTCGCCTACAGCCTCGCCGCCATCGCCTGCGCCAAGGCCGCGGGCAAGCGCCTGGTGGTCGCCACCGCCACCGTCGCCCTGCAGGAGCAGATCGTCCACAAGGACCTGCCCGACCTGTTGCGCAACTCCGGCCTGTCGTTCAGCTTCGCCCTGGCCAAGGGGCGCGGGCGCTACATGTGCCTGTCCAAGCTCGACCACCTGCTGCAGGAAGGCCAGGCGCAGAGCGCCACCGCCCAGCTGTTCGAGGAGGAAGGCTTCCGCATCGACGTGGACGAGACCTCCACCAAGCTGTTCAACCAGATGATCGAGCGCCTGGCCGGCAACCGCTGGGACGGCGACCGCGACTCCTGGCCCGAGGCCATCGAGGATGCGCAGTGGGCGCAGGTGACCACCGACCACAGCCAGTGCACCAACCGCCATTGCCCGAACTTCCAGCAGTGCGCCTTCTACAAGGCACGCGAAGGCATGACCAAGGTCGACGTGATCGTCACCAACCATGACCTGGTGCTGGCCGACCTGGCACTGGGCGGCGGCGCGATTCTGCCGGACCCGCGCGACACCCTCTACGTGTTCGACGAAGGCCACCACCTGCCGGACAAGGCCATCGGCCACTTCGCCCACTTCACCCGCCTGCGCGCCACCGCCGACTGGCTGGGCCAGGTGGAGAAGAACCTGACCAAGCTGCTGGCGCAGAACCCGCTGCCGGGCGACCTTGGCCGCCTGATCGAGCAGGTGCCGGAGCTGGCCCGAGAGCTGCGCACGCACCAGCAGTTCATGTTCACCGCCTGCGAAGAGGTCGGTGACTTCCGTGCCGGCGAGGACATGGAAGGCCGCGAGCGACCGCGCCATCGTTTCGAAGGCGGGGTGATCCCCGAGCACATCCGCGAGATGGGCATCGAACTGAAGAAGGGCTTCTCCAAGCTCACCGACCTCTTCACCCGCCTGACCGAGCTGCTCAAGGAGGCCATGGACGGGGAGGGCAGCGTCGGCATCGCCAGCCACCAGGCAGAAGAGTGGTACCCGCTGTTCGGCAGCCTGCTGTCCCGCGCCCAGGGCAACTGGGAATTGTGGACCGCCTTCACCAGCGAGGACCCGGAAGACAGCCCGCCCATGGCGCGCTGGCTGACCCTCGCCGAGAGCGGCACCTTCTACGACATCGAGGCCAACGCCAGCCCGATCCTCGCCGCCGAGACCCTGCGCCGCAACCTGTGGAATGTGGCCTACGGCGTGCTGGTGACCTCCGCGACCCTCACCGCTCTGGGTACCTTCGACCGCTACCGCATGCGCGCCGGCCTGCCTCGCGCGGCGGTCACTGCCGTGGTGCCGAGTCCGTTCCACCACGCCGATGCTGGCGTGTTGCGCGTGCCGGACCTGAAGGCCGACCCGCGCGATGCCGCCGCGCATACCGGCGCGATCATTCGCGAGTTGCCGGAGATAGTCGAAGGTTCGCGTGGTTCGCTGATCCTGTTCTCCTCGCGCAAGCAGATGCAGGAAGTCTTCGACGGCCTGGACCGCGACTGGCGCAAGCGCGTGCTGATCCAGGGCAACCTGTCCAAGCAGGAAACCCTGAACAAGCACCGCTCCCGCGTGGACGATGGCGAGCCGAGCGTGCTGTTCGGCCTGGCCAGCTTCTCCGAGGGAGTGGACCTGCCCGGCGCCTATTGCGAGCACGTGGTGATCGCCAAGATTCCCTTCGCCGTGCCGGACGATCCGGTGGAAGCGGCGCTGTCGGAATGGATCGAGGCGCGCGGCGGCAATCCCTTCATGGAGATCGCCGTGCCCGACGCCTCGCTGCGTCTGGTGCAGGCCTGCGGCCGGCTGCTGCGGACCGAGCAGGACCGCGGCACCATTACGCTGCTGGACCGTCGCGTCGTGACGCAACGCTACGGCAAGGCCATTCTTAATGCATTGCCGCCGTTCCGCCGCGAAATTGCTTGAGTGTGCGGGAGCGAGTTCCCGCGCTGGCTGTCAAACGATCGCCCGCCGTCCGGCGGGCGTGTTGCAAGGATTCGAATCCATGACTTCGATGCGTTGGCATCTGCCGTTGCTGCTCAGCCTGGCCATCGCCAGTGCCCCGGCCTGGTCGGCTGGCGGCAATGAAACCCTGGGCGGCCGCAAAAACTGAGTGCAACACCCGACCATTTCGGTAAGGTGTTGCCCCATGTCCTATCACGAACTCAGCGCCACAGAGCGCGTCACGATCCAGATCGGCCTGTGCAATGGCTTCAGCCAG
>NZ_MACM02000092.1:0-580 GCF_001675465.2 Pseudomonas sp. AU12215
GAACCTGCCGGCCATCGTCACCACCGACCTGCGCCTGAACGAGCCGCGCTACGCGTCGCTGCCCAACATCATGAAAGCGAAGAAAAAGCCGCTGGACGTGGTGACCCCGGACGCCCTGGGCGTTTCCACCACTTCCACCGCGAAGACCGTGAAAGTCGAAGCTCCGGCTGCCCGTAGCGCCGGCATCAAGGTCAAGTCCGTTGCCGAACTGGTCGAGAAACTGAAGAACGAGGCGAAAGTAATCTGATGGCTATCCTGGTAATCGCTGAGCACAACAACGGCGCACTGGGCGCTGCCACTCTGAACACTGTTGCTGCTGCGCAGAAGATCGGTGGTGACATCGCCGTGCTGGTCGCTGGCCAGAATGTCGGTGGCGTGGCTGAAGCCGCTGCCAAGATCGCTGGTGTTTCCAAGGTGCTGGTCGCCGACAACGCCGCCTACGCTCACCAGCTACCGGAGAACGTAGCTCCGCTGATCGCTGAGCTGGGCAAGGGCTACAGCCACGTGCTGGCCGCAGCCACCACCAACGGCAAGAACTTCCTGCCGCGCGTTGCCGCCCTGCTGGACGTCGACCAGATCT
>NZ_MACM02000093.1:0-1066 GCF_001675465.2 Pseudomonas sp. AU12215
CTTCAATTGGAAATGCCCGATTGAGGTCATGACAGAGGTAGTGGCGTTGCAGCATGATGCACCTGCTTCAATCCAGTAACCGTGTTGCACTCAGCTTCTGCAACCGCCCCACATCTGGCATCTACTTCCGCAAGAGTTGTAACGCCGTTGATCCCAAAGCCCGTTTGCTTTTGTTGCATGGTGTTGGGTCGAACGAAGTCAATCTGGCGAGCATGGCTGCATCACTGCCGGTGGATCTGGAGGTTCTATTGCTACGGGGCCCCCTACAAACGGGGCCTCAGGGCTTCGCCTGGTATCAGGTCAACTTTACCAGCGACGGCCCTTCGTTCAGCTATACGCAGGCTGAATCCAGCCGGCAGCTGTTGAAGCAATTCCTGGAAGCGCTTCCCTCGTTGCCGACGGTGATCGCGGGCTTCAGCCAGGGTGGGATCATGAGTGCAAGTATCGGATTAACCGAGCCAGAGCTTTTCGCAGGGTTCGGAGTTTTGAGCGGAAGAGTGCTGAGAGAAATCCACACCCAGATTGCTTCTGATGATCGACTTGAGTCGCTCTCAGGATTTATTGCCCATGGTAAGCGGGATGCTGTTCTGCCCAGCAGATGGGCACAGGAAACTGACACCTTGCTGGACCGGATTGGAGTAAAGCATGAGACACATTTTTACGACATGGCCCATGAGGTGATTGATTTGGAAATGGCTGATTTTTCCAAGGGGTTGTCCAAAACGCTGCAACTCACTTAACAACAGGAGATACAATCATGATTGATTCACGCACCGCGCCCTATGCTGCATTCGTGCTGCGGCTGGCACTCGGTATCATGTTCATTGCACATGGCTTGACCAAAGTATTCGTATTTACCCCTGCGGGCACCGCTGGATTTTTTGAATCAGTTGGATTCCCAGGTTTTCTGGCATATCCAGTCATTGCATTCGAAGTGATTGGTGGCGTTCTGCTAGTGCTTGGCGTTTATACTCGGCGGTTGCAGAAGCTGAGTGCAACACGGTTACTGGATTGAAGCAGGTGCATCATGCTGCAACGCCACTACCTCTGTCATGACCTCAATCGG
>NZ_MACM02000094.1:0-2677 GCF_001675465.2 Pseudomonas sp. AU12215
AAGCCTGCGCTGGCTGAAGCCATTGCACAGGCCGATCTGGATCGTGACGCGCTCTGTGGCGCTGAGTTCGTGATAGGACATGGGGCAACACCTTACCGAAATGGTCGGGTGTTGCACTCAGTTTTTGCGGCCGCCTGGGTTCTTTTATCGCTTCAGAAAAGCCAATTTCATGAATCAAGTTCAACAACGCCTTGAGTCGATGGAGCCGAGTCGAAAAGGTAGCTATCCATCGCCAACACTCCGTAGGTAATGCCCCCCTCCAGAACGCGCGTTTGATACTTCTCTCCGGCTGCGCCAAGAGCAATCAACAGGGGTAAGAAGTGTTCATTCGTCGGGTGAGCTCGATCAGCAGCCGGTGCAAAGCGTCGGTATTCCAACATTTGTTCTGTGTCCCCGCGCTGCAGTGTCATCGCAGTCCAGGCAGCGAAGTCTTTGACGTAGTCCGCGCTGTCGGACGTAGCTCCTCGGAACTCATAAAGGTTATGGGTCAGGCTTCCAGAAGCCACTACCAGCACGTTCATGTCGCGAAGAGGCTTGAGTGCTTTACCCAGCGCCAAGGCACCGTAGGTATCCATAGGCATGGGCATCGAGACCTGGACCACTGGCACTGTTGCTGAAGGCGCCAGGTAGAGCAGCGGCACCCACGCACCGTGATCGAGGCCGCGAGTTGCGTCCAGGCGCGCTTTCCAACCTGCCGAACCGAGCAGCTCAACAATGTGATTCGCCAGTGCCGGTGCGCCTGGGGCGGGGTAGCTCAGTTCATAAAGCTGATTTGGAAACCCACCGAAATCGTGGATGGTTTTTGGGCTGGTGCTCGAGGTGACGCAGACCTCGCCTCGAGTCATCCAGTGAGGCGAGATGACCACGATTGCATCGGGCTGCGGCAGTTCGCGACCGAGCTCGGTCAACTGTTGGCCAGCCAGACCAGGCTCGATAGCGAACATTGGAGCACCATGAGATACAAACAGCAGCGGGAGCGACGTCTTCATGGTGATTCCTCTGGGTTGCCTTACTTGTTGAGCCAGACAGGAGCAATGGAGGTACCCAGGCCCGCGCCGTAACCGAGGTAAATATTCAAACCTGCCAGCGGCTCCAGGTAGCGAGCATTCATCAGCCCGCCTGCGTCGACGGCGTTCCACCCCATGCTCTGGGCCAGCGAAACTGCCGTCTGCTTGGCGCGTTCGTTGTCGCTGGCGACAAACACGCTGCCGCGCTGGTTTTCGGCGAACTCAGGGCCATCAGCGAGCACTTGCGCAAACAGTGTGTTGAACGCCTTTACGACATGAGCCTGTGGCAGGGCTTTGGCAATTTCTTCGGAAGCGCTGGTCACATGGCCAATGGTCAAGGACATGTAGTCGGCGCTCAGCGGATTGGTGATATCCACGATCACTTTCCCAGTCAGATCACCCAAGCCTTTCAGAGCAGAGACAGCATCACTAAAGCCAGTTGCAAGGACGACCACATCGCTGTCACCCAGGGCCTCAGAAGCTATATAGGCAGTGACGTTCGGGTACTGGTCGGCCAACGCTTTGGCCTTTTCAAAGTCGCGCCCCGTGATCCGGACCGAATGACCCGCGTTGGAAAGCTGCTTGGCGAAGCCGGAGCCCATGTTGCCGGTACCAATTACGGTGACTTTCATAGCTACCTCTCCCAGATGCGTTGATTCAAGTGTCGATGGGGCTAGTCTATAGGCTTATTTTTTGAGATAAACATTGTTATATGTGATTATTTATCCCGAATGGTGGAACAATAATGGATCGCGCTCTCGAGATGCAGGTCTTCTGCACCGTCGTCGACAAAGGGAGTTTTGTAGGCGCTGCTGAACCCTTGGGAATGTCAAAGGCAGCAATATCCCGCTACGTAAACGCACTGGAGGAACGGCTGGGGGCACGCTTGCTCCATCGAACGACGCGGCGCCTCTCATTGACTGACGAGGGCCGCCAGTTCTATCACCAGGCCAGGGAGGTCCTTGCGATGATGGACGAAGCGGAAGAAGCCGTATCAGCCGCCCGGCCCGAGCCGAGCGGAGTGCTCCGGGTCAATGCACCGGTCAGTTTTGGCATCCTGCACCTTGCCCCCATCTGGGCCGACTTCATGCGTAGATATCCCAGGATTGAACTGGACATCAGTCTGAATGATCGGCTCGTGGATCTGGTCGAGGAGGGATTTGACGCCGCTGTGCGTATTGCACGGATGGAAAACTCGTCGCTAGTCGGGCGCCGGCTGGCCACCACCAGAATGTGTTTGAGTGCCTCGCCGGGATATCTGTCTAGTCGTCCAGCGATACGCAAGCTGGATGACCTAGCGGAACACACGATAGTGGCGTACTCCAATTACGCCAGCGGCAATGATTGGGTATTCGAGGGGCCAAGCGGTAGCGAAACCGTGCGCACACGTTCTGTCGTGCGGTGCAACAATGGAGATACCTGTCGCCATATCACTTTGGCTCATGGAGGTATTTCGTTACAACCGAGTTTCATGATTGCCGAGGATATTCGCAGAGGGGATCTGGTTGAAATCTTGCCGGGGCGGCCGCAAAAACTGAGTGCAACACCCGACCATTTCGGTAAGGTGTTGCCCCATGTCCTATCACGAACTCAGCGCCACAGAGCGCTTCACGATCCAGATCGGCCTGTGCAATGGCTTCAGCCAGCGCAGGCTTGCCCGGCTGATGAAC
>NZ_MACM02000095.1:0-1626 GCF_001675465.2 Pseudomonas sp. AU12215
CCGGCGTGCGCGACTACCTGCACGTCGTCGACCTGGCCAACGCCCACCTCAGCGCCCTACGCTGGCTGGACGGCGCCAGCGGCGCGAAGACCTTCAACTTGGGCACCGGCCGCGGCTACAGCGTGCTGGAAATCATCCGCGCCTATGAAAATGCCTGCGGCCGCGAACTGCCCTTCCGGTTCCTCCCGCGCCGCGACGGCGACATAGCCAGCTACCATGCCGACCCGGCACTGGCGGGCGCAGAACTACAATGGAGCGCCGCCCGCGATATCGAAGATATGTGCCGCGACGCTTGGAACTGGCAAAGCCAGAACCCCAGCGGTTACGCCTGATTTTTTCGTGCCCGAAAAACAAAAAGCCCCGCTCGAAAGCGGGGGCTTTTTGCTGAAGATGGTGCCGGTAAGAGGAATCGAACCCCCGACCTTCTCATTACGAATGAGCTGCTCTACCGACTGAGCTACACCGGCGGCGGGCGTAAAATATCAGCGCCGCAACTTACGCGCAACCAAGTGCACGCGGCATGCCTTACTTCTCCTCGTGGTACTCGTCATCGACATTGATTGCCCAGATGCGCGATTTATCGATAGCACCGCTGGCGATCTGCGAGACAGCCTCCTTGGCGGTCAACATCGAATGGTCTTGGTTGTTGTAGCGATGCATCCCGTTACGTCCGATCAGGAAGAGGTTATCCACCGCATCAAGACGCTCACGGAGTGTATCGAACTGCTGATAGGCCTCACCAAAGTACCCCGGATAAGCCTTGGGCACGCGGATGACAACGGCATCCATCGCCGACGCCGACGCAACCAGTCCGATCTCCTGCATCTCACCCTGGGCCAGCGCCTTGAGAGCATCATCGCTCATCATCCACAACTCATCGACTTCAGTGCAGAAGAATTCCAGTCCCAGCCATACCGTATCCTGGTCAGCGACCATGTACGGACTCCAGTTGTTGAAGATCTGAACGCGCCCGACTTTCACTCCAGGCTCCTGAATGTAGATCCAGTTGTCCTGCAGCGGGCTCACCAGTTCCTGCTTCTTGTACAGCAGGCCCACAGTAATGAAGTCACGGTACTGCAGCGCACTGGCAATGCTCGTCGCCTGCTCGCCCAGCGCCCCATTGGAAGCGCGAACCAGATCCTTGATCGGCATGGTAGAGATCAGATAGTTGCAAGGGCATTGATGCGCATTACCCCGCTCATCCACATACTCGATCGACTGGACGCGGCCGTTCTGGTAGTTGACCGATGTGACGCGGCTACGCATCTCCAAACGCCCACCCGCGTCGACAAAGCGTTCCGCTACTTGCTCCCACATCTGCCCAGGACCGAATTTTGGATAGATGAAACTCTCAATCAATGACGTGTGAGTCGCCTTTCCTCCGATCCCCAACAGCCCCTTCAACGCATGCACCACAGCGCTTAGGATCGATAGGCTCTTGATTCGCTGAGCCCCCCACTCGGCACTGATTTCATCACAACCTACACCCCACACTTTCTCGGTGTACTCTTTGAAGAACTGTCGATAGAGGGCGGTTGCAGAAGCTGAGTGCAACACGGTTACTGGATTGAAGCAGGTGCATCATGCTGCAACGCCACTACCTCTGTCATGACCTCAATCGGGCAT
>NZ_MACM02000096.1:0-3028 GCF_001675465.2 Pseudomonas sp. AU12215
ATCGTGACGCGCTCTGTGGCGCTGAGTTCGTGATAGGACATGGGGCAACACCTTACCGAAATGGTCGGGTGTTGCACTCAGTTTTTGCGGCCGCCTTGTTTATTTAAATTTATGGTTTTACCCATACTTTGACCCACACTTTGGCGTGCGCAACGATTAACGATTCTTGCCTTCAAATTCATGTCGGCGTACGAGGCTGCCGTGAGCGGCTGGTCAGTCGTTCGCTCTATCAAAAGTATCGCCGAGAAGCACATTCAAGACTGCAGTAATACTGCTCCCGCTCAAAGCCCTGAGCATCTCAGGCTGCCGCTTCTTGCTTTCCCGCTTCTGAGCATCCGTTAGTTCTTTGATCGAGAGTCCCGCGCCTTCCATCACCACGGTGCAGTCGGACAGTCGTGCGATGCAATCCTTCAGCATCTTCTGGGCTGACTCTAGCTCCTTAGTCTTCTGCGCGAGCGTCTCCTTGGCGAGCTTCACCGCAGCTCTTTCCTGCTCAATTAACTGATGCCCATCCATGATCAACGACTCCAATGCGCCTGCGCTCGTGGTGCCGCTCTGCTTGGCTAAGCTGGCGAGCTTCCTCTTAGCCTGGATTGACAGCATGTGGCTGCTGGACTCTTTGCCCTCCAATTTCTTTTTCTGCCGGGACTGATGTGTCTTCCACGCATTCTCCATGCGGACTAGCAGCAACCCCTCGGGCAATGACGCCAACTTCTCCCTCCAGGCATCCAGCTCCTTACGCCCCGCCCATCGTCCTAGCGAAATGCCTTTTCGTCTCAAATATTTTATTGACCAATCGGTCTTTTCTTGATCGATGGTTCTGAAATTAGTCATTTTATATCCATAATTCCTATTTGTGACTTCTAGTGATGGATTTTGTGACATGTTACTGGCGTGTAATTTACATGTCTCAGTTATATTTTTAGATAGTCTGTAAAAACGAGGATAAATATACTCATCCCCTTCATCATTGAGAGAGTTAATGGATGAACACGCGATGGCTCGTAGCCGTTCTCACCTGGAAACGGGCGGGCCTTTCCCCGGCTGCACGCTACGTGTTGGCGCGTTTTACTCAGCTGAACGATGTGTGTGGCTGGACCCTTCTTAGGGTCAAGGAGTTCGCTCAAACGATCGGCATCACGGATATCCAGTTGGGCAGAGGGCTCGATGAGTTAGTCGATGAAGGCGTACTGATTCGAAGGGGGATTGCTAAGGGGTTAGGCCGACCTCCAACTGAATACCGCCTCGCTCCGGATATGGCGGAGCAGTTGGAGGTAGGTGAGGTTGAGTCGGAGTGGGCTACGTGTATTGACTACCTGTTGCGACACGAGGGTCATCCAGGTCTGCAGTTTGTAGGAAGGCGTAGGAAATCTTCCGCCGCAGAGGAAGGGGACCCACCTGTGCCCAAGCGTTTGAGTTTCTTGAACCGACTGCTATTTGCCGTGCTGCTGTGTCATGCAGATCGTTTCGGGATAGTGCAGGGGGCAGGTAGGTCAACTTTGGGGCAGCAGACAGGACTGAGTAAGGAGCGGCTAAGAAGCCGGACTCAGAAGCTGCTGAGTGAGGGCGTGTTGCGAGCCTTTACGCCTGGGGCAACGGGGAAGCATTTATTTCGCAGAACAGCGAGTTGCTATTTCCTTAACCTAAACCATCCTGACTTGTTGGCAGAAAAGACGCCTTTGCTGCTGTCGTTCCTGTACCGCCAGCCTTTCGATGGTCGGTCATCAGACATTGTGGATTACATCCTGAAACCCGCAGACGGTGGCATGGAGCAGCGTGACCTTGGCATCAGATCTTATCTTCGGTCGCGGCATGAGCACGATCTGGCGGACACATTGCGTGGCAAGCTTGACGGTTATGCCGCAGCCTTGCTCTCAGGGCATTGGGACGATTTTCGCTTAGGCAAGTTAGCGTTGCAGAAGGTACTGCAAGAGGAGCTATTGATACCTGAAGAAACTCCAGAGAGAGACCCGGCCACGGATCAAGAGGCCCTGGCGGAATATCTCATCGAAGGGGCACGCTCGATTGCTGTTGCCATCAAGCATAACTGCAGACAGGCCTTGAAGAGCCTGGACCTCAAAAGCATGGACGTCGCTTTGTTGCCAGAGCGCAGGGCGAAGTATCGGGACAGCAGCCTCATCTTTTACTCAGTGCGAGTGCTCCTGCTGTTGCCCAAGAGCGGACGCGAAGACTTGACCACCCCCGGTTTGGGCGGATGTGTGTTGGAGTGGCAGGGAGATAAATGGACAGAGACGTCTTACCCAGATCCAGCAGGGCTGTCTGTCGGTCAACAGTACCTTTATGGGCTGCGTATGCCTTTGGACGGCGTGCTGCAATTAGACTTCCCTCAAGCCACTGATGAATACCAGAAGCCTCATCGCGACGACTAATCGTCGAGGCGATGCTGGTTCAGATGCCCGTGAAGGCTGAGTTATGGAAATCACCTAGCTTGCCGAGCCAGGACTCAGTGAAAAAGAACAAACCCTGCCAATCCTCTGAACGAACAAGAGGAGCCCGTTCATGAGGATCATCCGCCTGAAAGAAGTCATCGATTCGACTGGCTTGGCACGGTCGACCATCTATAAGCACATAGGGGAAGGCACCTTCCCGAAACCCGTCCCGTTGGGTGACCGCTGTGTCGGATGGGTCGACAGCGAGGTGCACGATTGGATCCTGGCTAGAATCGAAGAGCGTGACTTGGCAGAGAGTGGTGCAGTCCGCTCCACAGGCCATTTGAGCATGGCCAGCTAGAAAACGATCATTCACGCCATGGCTGGCTAAGGCTGGTCATGGCGTTTATGCCGCTTGGGAAGGGCTTGTGTTCTCAGCTAACTCTCCCAGGAGGCAATTCGGCAATTCCCTCGACAGGCAGGGCAATGTTGCTCCCCATTGCCCTGCCTTGTCGGGATGGTCGGGAGTCGATTGGGCTGCTTCTAGTTATATAGGGCGGCCGCAAAAACTGAGTGCAACACCCGACCATTTCGGTAAGGTGTTGCCCCATGTCCTATCACGAACTCAGCGCCACAGA
>NZ_MACM02000097.1:0-384 GCF_001675465.2 Pseudomonas sp. AU12215
CCATTCTGTTCTGTACGTTGCGGCGCTGCCATTGACTAGTGCATCACCATGTTATTAGACGCCACCTTGCCAATCCGGTGTGTGGGCACAAGGGGATAAGAACTTTGCGCGCGTTGTTCCTGGAAACAGCTACATGGACCTAAGCCAGGTTATTTCATGCCAAGAAGCCGGGACAGGTAACTGGTGGTCTATCCGGGGGACGCAGGTAACCACTGTCTGGACTGGAAGTGTTTGGCAACAGCGTTACGATGGGTCGTTCCATCACAACTGCGCGAACATCTTAGTTTTCAATTGACAAGCCTCCTTGCCAATCCGGTGTGTGGCGAGCTGAGTCTGCAGGAGTCGTTACCTCTTACACTGACTCCTGCACCATCTGTGATAGGA
>NZ_MACM02000098.1:0-466 GCF_001675465.2 Pseudomonas sp. AU12215
ACATCGAGGCGCTGAACAGCCGYACGGTGAACATCGGCCAGATTCTGGAAGTGATCAAAGGCATCTCCGAGCAGACCAACCTGCTGGCTCTAAACGCCGCCATCGAAGCCGCTCGTGCTGGTGAAGCCGGCCGCGGCTTTGCCGTGGTGGCGGATGAAGTGCGCAACCTGGCGCACCGCGCCCAGGAGTCCGCGCAGGAAATCCAGAAGATGATCGAGGAGCTGCAGGTCGGCGCCCGTGAAGCCGTGGACACCATGACCGAAAGCCAGCGCTACAGCCTGGAAAGCGTGGAGATCGCCAACCGCGCCGGCGAACGCCTGGCCAGCGTGACCCACCGTATCGGCGAGATCGATTCGATGAACCAGTCGGTCGCCACTGCCACCGAGGAACAGACCGCCGTGGTCGACTCGCTGAACATGGACATCACCGAGATCAACACGCTGAACCAGGAAGGCGTGGAAAACCT
>NZ_MACM02000099.1:0-388 GCF_001675465.2 Pseudomonas sp. AU12215
GATCACCAATGGTGGCACCACCGACGATGACACGCCGACCCTGAACGGTACGATCTCGTCCGCGCTGAGCGGTACCGAGCAAGTGCACGTGTTCCGCACCGAGAATGGCGTAGTCAAGGACATTGGTGTGGCCAAGGTTGAGCTCAAGGGCGGCGTATGGACCTGGACCTACACGGATGCCGGACTGGCCAACCACTCGACCTACAGCTACTACGCCCAGGTGGTCGATGCGGCGGGCAACAGCAGCGCCCAGTCCAACAACCTCAGCTTCACGCTGAATACCGATAAGGTGCCGCAAGCTATCCAGATCCTCTCGATCGAAGACGCTGTGTTGCCGGTGGTGGGCAAGGTAGACAATGGTGGCTACACCAACGACACCCACCCGACG
>NZ_MACM02000100.1:0-398 GCF_001675465.2 Pseudomonas sp. AU12215
GCAGGTCAGCCTGGCAGAAGCCCGCGGCCCCATGGGCATGGGCAAGTGGGACCACATCCGTACCCTGTGCGACATCCCGGCCATCGCCGAGCGCTACAAGGCCAAGTTCGGCCGCGTGCCGAGCGACGATGACGTCACCGCCATCTACGAGCGCTTCATGCCGCTGCAGATYGAGAAGATCGCCGAGCATTCGGCGCTGATTCCCGGTGCGCTCGATGCCATCGCCGACCTGCGCAGGAACGGGCTGAAGATAGGTTCCTGTTCCGGCTACCCGGCGGTGGTGATGGAGAAGGTCGTGGCGTTGGCCAAGACCAACGGCTATGTCGCCGACCATGTGGTCGCCACCGACGAAGTGCCCAACGGCCGCCCGTACCCGGCCCAGGCGCTGGCCAACGTGA
>NZ_MACM02000101.1:0-831 GCF_001675465.2 Pseudomonas sp. AU12215
GCAAGGCTGGCGTGGAAGTCATCACCATCAGCGCCGGCGAACTGGGCCGGGGCCGTGGGGGCGGTCACTGCATGACCTGTCCAATCATCCGCGATCCCGTGGAATACTAACTCACTGGTAGCACTGGAAGGTGCTTGCTCAGCGGCTGTGATAGCGCTGAGCTCCATCAGCGCTTAGTTCACATGAAGACTTGAGCTGACCACAACCTGGTTACGACCGTTACTCTTTGCCACATAGAGCGCTGCATCAGAAGCCTTAAGTAGACGTGTATAATCTGGATGACCATCGTACTCTGCGACGCCAATACTGACAGTCACAGAAATGCTCCGCCCATCATTTATAGAAATAATTTCTTTCTGTACTCTTCTGCAAATTTTCTCTGCAACTCTACGAGCCGGGATTTCAGACGCCTCAACCAGCACGACCAAGAACTCTTCCCCTCCTAGCCGGAACACATAATCCCCACCACGAACGCTCTCAGAAACCAAGGTGGCGACACGCTTTATAACTTCGTCCCCCACTGCATGGCCGTAGCTATCATTTATAAATTTGAAGCTATCTATATCTATAGTTAACACTGACAAGAAAGACTCATTGCGGCGCAAATAATTAAGTTCTCGCAACATGACACTTTGAAGGCATCTTCGATTAAGGAGTCGTGTCAGAACATCTCGCCCAGACTCTAGACTTATAACTTGATCAAACATACTATCCAAGAGAAAACGAATTACACTAGGCGGTTGCAGAAGCTGAGTGCAACACGGTTACTGGATTGAAGCAGGTGCATCATGCTGCAACGCCACTACCTCTGTCATGACCTCAATCGGGCAT
>NZ_MACM02000102.1:0-368 GCF_001675465.2 Pseudomonas sp. AU12215
ACGTGGATGCGCCGGGTGACGAAGGGCCGAAGTCGACGCCGTTCGCCTTCAACGTGGACACCATTGCCCCGACGCAATCGACGGTGATTGTCGATGCGCAGGACGATGTCCAGCCGGTAGTTGGTGCAGTAGTCAACGGTGGTTACACCAACGACACCACGCCGAAGCTGGAAGGCACCATTTCCGATGTGCTGCAGGCCGGTGAGCGGGTTGTGGTACTGCGTGATGGCGCGGTGATTGGCACAGCCACGGTCGATGGCACAGGCACCCACTGGAGCTACGCAGATAGCGGTCTGGTGGATGGCAAGGCTTACACCTACACCGCTCGTGTGGAAGATGCCGCGGGCAACCGTGGTGCGATTTCAGCG
>NZ_MACM02000103.1:0-478 GCF_001675465.2 Pseudomonas sp. AU12215
CCCTGCTGACCACCGCCATCTACAAGTTCCACCCGGAATTCACCAACGCCGACTTCGAAGTCTGGTACGGCGATCCGGACAAGGACCACGGCATGTCCACCCTCGAAGGTGGTGACGTCATGCCCATCGGCAACGGCGTCGTCCTGATCGGCATGGGCGAGCGCTCCTCCCGCCAGGCCATTGGCCAAGTCGCCCAGGCGCTGTTCGCCAAAGGAGCCGCCGAGAAAGTAATTATCGCCGGCCTGCCCAAGTCCCGCGCAGCGATGCATCTGGATACCGTGTTCAGCTTCTGCGACCGCGACCTGGTCACTGTCTTCCCGGAAGTGGTAAAAGAGATCGTTGCCTTCACCCTGCGCCCGGACGAGAAGAGCCCCTACGGCATCAACGTCCAGCGTGAAGAGAAGGACTTCATGACCGTCGTCGCCGAGTCCCTGGGCCTGAAGAAACTGCGCGTTGTCGAAACCGGCGGCAACAGCTT
>NZ_MACM02000104.1:0-785 GCF_001675465.2 Pseudomonas sp. AU12215
TGCCTGACAACGGATTTCCTCTGCAGCAGGCCGTCTACCAGCGCCTGACCGCCGAGCTGAGCGTGCCGGTGTACGACGCGGTACCGGCGGACACGCCTTACCCCTACGTCACGATTGACCGGGAGGTGGCCCGCAATACCAGCCCGATCTCTGGCCGTAAGCGGAAGCTGCGTCTGCTGTACCTGAGCGTCTGGAGCGACCACCAGGGCCAGGCCGAGGTGAAGCAGATCCTGGGCGAGATCGAGGATGCGCTCGACGAGCGACCCCTGGCGTTGTCGGTGGGGCGCGCGGTCTCCGTGCGGGTGACCGACACCGACACCAATCGCGAGCCGGACGGCCGGACCTATATGGGGTCGGCGACGGTGCGCGTCATCACCACTACCTGAGCACCACCAACCCAACGCCAGTGGAGGACACCATGGCAGAAGACAATCTCAATACGGCCGCGGGCTGCCGCGTTGCCCTCGGCACCAAAACGCCGGCGGACACCGAGGCCGAGTACAAGGCCGACACTTACGTCGACATCGGCGAGATCGAGGACCTGGGCGAGTTCGGCGACACCTTCAGCAGCGTGAACTTCACCTCGCTGGGTGATGGCCGGGTGCGCAAGTACAAGGGTACCGCTGATGCCGGTGACCTGACCCTCACTGTCGGCCTGGACAATGGCGACGCCGGTCAGAACGCCGTCAAGGTGGCACACAAGGACCGCTCGAAAGGCAACTACAACCTGAAGATCACCCTCAACGACGGCGACCCGTCGGCCAATCCGGTGATCCTGCCGACCA
>NZ_MACM02000105.1:0-356 GCF_001675465.2 Pseudomonas sp. AU12215
GAGGTCATGACAGAGGTAGTGGCGTTGCAGCATGATGCACCTGCTTCAATCCAGTAACCGTGTTGCACTCAGCTTCTGCAACCGCCCTGACTTTGCCGATACCACCGCCGCCTCCGGTGGTCATGCTACCGGGCTGGGACGCTCCCCAATCCAACGATATGAGATCGCTCCACTCCTTGTGGTTGGCATCCTTGGACTCGCCAACAGCGCCATCAACCTTCAGATACATATCTACAGACATGATAAACTCCTGTTTAGTCTTGGCGGTTGCAGAAGCTGAGTGCAACACGGTTACTGGATTGAAGCAGGTGCATCATGCTGCAACGCCACTACCTCTGTCATGACCTCAATCGGGC
>NZ_MACM02000106.1:0-280 GCF_001675465.2 Pseudomonas sp. AU12215
TGCCCGATTGAGGTCATGACAGAGGTAGTGGCGTTGCAGCATGATGCACCTGCTTCAATCCAGTAACCGTGTTGCACTCAGCTTCTGCAACCGCCCAGACTTTCCTCTCTAGCCTTCCAGCCTTATTCATTCACAAAAATCCAGTTTTCACTGCTAAATACACCAGATATTCCAGATTGCATTGATAGCATGGCGGCCGCAAAAACTGAGTGCAACACCCGACCATTTCGGTAAGGTGTTGCCCCATGTCCTATCACGAACTCAGCGCCACAGAGCGCGT
>NZ_MACM02000107.1:0-347 GCF_001675465.2 Pseudomonas sp. AU12215
ACATGGCTGGCGATCAGCGCGTCGTCAGCCACCACCTCGATTCGCGTCGGATACAAACGGCTGCTGACCCACTTACCCGCATACTCACACGGAACCGAGTAGCGGTTGCGCCCGACGCTGACCAGGCAGGTGCTGGAGACCCGCGCAGGCCGCTCGACGTAACCGTCGAATGGCGCTGGCACAGGCATCAGTTCAGCGCGCTCCAACTCCAGCACTTCGGCCACACTCAGCCCGCTGTATTGAGGGTGCGTCAGCTCGTTCCAAAGCGCGCGGCAGCGCTGGCCCAGCCAGGCATTGAGTTCCTCGAAGGAGTGAAACTGACAGTCCTGGGCGTCTAGCCAGATACG
>NZ_MACM02000108.1:0-979 GCF_001675465.2 Pseudomonas sp. AU12215
CGCGAGAGCAAATTAGACAAACGATCCATTGGCCGATCCTTGACGAGTCAGAACGCACAGACCATACCATCTGCGTTGTCGTTCAGTGCCTGTAGCGAACATGCCGGCGTAAATCAGCCAACGGATAAAGTGATCACTGAGCAGCTCAGCCTCCCTTTCCAGTTCGGCTGTTAAAAAAACAACACCGTTGTTTGAAAGCACCAGCAAATCAAGTGCTCACTCTTCTATTTTACAGTACCTGGCAACAGCACTTTGCGGTGCAGTCGATCAGATATCCGGAAGGTTGATCGTAAGCTTCAGCCTAGCGCTCTTCGAATTTAATGTCGTCGAGCTTCGGCCCAACCATTCCCCCGACCTACTCTTCCCTCCCCTAGAGACCCTAGCAGTCACTTGAATCGCGGCTGTCTGCGATAAGGTGTTGCTGGTAACTATTGCATCAGCGCCTGAAAACTCCACCTCGGCCGGCAGACTTGAGACCTTAAGTCGTATGGTAGCGAGAGGTACCTTGGAGCCCGATAGCGTCTGTACGAAAACGAACACACTGTCATCCAAAGCGACCTTTTCGAAAATTTCCGGGGAAATGTCCACCCGTACCTTGAGCGGTGTTGGTGGCAAGCCAGCAACATGGTTAATCTGTTGCCGCTGACCGAAAACTGACCCAGTAGAGGCTGTTCTGCCGACTGAAAACTGACCCAGGTGTTCAACTGCTTCTGCTCAATTTTTGAGCAGGAGAACACAGGGTGATCAGTATGGAAATGATGGGCAAAATYCGCCGGATGTATTTCCGCGACAAGCTGTCGCTGCATGAGATAGCCAAKCGCACCGGGTTGGCGCGCAACACKATTCGCAAGTGGGTCAGAGCACCTGAGGCCAAGCCGCCGGTCTACCAACGCCGCGCTATCTTTAACAAACTCAGCCCTTTTCACGTCACGCTAGAGCAGGCGCTAAAAGCCGATTCGCTGCGCCCCAAGCAACAGCG
>NZ_MACM02000109.1:0-231 GCF_001675465.2 Pseudomonas sp. AU12215
CGCCGCTGCGTCAGCTTAAGCACGGTCTGGGGCGTCATGCCGGCGGTGACCGGATCATGGCGCAAGTTCTGGCTGCCGTACCGGTCGCCGGGCTCGATGCGGTGCTGGTGGCTGTTGAGCTGGTACTGGAAAGCGGCAGCCTGAGCGCCGAACACATCCTCAATGTCGTGGCGCGCCTGGCCGCGACCGAACCACCACCCAGCGTCGAAACCCACTTGTCGCTCAAGGAAG
>NZ_MACM02000110.1:0-268 GCF_001675465.2 Pseudomonas sp. AU12215
CTTCGACATGACGTTCAACACAAGCCATCAGGATGTCGTGGTTGACCCGGTCGAAGAATGTCTCCAAGTCAAGTTCCACGCACAAACGGTGACCCACCGCCACATGGACGCGGGCCATCTCGACAGCCTGGTGAGCGCTTCTGCCCGGACGAAAGCCGTAGCTGTAATCCGAGAACAGCGGATCGAAGATCGGGGTGAGCTGTTGCAGTAGGGCTTGCTGGATCAGGCGATCCATGACACTGGGAATGCCCAACTGCCGCATACCACC
>NZ_MACM02000111.1:0-201 GCF_001675465.2 Pseudomonas sp. AU12215
AGCTTCTGAGCCAGGCTAACTCGCCAACTCAACAAATAATCAGCAGGCGTCTGTCCGATGACACTCTTGAAATGCACGGCATACGCAGCGCGTGACATATTTGACTCACTGGCCAGCTCTGCTATTGACCAGGCATGTTCCGGGGAGTTGTGCATCTGTAAAAGCGATCGGGCAAGCCGCATGTCGGCCAGTCCAGCCATC
>NZ_MACM02000112.1:0-980 GCF_001675465.2 Pseudomonas sp. AU12215
TGTCCTATCTGATGTAACGCGGAAGAGGTTGAAGCTGACAATGTCAGTCCCGTCCAACTCCCTGGCGAACAGACTGTTGCGACGTCCGTCCCCAGATCGCCGGACGATCAAGCTGAAACGCCGGCCTTCATAAGTCCCTTCTCTGTATCCCTCCGCAAGCTTCGCGAAAGCGGCATCGAACTCGGAATGCTCCATGTCATCCATCCTTATTGATAGAACAGAGGCGCGGCGGGTGCGAGACCGCCAGTGCCGGGTCGCGCTAAGGTGCCGGGCAGATTCCTGCAGCCGACGAGGCCCGGGGTGGGCAGGATAATTGAGATGTCGGCGCCCGCATGGCTATCAGCGAAGTCGTCCGTCCAGTCTGCTAGGCAACGTCCACGCCTTTCCAGAAAGCGATGTAATCCCGGATACCCTCGGCATCCGGAGTGGGGGCGGGATAGGTCCAAGCGGCGTTCACGTTGAGCGCGTCACCCGCGCGAACATGAAAGAAGCGCGCGGCGCCTTTGATCGGACAGACAGATGTGTGCGGGCTCATCTCAAGCAGGCTCAGGTCGACTCCTGACGGTGGGAAGTAGTGATTTCCCTCGACGATGACTGTTTCGTCGCTTGTGGCGATAGTAGTGTCTTTCCAGATGGCTGAGACCAACGGACTCTCCTTTTGTATTCATCAACCGGCGAAGGCTCGCGGGCTGGCTGCCCCAAGCCGCACCTCCTCAGGTGGCAGGCGGGTTGCGCCCGAGAAGTTTGTCGAGCTCGCCTCTGACATCGAGCGCGAATAGCTCATCGGAGCCACCGATAAGGGTGCCATTGATGAAGATCTGCGGCACGGAGCTTCGCCCCGACGCTTCCGCCATGGCCTGCCGGTGAGCCGGATCCGCCTCAATATCGAGCTCCTTCCATCGCACGCCCTTTTCCTTGAGGAGCGCCTTCGCTCGGCGGCAGAACGGGCACCAATTCGTGGTGTACAGCAATAAATCAGT
>NZ_MACM02000113.1:0-3030 GCF_001675465.2 Pseudomonas sp. AU12215
TTCAATTGGAAATGCCCGATTGAGGTCATGACAGAGGTAGTGGCGTTGCAGCATGATGCACCTGCTTCAATCCAGTAACCGTGTTGCACTCAGCTTCTGCAACCGCCGTGCGATTGGAGGAGCTCAAGGCCCGCCACTTGGGGCGGTCTTTGCGGCTACTTAGGTGGTCGAGGATGTACTTAGGATTGTTTCTAATTTCTCCCCGAGAGTCCGCCAAGCCTCCGTTTTCTCTTTCGCGTAGTCGTGATGCAAATAGTGCCGGCGTACCTTGGATCCACCCAGCAAGTGGTTTTGGCAACGATCAATGATCTCTAGAGTGATGCCTAGTTCCTGCATCATGGTTGCACCCGTGCGGCGCAAGTCGTGCGGGGTCCATTCACCTTTGGTGCCCTTGCTCAGCACCAGTGAATCGTCATGGTGACGGCCGGTAAGAGGTTTGCTGCGGTTCTTGAAGCGGCACTGTCGATCACCGATTAGTTTGCTGACTGTTTTGGTATCGCCATGGCTATTGCCATCCTTGCTAGGGAAGCAGAACGGTGTATGGCTGGTTTCTTTATGCAGCCGCTTGAACTGCTCAAGGGCAAAGGCTGAAAGAAAGACGTGGTGATCCTGGCGCTTGCCTTTATGGCCCTTGGTTGCTTCGGCTGGGATGAACCAGGTGCCTTTTTCCAGATCCACATAGCGCCATTCTGATTTGAGCAGCTCGCCGATACGGCAGAGGGTGCTCAGGCAGATCCAGACGGCGCATTGTACGCGCGGATTGACCGGGCGGATGCCGGAGTATTTCTGGCCCGCAGGGAGGGCGCCGTAGTCGCGCTCAAGGCGGGCGAAGATGTCGCGTAGCTCGCGGATTTCGTCAGGAGAGAGCAGGCGATCACGCTGTTCCTCGTAGTCGTGGTCGAGCAGTTTGTTGACCTCTACCAGGTCGGCCGGGTTGCCTTCTGCCATGAGAGTGCGCCATGGCTTACGTTTCTCTCCCCAGCGCAGCATTTGGCCGATGTCCTTGCTGCGGATCACAACGGTGCGGTTCAAGCCGCGGGCTTTTACTGAGCGTAGGACGTTGAGCAAGTCTTTCTCAGTCAGGGTGCGCAGAGGCTTCTTGCCAATGAGCGGCAGCACGTCCTTGGTGAAGCTGCGGCGCAGTTCGGCGTTACCGTCCTGGCGTGATACGCCATCACGCATCCACTCCTCAAAGAGGTCGGCGACTGTCTTGTTTTCTGCGGCCTGACGTTCAGCTTCGGCAATGGTCGCGGCGATGGCGGCCTGGGCTTCGATCTTGGCAGCCTTACGGGCAGCGGTGGGGTCGATCCCTTTGGCGGCTGTCGCTTTCACTTCGTCGCGTTCGGCCCGAATCTGCGCCAGCGACTTCTTGGGCCAGCTACCCAGGCGATGATCGCGCTTGGTGCCATCCAGTTTGAACTCGTAGCGAAACATGACAGTGATGCCGCGTACGCCAGCGCGAACCTTTGCGACCAGACCGCCGTCTTCACGCAGTGTCTTGCCATCGTCGGCCGAGGTGAGCGCTTCCAGTTGCTTCGCCGTCAGTTTTGCCACCTTCTACCCCTTGCCCGATTCGGTCGCCTTGGAATTTTGCCCCACTTTTGCCCCACCGAATCGCCTGGCTGTCGGTGGATGCTCATGGATCGTGATGGACGCGAATTTAGCCTGTGTGTCCCGTATTTGCTAGGGTGTAGGCGATCCATTAGTGTCCACTAGCATCCATGTAAATCCATGAAATAAGCGCATGGGGTGCAAGGGGTAGAGTGTTCGAATCACTCCGTCCCGACCAAATTTGAAATGGCCGGTTCAGCAATCAACCGGCCTTTTTGCATTTCTCTTCCCTCAAAAACTCCCTATATCGACCGCCAGCTCGGCGCGTCCCTCAGTGGCCAATCATCCTGCGCTGCCAGGAAGGCTGGTAGGTCTCGTCGCGCTATCCAGATTTCCCCTTGCTACTTGAGGACGCCGATGCGTTGGTCGGCCCAGATCATGAAGGCGCGCAGGGGGTTGCTGTCGGGGATGTGCTGGGAGTCGTGGAGGGTTGGGAGGGCTTCGTCGCTGAGCCATTTGGCGAAGTTGCGGTGTTCGGGATGCTAGTGGCGGTATAGGGCTTTGTTAGGTGCCGGATTCGCTGATGACTTCCACTTCCTAGCGGAAGCCGCTGAGGTATTCCAGGATGACGGCGCGTTTCTGTTCCGGGTCCATGCGCTTGGGTAGGCGGTAGGGGCGGCGGGCGTCGATCAGGAGGGCGAAGTCGTGGGCGACGAACCACGGTTGGCGGTCGATCAGGACGGCGCGGAGTTGGTAGGTGTGGCGTTGGAATACGACAGATATGTAAGCGTCTTGCATGGTGAAGCTCCATCTACGAGGTTGAGGAGCCGCGACGCGTCGTCGTCAAGCGAAGGGTGGCGGACCGCGCAGGGTTGACGAGCCGGGAGATGGAACCGGCAGACCCGAGGGTCCCCCGCGCGATCCGCCATAGAGCCAGTAGTGAATACTACAGGCATGAAAGCGCCTACTGGAAACCGTCGCTCTTTCCCGCACGCGCTTTCAGCGTTTTCGCGCCATCTCATTTCCGGTCGTCAAACCAGGCCACAGGATTGACTGTGACGGGCGCAGGATGGAGGAGGGCTTTCCGGGGCGGGAACCTGCAAAGCGCGTAGGAATCTGGCAAGCGTGCTTTGAAGTGGGAGGTTCGGCAGCGCCTCCTCTATATAGGTAGAACGACTCAGCTGTATGGCTGGGGCCGCGGTGCCTGGCTTGGCGCGGCTGCAGGAAGGTGCTGCTTTCTATATTAGAGGGAGAGGGGAGTGGTCCCTTTGTCATCTTTCTGCAAAAAGTCGTTGACGCTCGATTTAAACTCCCTATAATGCGCACCACTCCCGGCGACGAAGCGCTGAAAGAACTTGAAAATCAAGTACTTGCAGAGCTTAGAGGTTGGGAGTGGTGATCAGGCAGGTGATTCACTTGCCGCTCTTCATTAGCTGCTCCGGCAGCGAACTGAAAAGAAGGTCGCCGAGGTGCTTGACA
>NZ_MACM02000114.1:0-728 GCF_001675465.2 Pseudomonas sp. AU12215
ATGCGCAAACGGACGCAGAAATTGACGACGCCAGCCAACCCGGACTAACAATGCCACCCCTGCGTCGCTGCGCTCCGACTGCCTGTCCGAATGAGCGTGGAACAGGTGTCCGGATCAGCGTGGGCTGAGTGTCCGAATGGCGTGGAATCCGCATACATTTGATGCAGAACTGGTTCGGCTACAGCGATCCAGCGATGGAGGAGGCGCTGTACGAGACCACAATCTTGCGCCAGTTTGCCGGGCTGAACCTAGAGCGTATTCCCGACGAAACCACCATCCTCAACTTCCGCCGCCTGCTGGAGAAACACGAACTGGCTGCCGGCATCCTGGCTGTGATCAATGGCTATCTCGGTGACCGCGGTCTGTCGCTGCGCCAAGGCACTATCGTCGATGCCACGCTGATCAATGCGCCAAGTTCGACCAAGAACAAGGACGGCAAGCGCGACCCGGAGATGCACCAGACCAAGAAGGGTAACCAGTACTACTTCGGCATGAAGGCCCACATCGGCGCGGATGCCGAGTCTGGCCTGGTGCACAGCGTGGTGGGGACGGCAGCCAACGTTGCTGACGTTACCCAGGTCGACAAACTGCTGCATGGAAAGGAAAACATGGTCGGCGCCGACGCGGGTTACACCGGCGTAGAGAAGCGCCCGGAACATGAAGGCCGGGAGGTGATCTGGCAGATTGCGGCCCGCCGCAGTACGTACAAGAAGCTGAGTAAGCGCAGT
>NZ_MACM02000115.1:0-87850 GCF_001675465.2 Pseudomonas sp. AU12215
GAGGTAGGAGTCGGAAACTCCGAGGGCCGGTCTGGGCGCTTAGTTACCACAGGCGACACATCAACGGAACCAAGCTCGCTGACGCAGTCTGTCAGTAGGCAGGAACCGCCGTATACGGAACCGTATGTACGGTGGTGTGGGAGGACGGCGGGGGCGACCCCGCCTCCTACCCGATTCTGGGTGATTGTCATCACGGAGTGACAGGTCGACCGGAAGCGCTGGCGGGCGATCATCGCCTATCTGCACCATCCTCTCAACCGCTCAAGCCTGAAGCAAACCATCGGAAGCCAATTTGAATCTTCGAAGACTCGCCAACGATGTGATTAAGCTGAGCTATCGCGCCGAACGTATCAGCATGCTGCTGCATTGGCCGCTTTACTGGCTTGCTCGGGCACTTGATTCAGCGGCGAATGTGCTCGACAAGAGGGCATCAAAGAGAAGAAAGCGGATCGCCAGCAGGGCCAAGCATCGCTGATTTGCGGGTCGAAGTTTCTCAATTGGGTGATTCCTAGGATTTCGTCCCAACGAAAATGACTTTCAGCGAACGAAGCAGTCCTGGCAGTAATCTTTCGCGAGGGGAATCAGCGGCTTCACTGGCTGCGGAGCCGACGGTGTGGTTGTGGTCAATTGCAACAAGGCCAATCCCCACCAAAGCGCCCGCCATGAATGCCATTGCCCTGGTGCTTGGTGTGATGGCAACGAAGCTCGCGGCCAAGGCAAAAGCAACTGCAGTTCCAAAGAAAATCAGCGCACTGGTCAGTATCTTCATTCGTGTGTTCTCCAGAATTCCGGTGTGTTGCAGATATCCAGGGCCTAGCGCGGGTTGCCTGTCTGCCGGTGTCAGTAGCGACAAAGTACATTCCCAAGACGAGCCCAGGCCGGTAATTCGGAACCCCGTCGTGGACCAATAGCGGCAGCAGAGCCGGCCTGAAAGCTCTACTTGCAGTCGTAGCAGCGGTTGGCAGACTGCTCGTAGGGCCAGTAATGGTCGATGATAGCTGCAGGCTTATCGCACTCCGCGCAGCAGAGGATGTCCGCATTGGAGGCTTTCGCATCTGCCAATAGCATCAGGCTGCGGGATTCATAGTCGTGCGTTGCCCAGCACTCATCGGCTAGCAGCACCCGAAAACCTCCAGATACTCTTGGGGCCAGGCTGTATACGCCCTCAGCGAGCTGCTCAATGGCATTCCGAAGCTTGGCCAATGCCAGACCGTCGCAGGGCTGCGCAAAGGGGCCGATGAATGCCGCCAGGCGCGGGCCGCTGTCTTGAGTCCAGTGGGTAAAGTAATCGTCCAGGCGGAACACCGTACCGGCCGACAGCTCAACCTCAAGCGTCTCCCCAGGGGTTGGAGTTCGCTCATCAGTAGCGAATAGGCGCGTTCTACCTGGATTGAGGCAGACACCATAGATCCACCCAGAGTTGTCGCGGTGACGGGTTATGTCCTGGGCCCAGCCGTACAGCTCGACGACATCAGACTGGTTAGATGTGCCAATTACCCGCTTGCGCGGGTCCTCTTCTTCGCTGGCAACTGCAATGGCTGCAAGCCCTTCTAGGGCAAACCGGTGCTCCAGGACAGCTGCTCTGATCGGGATGGCACCGACAATGGAAAGGCCTGACTGCACGATCACCTAAATCCCTTGTTGCGGATGGCTACACCGTACCATTCGCCACAGATAAGCAACTCGCCCTGTCAGTCCGCTTTGTCAGTCTTCGTCCCACTCTGGGCGATCAAAATCGAACTCAGAGGGGCAGACGATCCCCTTTTCGCGCATGCGCTTGATAAACCCAATGCCATCGCGGATGAGTTGGCTGCCGTCCGGTGCTTCCCCCCTGCCAGCCACGCCAGCGGTGAGCTTCATCCCGAACTCTTCGATGTGGAGCTCCAGGCAGCGCTGACCAATGCCTTTCCCTTTGCACTGCTCAAGCGACAGGTCTGTGATGTGGTACCGGTCGGGGCTGTTGTCCCAGGACTCACCGCTATGGAAATCCAGGCTGATGGAGCCCACCTTCTTACCATCGCGTTCGATGGTGATTTCTTGCCCGTCGTCGTCGATCGTGATGCTGTAGCAAAGGCCGTCTTCGGCTGTGAACAGTTCGGTCATTGGAGGGCTTTACCTCAGAAGAAATATTGGTCGAAGGGGATGCCCAGGGGCAGGGGGCTTATCCGTGCTGTGGGCGTGACCAGCGGAGCGTGCCGCGCGATTTGAACTGGCTGATGGCCAAAGAGCCCCTCACGTTTCTCGCTACCGAGCCTTCGGCCATGATCATCTCCTCGCACAGGCTGCGGGGAGCCTCGTAGATCGCGAAAGCGTTGAATTCGTGGTCGAGCAGCACCAGCATCACCCCGTCGAACTCCTGCTTGAGGTTGATCGAACCAAGCCGGCCGGCGCTGCGGGTATTTTGCTTGGTGATGCACCGGCCCTTGATCTGGATCTTGTAGGGTTTTCCGTCGCGCACCTCGGTGGCGTCATAGCCGGCTGTCCGTGCCGGGTGCAAGGTGAGGCCCAGGATGCGGGCAGCCTCGTACTCAGCGATTTCACCTGTGACACCGAGCGGTTTGGTCGTCAGCTCGTAGTACTGCCGCGCCAGCAGCTTGGCCTGGTGGAGCAACGCCATGACCGGGTCAAGCTCTTCATTGGGGATATCGCTCTGTGCTGCGGTGTCATGCATCGTCGGTCTCCTGGTGCCGGCTGAGTGTGGCGGAGCTACGATAACCCGTCTTCGCCCCTGGATAGGCTAATCTCGGGGGCTTTCTCTCCAGGCTGCTGGCAACAGGTGATGCAATGCTCGACAAGGATGCCCTGAGACGATTCGCTCCAAAGGAGATTTTCAAGCACTACCGGGCTTTTGACGAAGCCCTAGAGACCATCTCGCGCGAGCATCCTGGGTACAAAGCCCTAATCAGCAACCCCCTTGCTGTCTTTCGGGGAGGGCTCTACTTCCCGGTGATCCACCTGGTGGCGCTGCAGCGCAACGGTCAGTGGAGCTACTTCCCCGGTCAGCCGCAGCAGGTTAGGCCAGGCCATAGGCTGGTGAGTGAGTCCGGCCCGGTGGAAGAGTTGGCAATGCAGCCCTTGCTGCAGCTGGAGGTGGTGACGGATCCGAAGCTCACAGCTGCGCATGACGTCAAGGTTGCGAGGCAGATGCTCCGGGAGCCGGCCAGCGGGGGCAACGGCATCATGCAGGCGCTCACGCAAGAGGCGAACACCGCGGCTACACCGGCGCAGCTGTTCTCCATCCCGCTCGCGATGATCCTCGCGCCAACGGCTAAGCGTTTCCTGCGCCATCGGTTCACTCTGTACCAGCACATCTTCGGCGCCGGCCACGAATACCCTATAGATGGCCTGTTCTACGTCGGGATCACCAGCAGGGACTGGCAGAAGCGCTGGGGAGAGCACCGGGCTGCCATCAACCGCGGATCGCCGCTCAAGTTCCACCGGGCCTACCGGGAGCGCCAGGAGGCTCAACAGCTCACCTATGTGCATCACAAGGTGATGGGCGTCGCCAGCACGCTGGATGAGCTGCAGGACCTCGAGGAGGTGTTTGTAGCTGGCCACTGGGATGATCAGCGCCTGCTGAACATGATCCCTGGCGGCAAGGCGGGCATCGAATACCTCCACAAGCACCGCATCCTAGGGAAGAACGTGGTTCCCTGGCCAGAAGAGGTGGAGCGCACGCTGGAGGCCTGGCTGCGAGAGCATCCCAGGAAGGGCCTGCCAGCGCCTTGGGTGGCTGAGCAGTGGAATGACCCGGAATACGCCATGAAGGTCATCTGCGGGCCGGAAGGGCGCCTTTCCGTTGAACAAGTCATGCTGATCCGTAGCCTGGGGCAGGGAGGTGTTCCTGCAGATGAAATCATGGCCAGGGTAGGGGCGAAGAACGCTGACCAGGTCCGGAGGGTCCTGGCCGGTAAGACCTACACCAGAGTGCCAGAAGGTCCTTCTGGAGAAGTACTGACCGAAAGCCAGTGATGGGCTTGAGTCGCAGCCTGGCACAGCCCTAGCTGGCGCAGGCGCTTTTCTGCGGGAAAACAGAAAGCCCGGCACTAGGCCGGGCTTGGGGATTCTGTGCCAGTTACGCTGGCAGCGGGTATCGCCTGGCCCCTCTCCCTTACCAGGGAGACTTCCTGTTCCCAGGAAGGACCGCCAGAGGCGGTGGAGGTGGTTAGCCTGTGCCCCCATTGCTGGAAGTAGTTCTAACCGCGGAGCCATCAGTACCTGCAGCTGTTTTATGGACCGGTTTAGCTCAAGGTCCGGGGCACACTCTGCTCACCCCGCGTCGGCACCTTTCGGTGCGTCCAGGCCTTCGGCTCTCGCCTTGGCCCAGCTGTTATGGCCGCTGCCGCCTTCTGAACGTCTAGGATCTGGTCGGGAGCCTGGTGGGCTTGCTGCCCTTGTTGCCCCCTTTGAAAGCTATTCTCCACGGATCCGATAAAGCGCAAGTGCCATGCTTATCGTTGGACTAGTATCGGCTTGTCTCTATGCGCACCGCATAGCCAGGGAAAGCGAGGATCCCCAAATGTTTGGTTTGCCAGAAGCAACTGTGTTGAAAGAGGAAATATTGGAGCGCGTCGAGGACATCGTGGATGAAAACCCAGTCGAGGCAGCTTTGGGGATGTGTCTCGCATCGTTGGCAATCTTGCACGACCTCTATCCGGCCAAGCTCTCGGCAACCGCCGTAAAGCAGATAAAAGAGAACTATCCAGACGCGACGGATGAGTTAATTGCTGATCGGGCAATGTCGGAAGAGGGGGCGCTGATAGCGATTCGTTCGAATGTCATCGCGTCTCAAATAGCCATGGACTATTCGCCCCTCTCTCATACGAAAGCGCATTTTGACAGCGATATGAAGCTCAGCCCCGAGTCCATGCGCAAGGCTCAACATTCAGTCAGCCTGATATTCGAAGAGCTTGAAGGGATTGGCTTGTCGCCATTCGGTGCTGTGGCCATGGTTACCACCATGGCAGTGCAGTATGGAGGCGCCAGAGGCCTTCATGGACTGCAGATGGTGCGTCCTCTTCTCGAGAACATCGGGCAAGCGTTGGAGAACCTTTCGCCCGAGTTCAAGAAGATGATGGATGACAGGGCTTTAGAGGCGGTCGCTCAACAACTCGGAATTTCCAAACAGGCCGCGAAGAACATGGTCAAGGGTGTCCGCAGGCCATAGTCGATTGGAAACGAGACCGCCAGCGACTGCTGGCGGTATAGACTTCTCAGGAACTTGCTTGGGATTACCCTACGGTTGCCGCTAAAACGTCGGTCATTTTACGGTCGACACTCATTCGATCCGATTCGTAGAGCTCGCGCTCTTCTCGCCAGCGCTCAAGCTTTCCAGGATCCGCGGCGACATGCTCGGGAGCTACGGTCCGGTACTCCCTTGCAGCTTGTCTGATAAAACACACTTCAGATTCGCTCAACTCGATCAGCATGTTGGTGCGTCCCTGTTGATGTCTTTACGGATTTACTGCGTTCACTTCGGTGCGGCCGCTATCCCAAACAGTCAGGAACGAGCCATCCGCGAAGTCATACACCTTGCAGCGGCTGAACTCGTTCACTTTGAGGGCGAAGCCAAGAAGGGACTGATCGGATTGCGCGCGGGTAGCACTGTTCATGGGGTGGGGCCTCATCAGTAGGTTGAGTAACTGCTGAGATCCATTATCCAGGCGTGGCAGGATCTGCAAGTATCCAAGCGCTTCGGAAGTGGGCCCGCGTAGAGCAGGCCTTTGAGAGGCAGAGCTTCGGAGTGCTGGTGCTGCAGCCAATGATCTATCGGGTAGCACCAATGACGCCCTGGGCCACCAGATCCCGTTCTGCTCGAGCAGCAGCATCCCGAGTGGGATACGTGAAATCGCCCTCCTCGTGCAGGTTCTTCCGGCGGCTATCGCAGACGATTCGCCACTTGCCGTCTTCGTAGTTGCGGCTGACGCAGCCACTAGAGCCGCCTGGATAGATGGTGTTCCGCACGTACCAGCCGCCATGACGCCAACGGGTGTAAATCGGCGTCCAGTTGTCGGTAGCTTTCTGGGTAGGAGTCGTGGTGGCCATGTTTCTTCCGTAACAGTTCGCTTGGGCGTCTGATCAGCGATCAGTGCAGGTCGTAGTCCCGCTCGAGTGAGTTGATATCCAGGGGGAGCTGGCGCAGGGTCTGGAGCATCACGTGGGAATCTTCCAGATTGCGCAGGACGTCCTGTAGCTGCTCGAGGGTCGCGCTGGTTTGGATCTCGACGTCGACGTCTGGTAGGCCATCGGCGTCGGGGCGCACAGTGCCGTTGCCTTGGACGGTTAAGCCATGAGCCTCTGCGGCTGCCAAGAACTGCACGACATCATTCTCCCCCTCAGCCCTGAAGGAGAACGTGTTCAGCCGGGCGCTGGCCGGGCACGGCGTTAGAGAGCTGACGGGAATCTGCGGTACTTCAGTGGCATTGGTGCCGCCCTGGATACTTCTCACAAGCACAGAGGCGAGCCCCTGGCTGCTCGGCTTCTCCAGCTTTTCGACGCTCACCTGTGCCCCCTGGAGAGAAATGCGGAAATGGTTGCCCTGGTCGTCTGTAGCTTCGACGGCAATCCCTGCGCTCAGCGCTGCTTGAAGGCGCATGTTCCCGCTGACTACTTGAAGGCCGGCAGCGTCGAGTTGGGCGTTGATATCCATAGCGATGGAGTCCTCACAGTATTGGGGAGAGGAGGGTTGCCGGGGCATTCCCTCCATATGCCTGCATTCTCTCACAGGCCACAAAAGCACAACCTTGAGACGTTAGTTTTCTGCGGTTTTGTGCCGACGGGCGATGGCTGCAGCGACAATCTGGTCGTTCAGCACGTCGCGACAGAGCTTGCCCAGCTTTTCGTTGTACTCATGGCAGCCATGCTGCTCATGCCCATTAGCGTCGGTGAAGACCGTGTGGTTGCCGCACTTCTCCCCACAGATGTCGCAGAAAGTTTCTTCGATCTCGACCATGCGAGTCTTTTTCATAACGCGATTCCCTTGAGCTATGCGGCTCCCCCGTTGAGAGCCGGCCGGCGCAATGCCTGATGTCTTTATTGGTCGTTCGAGTCTTGCCGGCTCGCTTCGATCATCCGGTAGGCGTCGCTATCGAGGCCGCCGCAGCGCTCGATCAGCGCATATTCCTTGCAGTCAGCACGGAAGGTGTCAGGGTCGAGGTCCGGATCATCCTTCAGTGGATCGTAACCCACGCGATCGACGTACCAGGCCGAGAGCTCGGCGAGGGTCTTGTTGTCCAAATCCTGGTCAGTGGGGATGGAGTTGACCAACGAGCCCACCACCTCCAGCCATTGCAGGCCGGTGAGCATCGCAACCTCTTCCCGATCGGCAGCGCGATAGATGCCGATCAGGCTTTCTGCCCATTCCGCTTCAGCAGGTGTGGAGCAGCCGTCATCCGCGGTGATCCAGATGAGGAACTCGCCCACCGCGAGCTCCAGGGCTTCGCACCCGCCGCCGGTGCCGATGATGGTGAAGCCGAGGGTGACAGGGTCAACAGTGTTGCCCTCGTCGTTCAGCATGGGATGACGGAACAGCCCCAGCTCGTGAGGAAACTTGAAGCCGGAGTCTTTCAGAGCCTGGGTGGCTTCAACGGTAGTTTGCATGGGGATGTCCTCAGTTGCCGTCAGTGGCGATCTGAGTGCCATTTTCCCGAAGGCCGTAGAAGCGCAAGCTCAAAATCCGTAGAAGCGCGCGGAATTACCTCAAGATCAGGTGAGAGGCGTTGCCTCATGCGTGCTCTTGAGCAGTTCCAGTCTGGGACAAACGAGGGATCGGAACCAGCAAGGCAGCCTCCATGCGTTCGATAAGCCTGGCGCTGATGCTCAAGGCGCCCTTATCCGCGCCGATGTCCACAATAAGCGATCTGAGCTCGACCACCTGGGAGCGGAGGGATTCAGTCTGGGTGGCGACGATGCGCTTGTGCTGTTTGACGGTCATAACTGCTTCAGCTGGCTGAGACGGCTTGTGGCGAACCGCGTCCATCATGAGTTTGCCGTCCGGCTTGATGAACATGTACGCCACTACTTCCGCCTGTTCTTCGGTCACGCCAGATGCTGAATTTGCAGCTGTGGCTGCACCCGCTTTCTCGCTATGCATGTCTCGTTACCCATACTGTTTCTCAGTGGAGCCAGGTTAGCGGAGCCGTCGAAAGCGCAAGGTGGGAGTAGGGCCGCCATAGTTGCAGTTCAGAGCTGGCGTGCGAACATCCTCAACATCAAGAACCCACAACCCAGGTGCTGAACCATGTCGACCGATAACGAAGTCCTCCCGACCGAAAATCCGCAATGGGGTTTCTGGGGGACCATTTCGGACTCAGAGAACCCAGAGGTTAAAGCGCCAGATGCCTGGGTGTTGGCTATGGGCCTCATCACTGAGGCAACCAAACAGCCAGGTGAGGTCGTGCGTGCTTTCCTCGACAGCAAAGACGGACGTTACTTTGCAGACGAGGTGGGTAACTTCCTTCACGAAGGACAAAGTCTTCCGGACGCCATTGCGGCAGCGACCAAGCGCTGGATGGTCCCGGCCAACAAAAGTGCCTCCTTCTCGCACATCCCGGATGGGGTCACCTACTTGATGGCGTGTGTCCTAGAGCATGCTAAGGACGAAGCCGGCGCCTGATGCCTATGGTGGCCCTGCTTGAAGCCGAGGTCGAATGTAGTAACATGGCTACATTGAGTGCGTGAGGGCAGGAGCATGACTACTACCGTATCCAGTCGCGAGTTCAACCAAGACACCAGCGGAGCCAAAAAGGCTGCGCTGAGCGGCCCGGTGTTCATTACTGATCGCGGCAAGCCCGCGCATGTGCTGCTCAGCATTGAGGAGTACCAGCGGTTGACCAGTACCCAGCCCAGTATCATCGACATTCTGGCGATGCCTGAGGGTGGTGAGGTTGAGTTTGAGCCTCCTCGCGTGGTGATTCAGTCCAAGCCGGTGGATCTCAGCTGATGTATTTGCTGGATACCAACATTGTCTCTGAGCTCCGGAAGGCTAAGCAGGGCAGGGCAGACGCTGGGGTCATTGCATGGGCCCAGGGTGTGCAGGCGGGAGAGCTCTACATCTCAGCCATATCCGTGCTGGAGATCGAGCAAGGCGTGCTGCAGTGCGAGCGAAAAGATGTGGCTCAGGGTGCGATTCTTCGCTCGTGGCTGGACCAGCATGTCCTCCCTGGCTTCGCTGGCCGCATCCTGGCAGTCGACACCTCTGTAGCTCGCCGGTGCGCACAGCTTCATGTCCCTGATCCACGAAGTGAGCGTGATGCACTCATCGCCGCTACTGCGCTAGTTCACGGCATGTCAGTCGTGACGCGGAATGTGCGGGACTTCGAGTTCACTGGTGTGCCGATTATCAACCCGTGGAATCAGCCTTGAAACGGGCTCATAACTGAGAAATGGCAGTTCAAACGATGGCAGAACATACCGACATCGAGCGCCTGGATTGGGTGCTGCTGAAAGAACCTGAGTTTGGAGAGGGCTATCTTCGAATCTGGATGGGCCCGATGGCGGCAGAGGCCGCTGGGCTTAAAGCCGTAGGTGGCTATTACATCGCCGAGGGGAGCACCAAGCGCGAATGCATCGACAACGCGATGGCCGGCAACCTGGAGTTGGTCGAGTAGGTGGGAAAGACATTGAGGGAGTCCTTAAGCCCGAGGCTTCCCGTGAATGAGATGCGAATGCTTTCCGGCCCTTACGGGTACCGGCTCCCTCAATGATCACCAGGCGTGAGCCCGGCGATGTGGCAAGTTTGCCAACATCGGGCGTCCTGGGAAGCTGAGTTGGACCCTCTAAGAGGGTCAGTTACCAAAGGGCGGAACCTCCCCTGTTGAAGGCTCGCAAAGTGGACGTGGCGTATGGACGATCGACTGACGAAAACCCGCTTCATCAATGCTCTGGTGAAAGAGCATGAAGACATCCAGGCCAACCGGAAACGGCTGGGTAAGGAGACCTTCGCCGGGTACCTGAAGATTGAGGTTGATGTCCACCCCAGGAGGGCAACATGCCTGCTGATCATCCGGGGCAACATCGTCGGCACTTACTGGATGATTCATGACACCGGGCTGCCGACGACACCAGACGGCATGCGCAAGGCGCACCACCTGGCTGTCGACATCGTGTTCAAGGCAGTGCAGCGCATTTCCGCAAAGACCGGCGAGCCAGCGAGCATTGAGATCCTCCCAATGAGCTACTACGAGCCTTGGTATGCGGCCAAGGCGGAGCCTGAGAAAGTCGAACATTGACCATAGTGCTGCCCGACGGCCGCTGTTAGATCCGGCGCCGCTATGTTGGAGCCCACACGTGAACCGGCGCCGCCGGCGAGGAATGAACGAATGGAAAAGCCCGTAACCATCGAACAGATGATCCTGGAAGGTTCCTGCACTGCCGCATGGGCGCAGCGTTCGGGATATCGGTGGGAGGCTCTTGTTGTCGGCGGTGATGCTCTGGCGAAGCGCCAGGCATGGCTGGCCAGTAAGTCCAAAGCGTCGCTTGCCTGAAAAATAAGGCGGTCACCGGTGAGCAAGCCCACACCTGCCCAGCTGACGGTAATGCGCTTCCTGGCGAGAAATTACCCGTTGGCCTGGTTGCCGTACGACCTGGAACAGTTCAGTCCGGAACATCCGGAAATCATCACTGGGCGCCAACACATCCCAGCAATCCGGGCGCTATATCGAAAAGGCTGGGCCATGCCGTACCCAAAGCTTGGCAAGTGGGTATGCGTGATGACAGAAGAAGGCTTGAAGGCGTTTCGAGAGGCTACAGGCGTAGCTCAGGGCACTGTCGCAGCACCAGAGGGTAGATAAGCATTGAGGGAGTCCCAGTCTAGGAGCTTCACCTATGGAGACGAAGATTTGCGACTTCCGGCCCTTACGGGTTCCGGCTCCCTCAATGGTTGCCAGGTGTTAGCCTGGCGACGAGGTAATGATGCTGCAGTGCAGCTGGTCAGGAATGGTCTATTGAGCCCCTGATGAGGGGCCAGTTCCAACAGGGTGGCTAGCGGATGGTTGCGCTGGTTTGCTCTTCAGAAGGTCAGTGGGAAACTTGGCCTAGATGAAACCGAAGGACAACGCCATGAAGAAGCACAAATGGATTATCTACCCCTGCTGCGACGGCGAAAGCACTGTCGATAACCCCGCGTTTTCGAATGGCTTCACCTCCAGTGAGTGGCACGACATGCACGTCGACGAGCAGCAGGCCTACATGACTGGTGCCTACGACGTGCCTTGTACAGAGTGCGATGGCCTGGGTCGTGTGAAGGTCCCGAATGTGGCAGCCATGTCCTTTGGCGAGAAGCGCCAGCTGGTCCTGGAGCGCCGTGAGGCGCGCATCAATGCGCAGCTGGATGCCGAAATGGCCGCTGAAGTCGCTGCAGAACGTGCTTTCGGCTGCTGACCATGACCACGACACCAGAGTTTGCTGACCAGGTGCTGGCGAAGCTGTTCGGTTTCCCCCAGTGCTGCGTCGATTTTTACCTTTCAGCCTCATCCGAGGAGCGCCGCCAGGCCCGCGGCATCGGCGGGCTCCGGTTGTGTCCCTCGTGCTCATCGAAAGACCTCGAGCAAATCGTTGATGACGTGGCGAGCCGCCGAATCTGCCCTCAGCCATTCCCGATTGCTCCGAAGGAAGAGGACTTCCGCGCGATCATTGAGGATCAGCGCTTCACCGAGGCTGAGCGTGCCTGGTTGCTGGCCAACAAGAAGCGGGTGGTTCCTGGTGTGGATCCATTCGATGCGACGCTGCTGGCGCTGCATGAAGCGTTGGTAGAGCTCGAGGAGCGTACAGCTGCAAACATCGCCGAGGAGCCTGGCCGCAAGAACCTGTTCCTGGCTCAACAGGAGCTGGCCAAGAAAGATCTGCTGGGGGTGGTACTGAACCGCCTTCACGGGGCAATGAAGCAGCGCGTGCTCGAGCAGATCAAGGGCGGGCACATCAAGATCTAGACTGGCGGCCCCGCCACGCATTGGACGAAGATCCTTCGTTCTCTCAGCCGGCTCCGGCATCTTGCACCGGAGCGGAAAGAATCCCTATCCAGGGAGCAGTTGGGGCATTAGCCCTGCCTGCCACGGCCGCATACTCGGCCTAGTTCTTCTCCCCTGGATAGTTCTATGACGACCCAAGCCATCCCACGCCCTGCCATCCTTTCGCAGCGAAAATTTGCACACTACGAGATGCTGGAGTCCTGGATACAGGAAGCTCCTGCAGAAGACATCCTGCGGTACCTTGCTGCCCTGCATGGGGGAAAGCTGGAGGCAGGTGACCTCGATACGATCCCCTGCGGCCGCTGGTATCGGTCTCGCGGGGACAAGTGGGGAGCGGCTCACCACTGTGAGAAATGCAATGACTTCGTCCTTGCCTGGATGACGATCGGGCTGGGGCCGCGGCCTGAGCTCAAGACGCTCCGCCCAGCTCTCGGAAGCCGAGCCCTGCCAATGACGAATGAGCAGGTCATGCACCAGCACCAGGTGGATCTGGAGTCCTGGATGGAGAAGGCGCCGGTTGAGGACATCCTGGACCACCTGGTAAACCTCCACGGCATGCTGGATCTGGATGACCTGAAGTC
Source organism: Pseudomonas sp. AU12215 (assembly GCF_001675465.2). Taxonomy (NCBI): domain Bacteria; kingdom Pseudomonadati; phylum Pseudomonadota; class Gammaproteobacteria; order Pseudomonadales; family Pseudomonadaceae; genus Pseudomonas; species Pseudomonas sp. AU12215. The sequence continues at coordinate 12,548 of NZ_MACM02000115.1, forward strand.
GGTTGAATGCGGCCGGTGGCGATCAGCGGAGGAGGGGGCAGCCTCACCAGGTGCGCACAGCTGCGATTGCTGCAGTGACGTCGTGTCCGCGATGGTTGTCGTTGCCCTCACCAAACGTCCGGAGCTGCAAGCGCTACGTCCGGAGCTCGATGAGTAATGTCCGGAGCTGTATGGACACTAACAGCTAAAAAGCCCGCTTAACTGCGGGCTTTTTGTTGTATGGGGAGGTGAGGCTGCTGGTCGAAGGTACTTCGGTTGTCAGCAGATGGCAGCGCTTAGGCTGGATGCCGGGGTAGGGCCCAGGCCCGCTCGATGGCCGACTGGGCCTCTGCTCTGGACTTGAAGTGCTTGACGGGTGTTTCCTTGAGCCTGAAGCGGGCGGCACCCATTTCGGGTGTAACGATCCAGACCCAGCCCTCAAGCGTGGCTCGCCAATGCTTATGGGCGGGGTAATAGCGGACCTTCCCGACGCACTTTGCCCCGACCATTGCGGAATAGGCCCGCCTGGGGATTCCTTGCCAGCTAATGGCGCCGGTGCTGGTATTCGCCACCGTAGCTGTCGGCAGCCAATGGCCTTCCGCGAGAGGGGGCTCGTCGCTGGGCTGGGTCATAGTATTGGCCATGGAAGAGGGTGATTCCGATCCCAGGCGATTACTTGTCCGAGCCATCGGTAAAGAGGTGCGAAAAATTGCCTTTCTCCTGCATAGCCTGGAGGGCTCGGAACAACGGGGTGAGTGCTTCGTACTGCTCCAGGCTGATGCCCAGCTCAGCTGCTTCCTTGGCCTTCAGCGCTTCAATCAGATCGCGCAAGGACGCGCCTTCCGGCAGGTCTTCAACAACAGCATGCAGAGCCTGCCGCTGTTCGCTGTCGAGCGACACTTCACCAAGCTGCTCAAGAAAATCCACCAGGTACTCTGGGGCAGTCCGGCCTGCTTGAACTGGGTCCATTGCGATCGGCTCTCCCTGAAGGGTGATACGTTCCATCTACGTTTTCCTTGAACTAAAACGGGTTGAACAGGATGAGGAGCATCGCTGCGATGCCAGCCCACCACCATGCTGTAACTTTCTTGGTCGGCTTGCCGCGGCGCTTCAGCCATACCGAGCCATTGTCGAAGGTTATGATCACCGGGTACTTCTCAGTGTCGTCCACATCCTGGGGCGGGAGGGCCTTGAGCATCGCAATTCTTACCTATCGTGAGTCAATGTAGCTGTATCTTAATCGGCAACCTCAGGCGGCAGAGTCACGCCAATGCGCTTTGTCAGCTCGGCTATAAGGCGCTCGCCATGATCAGAAAAGCCAACAGCCCCATGCTTCTCAAGTAGCTCTCTCAGGAGTTCAGAGGCCTTATCTCCACCCAAGACGCAAATCAGTCTCAGAGCAATCGAACCGGCCACCTCACCACGCTTGTACAGTTCAAATACTTCTGGCGGCAGGCAGGCCAGAGCAAGCAGATGACAGATCTTCCGGAGAGCCATTCCTGTTTTCACGGCGATCGACTCGACACTTAAGCCCATGTCGTGCATACGCTTGACCACCTGTGCCATTTCGCCAGTAGAAAGCGGGACGGTCATGACCCCATTCTGGGAATTGGACTCAGGCTCAGACAGTGCGTGCCCGGTCTGCTCTTCGTACAGTTTGACACAGCTGGGGCAGAGCCATCCCTTAGGGCCCTGGGCGAGCTTTGTCCAGCGCCAGCCGTGCCTATGGGCCATCTCCTGCAGCAGTTTGTACTGCCGGGAAACATCGGCTTGGGAGTCGTCAGCTGTAACGCCAACACCCTTTTCGTTGATGGTGTAGCAGTCATCGGTGCTTGGATCTTCCGAGTTGATGCACAACAGCTCAAGGCGAATGCCCATGGTAAGCTCCTTCGCGAATGTGGTTCACCAGACGGCCGGTGGCTCATTGGCATCTAGGACATAGCTGCCGTCAGCCCGGCGAAGCGTGGTCAGATCCTTGTTCCGCTCGACAGTCCAGGTCTCCTTAACCGGGCGGCCAGCGCTGCTGATCAGCACCTCAACCGATTTGGTCTCAGGAGCAACCACCACACAGGATTTATCACCCTCGTCCGGATCTGGGCCAAAGAACGCCTTCATGAAGGGATCAGCCTTGGGGCACTCGTCTGTACCGAAGATGGGGGATGGTTTGCCGTCGACCAGCATCTTGTACCCAGGGTGGAAAACCAGGGTCATGGGGCCGCTTTCCTGGATCACCTTGGTGGCTGCCTCGTTCACGGCGTCGCAACCCGCCAAGAAAGCCAGGACTGCAAGGCTGAAAAGGAAATTCTTCATGTGCATCCTCGATGTTTGACCTGCAGGTAGTGAACACTCAGCAGGTATGGGTTGATCAGATTGTTGCAATAGATGCTCTGCGCCGTTTCACCCAGCCTGCTGGAGCCAAAGCCAACCCAGTAGATCTTCACAATCAACGGTAACAACGAAGTTCTCACCCCCGTTACGCACCGATACCTTCCACTCAAGGCCGTCACGTTCGAACGCAACCTCCTCGCCAGCATCTGCCGGCGGCAGAAAATCCGGGTGTGCTGCAAGGTATGCGGTCAGCAGCGATTTGAACCCGCTCATGCGTTCATCCCCTTGTTTAGGGCAGGGTTATTTGCCCAGCAATTGATGCCAGCGCTGTTCATGGACTCAAAGGTTCTGAAAAACGAGCACTCGTGCACCACGAAGCCTTCGCTGTCGACAACGTCAACATGCGCCGTCTCAACGTTGACCTGGCAGGAAAACCCATCCCCAGGGGCAGCGGTTAGGCGAGCATCACCATTCCAATCGACGAAGTAGCCATGATCGGCCGGCAGTACTACGGCTTGTGCACCGCAGGCCTCTTCCATGCGTTCCAGAGAGCAGGTAGGGCGTGTGACGCGATTGCCGTGCACCGGGTGATCTTCACGCCACCAGCCTGGGCGTACATGGACAAACAGCCGTTCACCGATCTGCAGCTTGGTATCAATGGGGTGATGTTGAAGGCTCATGGTGTTCTCTCGACTTGTCTCATCGGGGCGGAGGATAACGGCTCGCTATAGGTTATTTGTTCAGCAGCTGCAGATCTGCCTCGGTATGGGCGGTGCCGCCGAAGTTCAGGCGACGGTAAAGGGCCTTGAGCAGCTCTTCATCCGCCAGGTACTCCAATTCGATGCACGGGAAAACCACGTTATCGAAACGGCGGCGTTTCTCCCCAATGCTGAGGTCGCTGTAGCGAATGCCGTCGAAGACGGTGAGCTCACCCTTCACGAAGCGAGCGATCGACGTAATGCGCTGCTGACCGTCGAGCAGCCAGCCGGACATGTAGCGATCGTTACCGCCTTCGTAGTCACGGCCGTTGATGACGTAGTAGCCGGTACCGAAGCCCAGGAAGATGCCTTCGACGAAAGCGCGCTGCTGTTCCTCGGTCCAGACAAACTCGCGCTGCCAGGTCGGCAGCACCAGGTTCAGCAGCTGGCGCTCTTCCGGAACGTTGGTGTTCGCGGCGGTGCCTTCCCACAGCATGCTGATGGAGTAGGCACGCTGAATGCCGTCCAGGATCGGTTTCGGGAGGAGGGTGGCGGACATGGGATCTTCCTGCGGTAGAAGTTGCTCACGTAGGAGCATGTTCTCCCAGGTCGCCAGGTATGCAAGTCGCCAGCAGCATGAAAAGGGAAAGGCCCCGAGCGGGGCCTCAACCTGTTCAACCTTTGACGCAAAGTACCTGCTTCAAGGTATGGACGACTTCAACCAGATCAGACTGTGCAGCCATCACGGCATCAATGTCCTTGTAGGCTCCAGGCGTTTCGTCGATCACGTCCTCGTCCTTGCGGCACTCTACCCCAGCCGTGGCCTGGACGTGGTCCTCCAGGGTGAAGCGGCGTTTCGCTTCTGCTCGGCTCATTGCACGGCCAGCGCCATGGCTGCAGGAACAGAAGGACTGCGAATTACCTTTGCCGCGCACAATGAAAGAGCGAGCACCCATGCTTCCGGGGATGATACCGAGGTCGCCCTCGCCAGCTCGTACGGCGCCCTTGCGGGTAACCATCACGTTCTCGCCGAAGTGCTTTTCCCAGCTGACGTAGTTGTGGTGACAATTTACTGCAGCCTGGTCGCAGGTGAAGGGCTTTGGAACCGCCAGTTTCAGCGCCTCCATTGCAGCACCCATCATCAGGTCGCGGTTCACGCGAGCGAAGCGCTGAGCCCACTCGACTGCCTCGCAGTAATCCTTGAAGTGGTCGCTGCCCTGAGGCAGGTAAGCCAGGTCTTCATCGGGGAGGTTGACGAACCAGCGGCGCATCTCTTCCTTGGCTAGTTCGATGAAGTAGGTGCCGATGGCGTTGCCGATCCCACGCGAGCCAGAGTGCAGCATGACCCAGACGCGCTGTTCCTCATCCAGGCAGACTTCGACGAAGTGGTTGCCGGTGCCGAGAGTTCCGGCATGAGTAATCGCCCGACGGGCAGGCTTCTCCAGCTTGGGATGTTTCTTGACCAGGCCCTCGAGCTCCAGCATCAGGCTGGCCAGCTCACCGTGCCCGCTGGCGCCAGGCGCCATTTCGCCCCAGGCACCGCGGTCGCCTGGCATTCCGTTGTTGGTACGGCCGTGAGGGATGCGTCGTTCGATCTCGCTGCGCAGAGCCGCAAGGTTGTCCGGCAGATCCGATGCGACCAGGGAGGTGCGCTGTGCCGCCATGCCGCAGCCGATATCGACCCCCACCGCAGCGGGAATAATGGCGCCCTTGGTAGCGATAACGCTGCCAACAGTCGCGCCCATACCCCAGTGCACATCGGGCATAGCTGCGATATGCGAGTGGATGAAGGGAAGGCCAGCGAGATTGCGGAGCTGCTTTTTGGCGGCTTCTTCTACCTGGACGCCTACGGTCCAGGCTTTGATCGGCTTGCCCGAGCTTTCGATCAGCTCGAAGGTTCGTGCGGTCATTCAATAAATCTCCAATGGAGTAACGGCATGCACCACAAGCTAGCGAGGTGCATGGGTGAAACTGCTAGGGTTCTAGCGTCTCATGAGTCGAACATACTGCAACCCGCCATCCGTGCACCGCACGGCAATCCGCGCACATCCACACAAGGGGGCCTTTGTGCTCAAGGTTACCTGGCTGTGTGGAGCTGACCAGGCGCACTTGGCGAACGTCGACACCGCTGCACCAGCGAGCCGTCCCTGCGCGATCGCAGGGGCGGGCGGCCGGCGCCGGTGGTGCAGAGTCCGTGTGGCTTGTTGTCATCAGGTGGCTTCGGTGAAGAGGTTGGCCACCGTTTGTCCTTCCTCTTTCCAGGCGTCAGCCAAGTTGGGGTCCAGCGTCCAATCCATCACGTCCCCAGCATGCAGCTGGACGAACATGAAAGGCTTGCGCTGCTCGGTCTTCTGCTGAGGCGCCACGATCAGCTTCTTGCCGGCGGGGAGGCGAACACCGTTCCACGTGCCATAGATCGGCATGCTACCGGCACGCTGTACGATCGGCTCGGGACTCACCTTGCTGAGGCACAGCGCAACGAACTTGGCTGGATACCAGGCGCCACGCTCATCCTCGGTAGCGGGCTCGCTGTGCAGAAGGAACACCTCTACGTCGTCGCCGCGGTTCAGCGGGATCGGCTTCGACAGCTTGCGGCGCTGCTCGGAGTCTTCAAATACGACGCCTTCGACACGGTCAGAGGAAGCTTTTTCGCCATCACTGGAGATGGCACTTTGGCCGTCAACCAGGCGCAGGTCGATCCACTCGATAACGTCCAGACGCCAGGCGCCTTCATCGTGATCGTAGCGCTCACACTGGAAAGTGCCTTCATGATCCCGCTCCGCCAGGGTGTAGCTGTCCAGCGGGCCGCCATAGGTCGGAACCATCCCCTTTTGAGGGTGTTCAATCCACATGAAGAATGGCCGGCCGCTGATCGGGCATTTGTCGGGACACCATTGGCTCGTCAGCGGGTTGGTCGAATCAGTCATTTGCGTCTCACCTCTCGGCATCCAAATACCAGTCTCACAGCCCCACGGGCCGCACGTCGATTGCATGATGCTCGAGGTCGACAGAGATGCAACTTAGATGGCCAGGTAGTGGGTGTCGTTGAGTTGAGCTGGAGAGATGCGCTGTAGGCGCCAGCTCCGGTGGTAGAGCAGTCCATCACGGATAAACCAGTCATCACCGAGTCGGCTTGCCATGTTCTCCTGGGTCTTAACTGCCATTTCTTCATCTGTAGGCAGATCAGGAAGCCCGGCCTTTATCCTGGACAGTAGTTCCTCAACCGCGCGTTTGTGCTCGCGTTGGCGCACCAGCTGCTCATAAGCGCCGCGGTCAATGAACAGGCCCTTGCCCATCAGGGGAGGGGCCTCTGCTGGTGCTGCAGCCGTCAGAGCATCTACCAGGCCAGTCTTCCAGCGATTCGAGAAGTACTCGGCTTCCTGCCGCAGGTCTTCCTCTGTCACCAGTGAGCGCTTCTCCTGGGAGTGATGGCAGCAAAGGGATGCTGTTGCCTGTTCTGCAGGAAGATCCTCCCGCCAGAGCTTCCAGGTGAAGCCCATCTGCTGCCAGCCGCCGTACGTCACGATGAAGGTATGCTCGCCCTGACGCTCCAGCACGTCCCAGAAGCATTGGTGGATCAGCATCCGCTCGCGGTCGCCCTCTTTCTCAGACCACTCTTCAGCGTCAGCAGGCTCCATAATCCCAATCGGGTCGGAGCTTTCAACAGCCTCATACCACGGGTAACTGTGCGACACCGGTGGAGGGATGAGGAGTGGTTTTCCCCCGTTGAGAAGCCTGTTGTACAGACTCGACTTCTCAAGCAGATGGTTCCGGTAGAGGACATTGAAGCCGGCTTGTGCCTGGGGTACATCCTCGGCCTGCTCCGTGAAGCGGGCCATCTCATGGTCCATGACGTCGTCATAGCGACGTAGGGCATCCAGCTGCTCGCTGGTGCCCTGGCCATTGCGTAGTTGGTCAAGCAGGGACAATTGTCGGTCCTCTCACTACGAGTATCGAACGGTGGGGAGTGGTCACCGGGCGCTCACCTGAGTTCGCGTTCACCCGTTGAAAGGCATTTCTCTGATGGAATCTCGATTTAGGCCGCGAGGCATGCACATGCGCGGACAAAGTGGTGCGTGTCGTTGAGCAGAGCGTGGCGAGCCGATTCATCACAGATGCCCCAGTGCTCATTAGCGACCTTGCAGCGCCCCAGCCGATCGAGTGGCGCCAGGTCCGCAGCCTCGATTTTCCCCTTGGCGGCCAGCGCCGCTACGGCTTCGTCACGCTCTGCATAGATCACTTCCAGTTCCTGCGGGCTTGGGTATGCGGGCTTGCTCATGGTTGAACTCCTACTTCGGTTTCGCTTTGGAACTAGCGTCTCACGAGGTGCTGGATGCGCAAGCCTATAGTCGCCGCAAAATTCGCGCGCCATCAGGGCATTCAGTAATCGCGAGCCAAGCGGGCATGGCTACTGGAAAGAAGTGCTTCGGAGCGTTAGCGCTGTGCTCCGGATTGCAGGGCGGCTTGGCAGGCACCGTGGACACCCCAGCGCCGACGCTGGGCCATTTCAAGCGCCAGCCGGACGATTTCCGCGTCACCATCGTCGTCGACCCGGATAGCCACTGACATCCCGCGGGCAACAACCCGAACTACCGGGCCAGGGGCCGGTGGGCCCATGAGTTTGTTCATAGGCTTGCTCCTACTGTCAGCCTTTCTGTGGCGCCGGCCGGAGATACAGAAGAGTTGATCGCGCACACCAAAAAGCGACTCCTAAAGTGATCGCCACATGAAGAGTGATGCGAAGAGGGGAATGCAGCACGGTTGCTGCAGGGAGCGTCATCACCCCCAGCACCATAAGAGCGAAGTAGAGAGCAATGGAAGTTGGGCGGCTGAACAGAAGTGGTTCTTGACGATGAATAACTTGAGGGGGCGTGTTGGAGGTTGGGCGCCAGGATTGGTCGTCAACCAAAGCACGGCCATTTTTAAGCAGCTCACCCAGATAGGCTTCGTCTCCACGATCCTCGCCAGCGATGCAGCCAGGGAGGTTGTGGAGAGCATCCGCCACCCTCCGTGCATGGTCAGGCGCATCTATAGCAGCCTCACGAATAAGGCAGAGCCCATCACTCAGCAGGCGCAATGCTTCTGGGTGGCTTGTAGGCAGGGCTTCGGAGGGTTCCTGGTCGATCATCATGGATTCCCGGTGAGAAATTTTCGGCTGCAGCACTACGAGCAGCATAACGTATGGTCAGGTCAGGCCTGCAGCAGGGTCTGCTGGTGCATCTCGGCATCAAGCTTACGCTCGATCTCTTCCCGCAAAAGACGATCGCGCTCCCGCAGCTCCTTGTTGCGAGCCTCGCGGACTCCGTTGAAACCTTCCACGATGTAGATGAAGTTCACAGGGTTGCAGGGGCCGCGCCAGGCCTTCATGTACTCACGGCAACGAGCGCGGGTCTCGGCGTCCATGGCGTAGTAGGAAGCCCGCAGCTTGCGCCAATGTTTCGCCTGCAGGTCGCGCCAGTTCTGGAGAGTCTGCCTGGATGCAGCCTCACGACGCGCCTTCTCTTCGTCCCATCCGCGCTGCTCAGATGCAATCTGTTCGGCGAACAGCGGCAGAGCTTCCTGCTCGCGCTGCAGCTTGCGCCCGAAGGCAGATTCCTTGCGGGAAGTGAAGTTGATGCCCTCAAAGCGGGCATGGCGATCGAAGCGCATTGGCGACCTCCGAGATTTGATGATGGAGGTAGCTTCCCACGGGACACCGAACTTGCAACTGCCAAACCGTGACCACGACAGGGAGCGGACTTGCATATACGGCGGTCGTGGGAGAATGCCAGCATGGTTTTTAGAGAAGAGGTGTTCGAGATGGTCCGATATTCGCCACAAGTTCCGCCGAGGTTGAACGATGGCGAGTCGCCGAAGCTCATCGCCATGACCACGACCCACGGGCTCCACGCCTTGAAGGTCACGCACTACGACAGCTTTGATGAGGAAAGCACCCCACGCTGGAGCACTGCATGCAGTGAGGCGTGGACGGTCGAGCCCGAAGAGATCCTCTGGTGGGCCTATGCGGATGAAGTCCGCAACCTGATCGAATCACTGCCAATTGAAGCCGCTTGAGGAAGCCCCGTATGGAAGCCAAACCCACCCACTTCAAGTACGTCTGCCGGAAATGCCAGAAGGAGCTGCTGCAGACCGTTGTTCAGGAAGCACCTGAAACAACGCCTGTGCCCAGCTGCTGCGGCCACACCAAGAACATGGCGTATCAAGGCGTGATACGCGAAACCTCAGTAGAGAAAGCATAGGCACCAGCATGTTCTACGAACGTATTAAAGCCGCCTGGGAGGCAGGAGGGGTGCGCGTTTACCTTCCGCCGGCCGGGCAGGGCGGGCGGGTCACTATCAAGGCGAAAGGGTTGCTCAGCGCCGCAGTTCCGTTCCTCACCCGAGCGGAACGGGAGCGGCTGGCGGGCTTTGCGCGGCGTGAAGCTCAGCTGATATGGACTCTTCCCAAGCGGGTAGAGGATTGGAGTCCTGCGCACCGTGACGCTGTCCGGCGCCTTATCCGCAGAGACGGGCTCCAGGGGCCTGACAGCCCGCAGCGAGCATTGCTTAAGTGGGAAGGGGAGGCGCTCTACCGGTCGTTGGTGACTGAAGGTAGCCTTGCCCTTGTCCCGCCTGACGACCAATAGGGGTGCCTATGCCGACCGTGATCATTGATGGCGTCGAATACGTTCCGCGTGCCGAGATACCGGAGCTCACCGATGAGCGCCTCAAGGCAGCCATTGAAGAGTTGGTTTCAATCCAGTACTTCAAGGAAAACCACAAGGCCGTTCGACAGGCCTGGAACGTACTGCATTGCTTGGCCCCAGAGCTGGCCCAGCTGGCGGCGGATAATCCCAAGGCAGCGTTCGACCGAATTCACGGGTTCGACAAGGGCTAGAAGTATCTTCGAGCGCCAGCAACTGTCCCCACCATGGGGGCGAACTGGCCATATTCCAGCCAGCCCGGCTGTCATCATTCCCTGGTAGCAAATTATCAGGGAACCGCTGTATGACTCAGGTTGACCTGGGCTGGATCGCAGCCCTCGCCAAACCGCAAACTACCGAAGAGCGCATGCTCCAGTCGGTCGTTCTGTCCTTTGTCGACTCTGCCGTGTACGAGTGCCCGGCAGATCTGCTCCGCCACATGAATCCGTCGACACGCGACCTGGCGAAAACCATCATCACATCCGCAAAAACTCCATCCAGCGCCAGCGATATGCGAGAAATGGCTGCCGCTGCTGACCTGGAGTTTGGCCACACCACCAAGTACTTCGAGGTCAGCCCGCCGGTTGGCCGAGTGCGATTCCGCTGGCAGGGCGGCCACCGCAGCAGCGTGCGGGTCAACATGAACAACTTCGGCGAAGAGCGCTTCTACCAGCGCCTGCGCTACCTGCGAGATCGCCTGGTCTGGGAGCTGAACAACGCGTCGGCTTCTCCGGAGCTGAGCGCTCCCCTTTCGCACCAGGCCTGCGAGACGACTGAGCTGCGCGGTCTGATGACTGAAGAGCAGATGGAACGTGTGGCAAAGCCACAATCCAGCCTGGACAGATGCTTCCAGGAGGCGGTTCTGCACCTGGTGGATCCAGCCGTCTACTTCACCACGATTGAGAAGCTGGCATCCCTACCGCCTGAGGACCTGGAGACGGTCTTCGCGGTGCTCGCCGTGATGGACAAGCCCACCATTGCTGGTGCCCTGGTCCAACTCGCGGAAGATGCTGACAGCGCCTTTACCGCCAAGCGCGGCTACATCGAAGACGTGAAGTCCGGGTACCGCGTGCACATTCGCAAGGGCACCGAACGGGTCAAGCTCTCCGTGTGCCTGAACGAGTTCGGTGAGGAGCGGGCGCTGAAGCGAGCGCGGTTCCTTCGTGACCGGGTGATGTTCGATATCGCACTGAGCATGTCGCCGGGGATCATGAGCCCCATCGTGGGCCTGCAACTACGCGAGTTTTCAAAGCGCGGGCGCCAGGACGTCCTGTACATGCTCTTCCGCTACGCCTGCCCATCCAGCGGCCGCTACCGGACCGTCCGCTATTCCTGCCGGAAAAATGGGTTCCGCGGCTCCTTCACCAAGCTCAGTAAGGAAGTTGCCAACCTGGGCTACGAGGTGCACCCGGACTCCATTGCAGACATCCGGCCGACCCTCGAGCAGTTCAACCGGCATAGCGCGGTCATCACTGACCTTCCGCCGCCGTTTTCCTAAGAGTGAGAGACCAATATGTCAGCCAGTAACCCAGTCAATCCTCGGGGGCAGATGATCGGGAGGGCGCTTGATGTCGTCCTGGCCATCGTCATTATGCTCGTGCTCTTTTGGATCACCAGCTTACTCGTCGCGCCGAAATACCATGGTTTCATCGCTCTGGTGGGTGGGGTCGCTGGCGGATTCTTTGGGGTCCACAAGCCTTTTCTGGTGGCTACCTCAAAGCTGAAACGGCGTTTTGGTCTCCCTGCCGAATCGTGGGGCTTTCAGAGCCGAAGCGGTGGCCAGGGTGCTTGAGCATGATGGGGATGAAGTCGATCGCTGGAGCCTGTACATGGTCATCGGCTTTCTCGCGTCCAAGCGCAAGTTCACGCTGTTCACCAAAGCTGCCCTTCTACCTGCGACCGTAGCTTGCTGCGTTGCGTGGGCATTCGCCCCGTACCAGTCGATGCTGCTGCCGAGCCTCTTTACCCTGGGAAGTGTTGCTCTGGGCACGCTTCTCATCGCAGTGATTCGGATATTCCCCAGGGAGGGCCTCGAGTACCTCGAGCTGATCGAAGCCAGGTTCGGGCAGAAGACCCGTGCTCAGGTTTGGCAGTGGTACCAGGCTGCCGATCAAACATCGCCATTGGATGTTGTGAAGATCGCCAAGGAAGTGGGCGAGTACGGCCGCATTGGCCACGCTTCGGCAAAGTAGCCGCGGGGCCGACTCTGCAGCTGGCCCAGGTTGCATTCCTGAAGCTCCGTGAGACGCTGCCACCAAATCGAGAGATGATTGAGAGGAAACCGTGGCAGCAACTTCGCGATTCAAGCTGAAGCTTGGCAACATCAAGGCCGGTCAAATGTACACCGTGCTCTGCTTCAGGTCCCACATCTCCTATTCTGAGCGATTTCCCTCAGTGGAAGATCCGGTGATCACCGGGGTGCTTGGAGAATCTATCCAGTACGGGCCGCTCTTTGCCTACATGTTTCGCCGCTTCGGCTATCCCAACGTTGGCTGGGATGACTACAAGGAGCTGGCGAAATACATCCTGACGACACCCAACCCGGACATGCTCCTGCAGGTCGTGCCCTACACCGGCGATACGACTTGGATCACCTTCCGTTTCTTCGTCGCTGACAATGTTGCGCAAGCCGTGCGTGAGCACGATGAACATGACCGCATTGAGTGGGAAAAGCGTGCCTATGACTGGCGCGAGCAGCAGGGACTACCCGAGTGGATGCCGGACTGGATCAGGATGCTCAACGAGGACGTGTACCCAGCATGGGGGATCACTGATCACGAAGTGGCTGATTGGCGTGAGGCGATCGGATCGGCTTTAGAGCTGGGACAGCCAGGAACCCCCTTCCACGAACTCAGTAGCAAGGCCTATGAGCTCCGCATGGCGCTGTTCGAGGACTATCGCAAAGTCGAGGCGCGGCCCGCCAGGCTGATGCGCAGTGCCGATATGTCTACCTGGGCTGATACGGATCCACTAAAGCCACTTGCCGAGGCTGCCCAGACCGCGCTGAAGGATCTCTTGCGGCCGGTCCGCGTCAGGGATGTCGCAATCAATGCACTCGGAACTACTGAGTTCACCCCGCGCGTGCTGAAAGAAGCTCCGGTGTCGGGTTACCCTTCAGGAGCCCTGAGTAACGGCGCTCCGAAGGAGTTCGCTGAACTGCATGGGCTGATTATGCGTTTGGGCAAGGGGAATGCGCGCAAGGGCATCGCGAAGGCGGCTGCAGCGCTGAAAGAGCTCGCGGGTCCGAAAGGTTCGGCGTAGCGGGGCCATTATCAAAACAGGGGCTGTACCCATGAAGAGCACCACCCAGGAAGAAAAGGCCCTTTGCGATTTCAAAGCGAAGATCGAGGCCGCTACTGGCCGCGCACCGCTTGAGCGCGAGATTGAAGCATTTCGCGAGCAAGTAGAGGTCGCTGTTGCGCACCAGCAACCCCGAGTGGTGCAGCTGGGATTGTGCGACTTCCAGACCCTGGATGGCCGAGCGACCGTTATCGAAGTGTCTTTTTGATGGAGGTCCGTACCCCAGTTGCACTTCCTGGTACCGATGAGATGCTTATCCCATCTCGCGTGTGTTGGCCCTGGTCAGTTTGCGACTTGGGCGGATGCCTCATTGAAAATCTAGCGAGCAGGCCTTAAAGCCCTATCGAGGATTAACCTGAATGCCCACAACCTATCAGTGCCTGGCACACATTGTGCGCGGCGTATCTCAAGAGTCCAATGTCGCCGGGTGTCCACAGTGTGACGGCAAGGTCGAGGCTGTGGATGCGATTTACGCAGAGCAGCCGGAGACAGCTGTCCAGATCTGCGCTCCGGCTTCGGCGCCGATGAATACCGCGCAGCGAATCGTCGAAGATCACAAGAAACACGGCGGCTACATGATTCCTGCCATTGAGGAGGCCCGTGAGCTGGCAGTTGCGATGGAAAGCGACAGCTGCATCAATCGCGTGTACGTCTTCAGCGACGGAAGCAAGCTGCGGCTCGACGTGTACGAGTTCAAGGTGGTCGATTAGCGTTTGTGGATCTTCGTCGAGGCGATCGGAGAGTGGCCTGACCGGAACCCGGTAGCACCGTCCGCGGATATGGCTCCATGGATGAAGCTGGGATAGCGCAAGACGCGCCCTCGCAGCGGCGGCAGAAAGCGCCGGCAGGTGTCAGCAGGCCACTCCCCAACCTTCTCAATGAATCGGATGAAAAAAGCATGATTGTGAAAGTTTCCCTCAGTGCCGACGAACTCGCCGACATGAACATGAGCGAACAGGAGTTCCACGACCACGTCGTTGCGGCGCTGGATGACGCTCAGCCTGATCTGCCTGGCTTCAACGTCGAAGTCGAAATCACCGACTGACCCTCTCCGTCACTCCCCGCTAAAGACGCTCACTCCCAAAAGGGGCCATCGGGACGCACTCGTAGTTCTGGATGGCCTCCTCATTCTCCTCATGGAAGGCCTGGTACCGCTCAAGGTTGGTCTGACAGAAGCGCTCCAGCTCTGCCGGTACCAGGCGAGGGGAGTAGACGTGCACCGTCTCGCCAACAACCTCCAGAAACTGCTCCGTACCATCAGGAAACATGCTTCTTCCGACCCCGCCCAGCAGGATTTCGACCGCTGCGATGTGAGGAAAGGTAGAAGCCCCGTCTGGATTGAAGTGCGTGACCTGGTTGTCCATGTGTAGTGCTCGTCTTGGGAGTGTTCCCTGATTCTGTCACCGCCGCTGGTGCTGGAAAGTGGAATTGCGACCCTACCCAGGGTCCGACTCTGGGGCAGATTGAGCGCCGCGGCGGCGACTAGGCCTGCAGACTGACCTTGGTTTTCAAGACAAGGATCTGCAGCAAGTGAAGAAATTTCTCCTGGCGATGATGGTGTTTTCCAGCTCCGTTCTGGCTGCAGCACCAGCAGCAAAGGTGGCCGAAAACAATGTGGAACAGACACTCGCGGGCCTCTGCGAAATCTGGCGGCAAGATGCCGGGACGTGTGGCTGCACTCAGCAGAGGCTGATGAACCAATACGGGTTCACGGCCGAGGAGCTCTGGCGGTTCAGCCAGAAGGGCTACAGATCCAGCACCATTGCTGAGAAGAACCGGGTTGCCCGATATGGGCTCAGCGTCCGCGAGATCGGCATGTCGTGTCACGGGAGGCGAGCGCTTTAACACGGCACGCGAAATGGCGATACGCGGCATTCGCTCTGGGGTTGTTACAATGATCTTGATGTCCACTGCGGAAGACTCAATCATGCATTCGGCCACGATGATCGGCTTTGCATCTCACAATTTCCCCTTTGGGGTCGACTCCGATGGCTGGCCTTTCGATCCAAAAGGGGACCCAGACCTGCAGCTGCGCTTGAAGTTCTTCATGAAGGGCCAGACGGCCTATGGAGAATGGTTCAAACGTCTGGGGCCAGGTGAGCGTCCCCCTCGCGGGCGGTGCACCAGGTTCTTTAAGTCCCATAAGCACCTTCGCCCAACGTCATCGCTGATCAGCGCGTGCCGGGGGAAGAGAGGCGGTTAATGACAAGTAGAGCTAACGCAACTCTGGAGCTGGATCGGCAGCCTTCAGCTGACGAGCATGCGGGCATGACCTGGTGGAACTCGCTCACGACCGCCGAGCGCCAGCGCTGGATGCGTGCTGCTGGTGATACTGGCATCGCCGCTGATGCCTGGAGCGCCTTCAAGAAGTCCCAAGGCCAAGATCACCAAAGCTGAAAAGCTCATGAGCGAACAAGCTTCCCATTGGCGCGAATTCCGCCCCAGCAGCTGGACGCGCAGCGATATGGCTGGTGCGGCTCAGCCTCACGGTTCCAACGACGAGCCAGAGGCCGATTATTGGCATGCCTGGCCGCCGTACATCACCGGCGACAAGAGCGACGTAGGCCACCCCTCCAGGGTCATGCGCAGGCGCTTCAAGACGAAAGAGGCAGCGATGGCATACGCCGACCGCATCTGGCCGATAGGGCGGTGGCAGGAAGCCTGAGAGGGGCGTTGTGCTCTCTGCAAGCCGAACACGCACGAAGGCACTTCGAGAGGTGAACCTGTGCGGTTATGGCGTCCTGAAGCCGGACTGCCTATTTGTAGGCTTTGTTGTCCAGTGCTTCATTCCAGCGCGCGATCGGCTTAAAGCAGTTGCTGCAGAAGGCAGTGGCCAAAGCTTTCAGCCGAAGACCGCCGTACATGCTGGTGTTGTCAGCAGGCTGGCCATTGAATAGCCGGTGCTCAGAAACTGTCCCGGAGGCCTCGTACTCAACGTAAAACCCGTCTGCGCTGCAGTGCGGGCATGCTTTGAGGGATTGGATCGGGGGAAGCGGCTCGGCGGCCTGCTGGCGCTTGTACATGAGTACTGCCTTGTCGCGCACACGGCTCAGGTCAGCATGCTGCTCAAGGCGGCCACCATCAACGGGCTGATAGTTCCACCAGCTTGTGGGGTAGCACTTGGCGAAGCTGGCGTGCCCCATCAACACTCCGTTCACAGTCACGGGACGGTCATAGCCGGTGCGCGAGCGGCCAACTACGGCTTTAGGGTCGGTCAGGCTCATGTTCGGGATGATCCTCGGATTGCGACTCAGGGGTGCTCCGAAGCCTGTTCGGAACTCGATGTCGCAATGATGCCCCAGGCGCTGGAATTGCAAGCGTCAGAAGCTACCTGGGACGCTTGCTTCTGACCTATCGATTGAGGATGCGCAGGGGGTGGTTGCTGCTGATCAGTCCCATGTCATGCAGGGCTGTCAGGTAGCCTTCCAGGCGGCCGCGGCTTCGGAACTCGTCATCGAGATCAGTCGAGGTGGCTCGGGCTTCGATCAGGTCGCGTAGACGCCCCTGGACAACCTCGGGAACCGGTTCGTAAGCAATGTGTGCGGTGAGACACTGCCCTTCCGCTGGTGCGTGCCAATGAGAGGCAGAGGAGCCGGGAGACCACCGGGGGTGAAGAGCGCAATCGCGCTGGGTGCAAAGCTGCCAGCCAGCTGGAGGGGTTGGGTTCTGCACTGGGGTGGTCTCCTATTTCGCTGGGTACTGATGGAAAGAGGCTGGCCGCGGGTGACCAGTACACCCCAATCTGCCAGTGCGAGGCGACTCCAGGGCGTCTAACGGCCCCTGAGAAGGGCCAGTGAAGGCGTATATCAGGGCTGGTGCCAGGCCTCGGCCTTCAGGGCTCTGGCAATCGCCATGTAGCCGTCACGCTTGCCCACGAACTGGCCAGCGTTCTTCCGGTCGCCATTGGCTCGATAGAGGATGGCTTGGTGGTTGTGGTTTCGAGCCCGGCGAACACGGTTCGCGATAGCGGCTTTGCGCTGTTCAGCGTTCATATTGGTGCTCCTGGAGATGATGCCGACATGATGCGCCGCCCCCAGGATATGCAAGCCATGGCCTGGCCGCGTTCGCGATCGATCTAGATAAAGGCAATGTGAGTGGTCGAGCGGCGGCCATCCGGATCCGTCTGGGTTACGCGCATGCTGGTGCCTTCGCCTCCTCGAGGCTGGAAGCCTGCAGGCGGCTCAATGATGAAGCCCGTCGCACGGCTTTCCTGGCTTCCAAGGTCATAACCATGGCTGTAGTCCTCGGTTTCAGGCAGGTTCTCGCCGAAGAACGGCCGAATCGCATCAATCTCCTCTGGAGTCGCGGCCGCGAAGAACTGATCGGAGTGCTGCATCAGGGTTCCATCAGCGTGGCGCAGCAGATAGTTGTCTGTGCCGAGCCGGCCCTGTTTACGGCGAATCTGCACCACATAGCCGATTCGGTGGGGCTTCGGGCCGTTGTGGATGCCCGTGATCAAGAACTGTCCCTCCACTGGCAGACGGTTCTCAATGAGACCGCCAAACCCCCTTGGGAGGCGCTCCTCCCATTTCAAGTTGTCGAGGATCCTGTTGAATACTTCTGCCTGGTCGGCAGGGGGTGCGCTTCTGTCGGTCACGGTTCAACCCTCATCCGCAAATTCGTCATCGTTTGGTTCAGCCGCTCAGACCTCAAGCAGCCCCTGGCCAGAGGTTTTGCCTGCCAACTCCTTGCGCAGGTCGAGCTCGAAGTAATACCGAGCCCTCAACTTCGTCATCAGGTAAGTGCCGATGGGGGCGGCGCCGACCGCCAGCATCGCGGGCAAAACCACGAAGGAGAGCACAAAGCACGAAGCGAAGGCCCCACTTGAGAACAGCAGGATCGATCGACGCAGCCCCTTGTCGCGAATCTTCCGGATCAGCAGCAAGTAGCACATCCCGATGGCCCAGCAGTACATAAGCGCCATGGGCACCAGGGTCGGAATGGTGAATCGTTCGTCATGAACAACCTTCCAAAGCAGGGAGACGAGAGGCGCCAGACAGATAAGCGACAAGGCTACGTCTGTCTTCACGGCTTTACGGATGGCTTGTTCTACTCGAGCCTGTTCCGAAATTCCTTGGTTTGTTTCCATCATCGTTACCAGTTGCAGGGGCGCGAAAGGGGAATTGGGTGACTGGGTCGCGGCTGGTGATCAGTCACCATCGATAAGCCGGCCAAGTCCACCCAGAATCGAACCTTCGCCTGCATCTTTACCGCCGCCTTGAGGTGCTGCAGCCAGCATCCTGCCAGCCAGGCGGGAGAAGGGAAGACTTTGCAACCAGACGGTACCTGGGCCGGTGAGGCTTGCGAAGAACACCCCTTCACCGCCGAACAGCATAGATTTCAGGCCGCCAGCTTTGCGGATCTCGAAATTGACCTGGTGCGTCATTGCTGCGACGCAACCAGTGTCGACATCCAGGCTCTCGCCTTCTGCCAGTTCAAGCTTGTGAACGGTACCGCCCATGTGCACGAAGACCAGGCCGTCGCCTTGTAGCTTCTGCAGGATGAAGCCTTCACCGCCGAACAGACCGGTCAGGATTTTCTTCTGGACATGCACCCCGATGGACACGCCACGGGCGCCGGCGAGGAAGCTGTCCTTCTGACAGATGATCGTGCCGCCGTAGTCTTTGAGATGAAGGGGAAGGATCGTACCGGAGTAGGGTGCCGCGAAAGCTACGCGCCCTTTGCCAGGCGCTTGCTGAGTGAACACGGTGGTAAACATTGACTCACCAGTGATCAGGCGCTTGCCTGCACCAAAGAGCTTGCCAACCAGGCCCGTGGTCTCGCGACCATCACCAAACACGGTGCTCATCTCCACGCTCCGTGTTTTGTACATCATGGCCCCAGCCTCGGCGACAGCAGTTTCACCCTGGTCGAGCTCCAACTCGACGAACTGGGTGTCGGTGCCGTGAATCTGGTAGTCGATGCCTTCGGTGACGTCGGCGGTACCGAAACCGGAAGATTTGTTCGCGGGCGTCTGGGCCGGAATCTGGGTGTGCTCGGACATGGGTATCTCTTTCAAGTTTTTTTGCTTACTTGGCGATCGGGGTAGTCAGAACGGAATGATTGTTCCGGACTGCCCAGAAACAATGCTTGCCGAGCCACTGCCGCTGCTCGCGGTCATTGTGGTCGATGATTTTTTCCGTGGTTTGCGCGGTGGCCAAGTCGGTCGTGACCACGCGAATCAACACTTGAGTACTCAATTTATCGGCCTCGATTTGCTTCGGGGGCATTTTCCCACAGCGCGGAAGTATGCAAGCGCCAATCGGGCCCTGTCGGTGTAGCAAACCGGTGTACCGATAAACCTGATTTTTCGGCCGCAACCCTTATGAGAGACTCCTTCCAGATCAGGAGGCTTCTCATGAGTCGAGTGAATCACCACGCGGGTGTTGTAGGAGTGCCGAGGTTGGCGGTGGCTCAGTACCTGGCCGGCCGCGAATACAGGGGAGGGTTGAAAGCACTTTCCATCGATATGGGAATGGACTACGACCTGCTACAGGCCAAGCTGAACCCGTCAAAAGCGCAGTACCTGACGCCTGAGGAGCTGGAGAGGTTCATGGCGCTCGCTTGTAACAACGATGTCTTGCTCTCCATCAGCAAGGCATCCGGTGGCGTTGCGTACCGACCGATTCCAATGAATTCGGCTGCAGACAAGTACCGTGCTTTGAGCCTGCTAAGCGGGAAGTGCTCTGAGATTGAGGGATTCGTGGCGGAGGCCCTGGAACAGGAGGGTACTCTAACGGGGACCCTATACCCCCGCCTGGAAAAGCTGTTGCTGGAGTACGCGCAGATTGTGCTGGGCATTGTCCATGGAGCTCAAGACAGTGCCAGGGCGGGCTAGATCAGTTCAGACCCACTATCAGTCGGTACCGGCCAAGAACCGGCGTTCCATTTCCTCATGGCTGATGGTGCGACTTTCATCCAGGGTGGCCAGCCGTTCGATGGCTAGCCGCTCTGCCCGCAGGTCTTCGAGTTCGTCCTGCATGGCTTGGAAGGTTTCAACACCAATCAGCACGGCGGCCGGCTCGTTATCTTTGAAAACGACTAAGTGCGGGAGGTCGCCGCTGGAGACATCCTTCAACCGAGCTCCAAATGAGCGAGCCATAGCGGTTGCGGAAACGGCCTGTTCAGGGCGGCTAAGTAGTGCGCTCACGGGAATAAACCTCTATCTCGAACTACGCAGGTAGTTTCTGCGGATTTGAGAAGTATATAGATCACTATATGTTGTGCAACATTGCGAAAATAGCCGCTATATGTTGTGTAATATTGTGCGTTGAATTGTGCGTGTAATAGGTCGCGCTGCTGGCGAGCAAAGATGCCAGGAGGCTAACTAGATGCACTGACTGCCATGTCATGAACTGTTTCAGCTGCATACATGGCTGCAAGCGCAGCATCGGCTGCTTTGCAGGCTTCCCAATAGCCGAACACGTCATCCGCCTGTTTAGCCATGGCATCGTCTAGCGCCAGCACCCAGTTCACCAGGTCGAAAGGTGCGGTGATCTTGGCGTTATCGCCAAGCTCAAGATGAGTATCTGTGGTGATCACCAGTCGCGTCCCTTCGAGTCCGTGGACGGTCTTGACGCAAAAATGTCGTCCGAGATCGCGCCGCAGCAGCTTGGTCAGTACCGCCTGGTGGTAGCTCTTCGCATCGGCCAGGACCGCGGCGACATTTCGGATCATGGCTTTGGTCGCACGCCAGTTGGCCTGGTTTTCTGAGTCCCTGGCCTGACGATCGCGGGCTACGAACTCAACAAAGGCCCGGCCGTCACTGAACCCAGCTACGAGCCTTTTGAGCTCTGCGTCGCATGAGCTGGACAGGTAGGAGTAGTGCACAGACTTCACGATGGGGGTGATCCAGTCAGGGCGTCCAATGGCCCGCAACCTGTCGACCTTGCCCCCTAAGCACGCTGCCTCATCCAGCATACCTGGCCAGG
Organism: Pseudomonas sp. AU12215; assembly: GCF_001675465.2. Lineage (NCBI taxonomy): Bacteria > Pseudomonadati > Pseudomonadota > Gammaproteobacteria > Pseudomonadales > Pseudomonadaceae > Pseudomonas > Pseudomonas sp. AU12215. The sequence goes on from NZ_MACM02000115.1 coordinate 33,466, forward strand.
TAATGACGTCAGCCAGCTGGTGCACGTGCTGGCATCTGGCAGAGACGTCGTCCACCAGGTCGCAGAATTCCTGCGCGGTGAACACCCAGGCAGAAAAATCCAGAGGCTTACGAGGGCAGGACTGATGCGCGTTCTTTGCCATTACCAATGGATCAGGCAATCGGTTGTTTCGGTATGAGCCAAACAGCTCGAAGAGGGGGCCCTTGAAGACCTCTTTGGCATGGTTAACCGCTGCCTCTGCGGCCTTTATGGCGGCGGGCAGACCGGGATGGTGCTGGAGGTGATGGTGAATCTCGCCAAACTGCTCGCGACTGTAGGAGGCAGGTTCGCGCCAGTAGGGAAGCATGAACCAGCCTTCGGCAATGGCTGACAGGATGTACTCTGCCGCGTCGCGGTGTGATGACAGATCGTGTGGGAGGGGCTGGGACTGGGCTAGGTGCCTGGCAGCCTGTTGGGCGTCAGCGCAGCAGAGGTATTCGCGGTTGAGGTGCATGAGGTATCTCCAGGGATACCCCATGCTCACACTGGTTGTCAGAGATGCAAGCAGTAGCCGGCAGCTTACTCAGTGCGGAAATCGATCTTCACGGTTCCATCGCGCCAGTCGCGAAAGCCGGTAGTGTCGCGGCGAAGCGGGAAGGTGGGCTCTTCAATTCGCTCCCAATAGGCAACGGGAACCGCAGGCTCGAGGTACTCCGGCCCACCCATCGCCGGCGAGGAACGGCCGATAAAGTTGCCCTCAGGCCCATACAGGGCAATATCCATCACCCACTCCTGGGAAGAACCGTCCCAGTAGCAGTCTTCGACCTTGCCGATCTGCGGATGCTGAATGTTCTTTTCCAGTACCCAGTCATTTTTTGCCAGCGGGCAGGGCGATTGCGGGGTCCAGCGGAGAGCGGCGTCCATGGGAATTCCTTTGGCTGAATGCGTGAGAGGCAATTACTGCTGCTGGGCAGTGGCGTGGTCGCGAGCTGCCTGCAAGGCCTTGTCCTGGTCATCGAAGCTGGTCTTGCCGACAGGGGTGACATTGCCTTCTCCGGCGCTCACATAGGCCCACCAGAGGCCGTCGACTTGAACGGCGATCGGGGTTCCCGCCGCCAGCTTCATCAGCTCCGAGCTGCTCTGGTCTTCGGTCAAAACAACGCCATTGCTCATTTTGGTAGATCCTCGTCTGAACTGGTCATGTTCGGGAGATTTCCTCCCATTCCGTTGAATTATCCAGCAGGTCGGGAGAATGCAACCTCTAGACCCAGGGCCAGATCAGCTGGTTGTTTGAGTTTGCGGTTTATCCGGCCGATGAGAAACTGAAACCCTACGAGAACCGAAGTGTTGAGGCGGGCATGAAAGCGGCGAAAGTGAATTGGGAGGGGCTGTGGTCCCTGGAAATTCCTAACGAGGTATCTCATGGATGCTATGCAAATGAGATTGAGATCTGCACAGCTGGTATCGACCAACTGCCAGAGCCTCTAAATTCCGCCACCTGCTGGATATACTGCCGCGATGCGTGGCCGCACGTTGACCCGGACTTTGAAGGCTTGATGTTCATCACTCTGGCGATTCAGGCAGACCACAGCTACAACCAAATTCTTCCGCGCAAGAAGAACATCAGAATGGGTGTCTTCCGGGGCAGCCTGTTCATTACTGATCCCATGGCGATGCACTGGCTCGCGCCGAATAACGCGGACACCAACGCCGGCTTTATCGGCCTTCAGTGGGAAGTGCCATACAACCAGATCGATACTGCTTACGCTGACCTCGTCAGCAAGCTTGCCGTGCTGGGCGAGGTTGAGGACGTCACGCCGCCAACAATGCACACTCTTCTCAAAGCGACCGCGGAATACAACGGCGCACCACCTGGGTACTAGGAGATGGTGATGAGCAATGCGGTAGGAGTGGGTGTAGCCGTCATCATCTGCCGAGAGGGCAAGGTGCTTGTCGGGCGGAGAAAAGGCTCCCATGGTGAAGGGGCCTGGGCAGTACCTGGCGGCCGCCTTGAATTTGGGGAAACCGTCGAAGAATGTGCTCGCCGTGAAGTGCTGGAGGAAACAGGCCTTCGGCTTGGAGAAATCACGCAGTGCGAGATGGCCACTAACGACATTTTCGCATCTGAGGGAAAGCACTTCGTCACCCTTTGGGCCTTGGCGAAGCTGGAAGATGACCAGGCCCCCGCGACTCTTGAACCCCACAAGTGCCACGGATGGGAATGGCACACCTGGGATGGCATTCCCCAGCCCCATTTTCTGCCCCTAGCGAACCTCAAGCGCCAGCGCCAGCGCCCGATGTTCGACGCAGAGTCGTAGCCGAGCACTTCGCAAACTCGCTGAGATCCCCTCAGATTCCGGCTCGGATACGACCGTTCGTCGGCTCAACATGACCGCAATATCGCGCTGTTGCGCCATATGTCAGTAGTCAGAGAGCTATCTCTATCTATGGCGAAAAAGACCGCAGAAATTCGTGCGGAAAAGCCCTTTTTTGCGTTTTGCCCTTACCGTTCTGGTAGTTGCTCCGTGGCCAAACGAGCCTCTAAGTTCTGGCTTGCCAGTATGGCGTAACCCCAAAAAGCACAGATCTGAGGTGGCAATGAAAGGGCAGAAAAAGGTGGTCCCAGGGAAATCGCAAGTAATCGACGCTGAGAGCTATATCAAGCACCTGGTCGCGTTGGGTAAGAGGCTGAAGAAGGCAAGAAAAGCTGGGAGCCTGAGGTTCGCCGAGATTGGTGATGTCACCGGGTACATGAAGAGGGAGATCAAAGATTTCGAGGCTGGGCAGATTGATCTGCAACGTGACTTCGTCTGCGGGATGATGTTGCTGGGAGTCAGTCCTGCCTGGCTGCTTGCTGGTGTGAAACCCAAGCTAATTCCAGGTCATCCGACCATGATGGATAAGGAAAGAGACAAAGCCTACATCCGCATTGGCCGTTCGGTAGACAAGTACTTTGCTTCTATCGAGAAGAAGGGGCTGGCCGGGAACGTTAAGCCCTACGTCAAATGGCCGGAGGGCTGTGAGGCATCGATCCGGGCCTACCTGGCCTAGGTCGGAGAGGGTGGGGTTGCACTTTTGGAAATGGTGAGAGCCTGGTGACCAGTTCATCCGCCGGGGAAACACACCGTGACCATTCAGCAGGACATCTTCACTTCCACAGACGCCGTGCGGGTGGAGCTTCCAGAAGTAGCCGCTGCTGCTGGGGAACTGGTTGACGATGTCTGCGAGGGCTTCTTCGCCCCGGTGGCCTTTGATGCTGTCGACCAGTTGCTGGCCCGCTACAACGCAGAGGCAGCAAGCATCCAGGCGGTGGGGGAGTTCATCCAGACTCCCGCCTACCGTAGTGCACTGAGCCACTTCATGGCGGGCAACGCAGAGAACTTCTCTCCGGTACTCCGTAGTGGCGTTGCCGGCCTTTACTCAGTAGACGGTGCCATCGGGCATCTGAACGGCTGCTACTGGAACGAGCTGCTGAATCTGACAGACGTCCTGGAGTACATGCCCTACAAGCGGCGAGAGGAGTGGTCTGAGCAGATCAAGAGCTTTACCACCCCACCATTCGAAGAGAACGTCGTCCGCAGCACGCTCCAGAGCATGCTTGCTTCGCGGAGCACTTACTTCGCAGAGCGGGTCGATGGCATTTTCCAAGCCCTGTCCAAGACGCACGTCACCAATAACCCGGCGGGTTTCACTTCGCGCTTCATCATCGACTATGCGGAGAGCAAGGCCGGCTATATCTCCGATCTGCGCAACGTGATTGCTCGCTTCATGGGACATTCGGAACAGAAGGCCAGTAACGGGTACAAGCTGCTGAGACTGCTCAGCCAGCGCACGGGGGAATGGCACTCCGTAGATGGCGGCGCCTTGCGCATGAAGATGTTCAAGGTCGGTACCGTGCACTGCGACGTGCACCCTGAGCTGGCGGTGAGGATGAACAGCTTGCTGGCGCATCTATACCCGCTGGCCATTCCCTCCCGCTTCCGTACGAAGCCTAAGCGCCCACCGAAGGACTTTCCGGTACTCAGCAAGTCGCTGCCACAGGAAGTGATCTCGCTTCTGATGGATCCCAAGACCCCTGGAGAGATCCGTTACCGCCGGGTGACCGAGAACCCCTATGCCGTCCGTTTCGACTCCAATCCACGGGTGGAGGAGGCGTATCAGGTTCTGGAGGCCCTGGGCGGCGTCCGGCATAACATCAACCTGTTCGTCTGGTACGAGTTCGACTACGACCCGCAGCCGGCGATCGCCCAGGTAGCGATCAGCGGGATGCTGCCGGATGATAAGAGCCACCAGTACTACCCGACTCGCGAGCGCCTCGCCGACTTCGCGAAGGAGCTGGCTGATATTCGGGAGGGGCACAGGTGCCTAGAGCCATCAGCCGGAAACGGTGCCCTGGCTGCAAAAATGCCGGCTGAGACCACGACCTGCATCGAGATATCGGCCATGCGCTGCAAGGTGCTGGCCAGCAAGGGGTACAAAGCAATCGAAGCGGATTTCCTAGCCTGGGCGCCTAAGTGCACTGAGCATTTCGACCGCATCGTGCTCAATCCCCCGTTCGCCAATAATCGCGCGACGCTCCACCTGCAGGCAGCCGCGGGCCTACTCAAGGATGACGGACGCCTGGTGGCCATTCTCCCAGCCTCTCTGAAGGGTAAAGACTTGCTCCCAGGCTGGGACCTGGAGTGGCACGGCCCATTCTGCAATGAGTTCGACGGTACCGGCGTAACCGTCGCGATCTTGCTAGCTACCCGCAGCGAGCACTAGAGGCCGGTCCACTCTCGGGATTACGGCCCATTTTGCTCTACTGAGGAAATCTCAGAAAGCAAGGACTCTGCTAACGATTCCACCCTTTGCTCAACAGCTGCAGCAGACGTAAGGACGGACCTTAAGGCCTCGTGTGGATCACCTTCAGTCATATCGTTGAGGTGCCTGATCAGATACTTCTCAGTATCGACCCGGAGAAGTAGCAGATAGCCCTGCACGCTCAAAGGGCGCCTCAGGAGGGCGGCTTCTAGACGAAACAACAGATCGCTCACCAGTTCTGGTGTACTCAGGCCCCCTGTTCTTACTCCGATCTCTGTCAGACACAGCAGCAGTTTCGCGACCCGTCGCGACTCGTCGTTGCTCGAAACAGTGGGTCTCAGCTCAGCGGAAACCAGGCTTCGTATCAGGCTTCTTCGTGGCATGGTCGAGTCAATACTCTCCTGAAGGTGCACAGCTTCCATGGTCTCTTCAACTCTCATTTTCGGTCGCATCAGACACTCGGCGCCACACCTTCAGAGAGGGCACGACACATAGGCATAAAGAAATCATGCAAAGCGTGCTCGAGAGGAAGCCCAGTTTCGTTCCTAATGAGCTGCCTGCTGTGACCAAGGCGGCTATAGACAGAATTACCGTTAGTACCAAGAGGGGGATCTTTACTGCAGGGTGGATCTCATATTGGTCACTGATCGCAATCTTCGTCACTGCAGAGTCCTTGCGCGATTTGCTGATGGGTATAGCTCGGATTATCCAGGGAACAAAGACCCTTTGCGCAGCAGTTGAGCCCCCGTCCAGGGGCGGATTGCTGCCCCAGGCAGTTCGATGACGGGGAAGATGGTGCCTTACAGATGAGACCTGACTGCAGGTAGAGGCGAATGAGGCAATCCATGTTCAAGGCAGTATCAGCAAGTGCGCTGCGGGGCATTGTCGTTCTAGGGCTGGCCCTTGGGTTGGCAGCTTGCGGCCACGGCACCAAATCAGAGCGACTCGCGCAGGCCGTGCGGGCAGCGATGGCCAGCGGCCCGTCGGAGAGTGCGTTCGACAATCTGGACGAGGAGTTCGACCAGCTGGCACATGAGTGCGATCGCGTGCTGACCATCCCCAGCTGCCAAAGCCCCGAGTTCGTTGAGGTGAAGAAGTGGGCACTCAACGAGATGTCCGGGATGCTGCTCGCTGGTGCCGAAAGAGGTGAGGCGTGGGCTATTCGCAGGCTCTTCTCCCTTGGTCAGGGCGACGTTGTCACGCCGGCATTGCGGCAGAAGGCGGCGGTGCTGATCCTGGAGGCAGCCAAACAGGATGATGCATCCGCGGCCGCGCTCCTTCAGGCCGGCCGGATGTACACGAATGGCGTACTCACCCAGCAGGACTTCACTCTGGCCAGGGCAAGCCTGGAAAAGGCTTGGCAGAAGGGTGCAGTAAGCGCTGCTGGTGATCTGGCGGCCCTGGCAGACGTCAACCAGGACTCTGCCACCGCGTACCTCTGGGCAGTGCGCTGTGTGAAACCCTGCTCGGCCGGTCGAACCTTGGAAGCCTACTTGGAGCCTCTCACGCCTGAAGAGGTGACCCGCATTCAGAAAGTTGCGCGTGACCATTCTGTGCTGACTATCAGCTACCGCTGACGGTTTGGATTGCTAATCCCGGACGCAGGCAAGGCCTAAAACATCCCTCATAGAGCTGCAAGCGGGCTTGCAGTTTCACGGCTGCTAGTACGATGGACTCATGAATCTCCCCATGCGGTTATATCAGCATGGGGGCGGGCTATATGTTGCTGATCTGGAGAAGATTATGGTCGCTCAGCACCACTACAAAGGCTTTGAGCTGAACTGGGACGAAGAGAAGCAAGCCTTCGCTATTACCCTCGAGGGCGAACATGTATCCGTAGCCAATACCATCGCCTCCGGGGAGCTGTGCATCGACTTCTACCACGATGCATCGGCCGTTTCCTTCAGACTCCATCGCAAGCGAGCCGAGAAGAAGCGGGAAGAAGAGCGTGATACCGCTGGTCCCGAGCCTGAACTTGCAAAGCAAGGCCGTCCGAACGTGGCCTGGGTGAAGTGGTACCGCTCCCAGTCTGGCTGCGATCTGCGTGAAGCATTCCAGGAAGCTGAAAATCGCATCGCTAGCCGTCAAGCGGGCTAACCTGCGCGCCATTTTTCGTAGCCTCTCTAATCATCCACAAACTAAGGAAACCCCATGAAACTGTTTACCAAAATGGTTGCCGCGGTCCTTGCGTCTTTCGTCATCATGGGCGTCCAGGCTCAGGAGCCGGTCAAGAAGCCACTGAGCATCGACGTTCACACACCGGCCTATGTGCCCAACCCGCTGGGTGGCCATGATCCTGACTGGCAGGTTTCGGTCACGGCGAGTTTGGTGGACAGCACTGGCGCTGTCGTCAACGAGCCGGTTTTCTCGTTCCGCGTGCAGTCTGGTCTTTGCACGTCGGGTAAGAAACGCGTGGTCAACATGAAGCCCGACAACCAGGTGGAAGTGACTCAGAAGGCCTGCGTTGGAACGATCGGAGGGGGCAAAACCCGCATCGTGGGATGGGTCTTCGCTAATAACGACAACCCGGACGTGCTGATGGAAGAAAGCAAGGGTGAGCTGGTCTACGGGACGCTCATCGAGTTCACCGTTGATGGTGGCTACCTTGACGCGAAGGTCGGCGCTTATCGCGTGACGGCAGCCAGGATTGACGGTTAACCTCGGCGCCTAGCCATAAGACACCGACAACCCTGGCACGCCCGCACCAGCTGCGCCGGCGATCCGGTTGCAGCTGGAGCGATCCGCGATGACAGGCACGCCTGTAAATGATCAACAACTGATCGACACCTTCCTCCCCGCGATTCTGGAGAATGACGCCAAGGGCATTCTTCAGGATCTTCTGGCCCAGCCAGACCTTGCTATGCAGTTTTTTGGCTTCTCGGAAGAGGAAACCCGGAAAGCGATCAAGCACGTCCAGGGGATACTCGAGGAGTGCTACCGGGCTGGGCACCTAAAGGTAGTGATAAGCCACGAAGATGGCTGCCTGTACGGCTATGCGCTGCTCTTCGTCCATCCAGATCCGGCTTTCCCTCGCTACTGCCACAAAATCTTCGTCTATGAGCAGTACCGCGGCCATGGTCTTGGTTCCCAGATGCTAAAGATGCTTCTGGACGATCCGCGCGGGACTTGCCTGCTCTGCAGAGATGAGCTGGTGCCCTTCTACGAACGCGCAGGCCTGGAGCTGAAAGGGAAATACGAAGCGCCCGGTGCCAGGCATGGTTTCGCGCTGACCAATTGTCTCTACGCCGATCTGGTGCTCATGGGGACGACCGGAGGCGGCGGTACTGCGCCCGTGTTCATGCTCAATGACCAGGACATTAAGCAACTGCTGGCGCTGGCTCAGTGATGGCGGACGGCACGGTCAATCCGCAGGACCTCGATGATGAGTATGTCCGCAAGCACGCTCGCCGTGGGGAGGAGTGGGACCAGGCTCGGCGCCGGTTGAACAACGAAGTTGCTGAGCGGTACTCCCAGTTGCCAGGCTGCGTTAACTGCTCCCACGGGGCTGGGTGTGTCGAGGAAGCCAGAGCAGCTCATGCCCTGACGGGCTTAGCAACCTGCCTGGGCCCCGATGAGAAGTGGCCAGCGGAGGCTCTGGAGCCTGAGCTGTTCAAGGAAGCCCTTGCCCAGCACCAGCACCGCACAGAGGATCTCGCCGCTATCGCCAGGGGGCATGTGCACAGTTTGCTGGTGCACATGCGGAACCAGGACTATCCCATCAACGCATTCATGGTCTCCCGCGAACTCAAAGGGTACCTGCAGAGTTGTCGCGATCTTGGGCTGTTTGGCCGGGATGAGCTTATGAAGCTCGAGATGGATCTTCACGAGAGCGCCCAGAAAGCGAGAGAGGCCTTCATCAAACAGTTCCGGGAAAATGACCAGAGTGCATTGCCGTGGCGATGACAGCCGGAGGCCCCTGAATAGGGCTGAATGAACCGCTTGTTTTTCTGGCAAACCATGGCACCCTGCGGCGCAGTACGAAAAACAGGGAATATGGGCTGATGGAGTCCGTACACGAAACCCTCAACCCCAATGGGGCAGGGCAACAAGACGAATTCACAGAGTGGATGCGAGGTCCTGACGCGCGTTTCGTCGGCGCAAAGCGCCTCCCAGATGGCACATATGCGGGTGTGCTACCACTCATGTTCACCTACGCAATTTGCCTCGGCGTCACTCGTGAACTCGCCTACCAGAAGCGGTTCTGCTACGAGGACACCTCGGCATGCCTTCACGAGTACAGCAGACTGGCGTCCTTCAACGATGAGCCTGAGGGCTGGGTTGCTCGTCGGCCGCTCGTAGCCCTTTGACCGGATGTATAGCTATAAGATTTTCCCATGAAACCGTGTAAATTATAATTTTCCCGCGCTTTCTATAGGAAATTCGCCATGCGGCAACCCATTGAGCGAGCCGGATACAGCTGGCTGATCAACGCCCTCGATCTTCGCTGCGTGCCGCTTGATCGTGAGTGTGTCATAGGCTCCCGCCCAGCGCTCTCTAAGTCCGCCGGTGGTGTGAAAGTAGAGGTTTTCACCAAGGGGTACGCCAGAGAGCACCGCCCCGTCGACCAGATGCTCTTTGCGCTCTCGTACGAAGGGGTAAATCTGGGCGTCCTGGAGCGCGCATTCCAGATTCCCGCTGTCCGGGATGACTTGGCTGCGGCAATTGCTGAGAAGCCAGCCAGCGGCTATCTGCGCCGGCTCTGGTACATCTGCGAGAAAATTGCAGGCCACCCGCTGCCTCTGCCCGACGCGGCACAGAACATTCCCTATGAGCACCTGCTCCCACCAGAGAAGTATTTCACCGGCCCAGAGGAGATGTCTCGTAGGCATCGCGTGCGGATGAATCTCCTTGGAACGCCTCAGCTTTCAGCGCTGATTAGCCGCCAAGGCTGGGCCGACGACAGTCTTTTGAATGCGCAAATAGTTGAGCGCATGCATGACCAGATGGTCGACTTCTCGGTCACCGAGATTGCCAGAGCGGCGCAGTACCTGCTGACGACAGAGACCCGCAGTTCCTACGAGATCGAGCACGAACGCCCGGCTCCCGATCGAATCTTGCGCTTTGTGCGAGTGCTGGAGCAGGCGGGCCAACGCCCGCTGGATGAGGAGTTTCTGTTCGACATCCACCGGATAGCCCTCGGCACCGGGCGCCCCGATCCGTCCATTGGCGCATACAGGCATCTGCAAAACTGGCTCGGCCGCGGGGATCTCATCCACCTGATCCCGCCGGCGCCCGAAACAGTGCCTGAGATGATGGAAGAGTGGTTCGTCATGCGTGAGCGCGTCATGCGCAGCGATGCCCCAGCGCTAGTGAAGCTAAACGCAATCGCGCACAGCTTCATCTACATCCATCCTTTCATGGACGGCAACGGCCGGTTGTCCCGCTTCATCATGCAGGACATCCTGGCCAATGAGGGTCTCAAACTGCAGGGCATCATCATGCCTATCTCTGCCGGCCTGCTGGTCAACCTGGACAGTTACATCGGCACGCTCGACGCATTGTCACGCCGGCTACTTAGCGCCACGCAGTACCACCGTGTGGACTTGGCCAGCGACCCTGAGTTGGAGGAGGCGCATGCCCATCTGTTCGCTCACCTGGACATCACTGATCTGCAGGGAGAGGTCAATAAGAGCGCTGCTCGGGTTCTGGACGGGCTCATGCGTGATGAGGTCAGCCATCTGGTCCGGCGTGATAGGTTCAAAGAGCAGCTGAATCGCGAGCTTGACCTATCAAACCGTGATCTTGAGCTGCTTATCGCGGTGATTTACGAGAACAGCGGGCGTGTCTCCCAGCGTAAGCGGACGGGCTTGTTCCAGCACCTGACGGATGAGGATATTGCACTTGCAGAGAGCATCTACGCCGATCTGCATGCGCCGGAAGCACCAGGCTCTGCTGTGATGCTGGATCCCCTGCAGTAGGTTTATTTCAGGATTGAGTTGCCCGGCGGCCGCTCGTAGCTGACAAGTACAGGCTTGCGCTTTCAGGCTGTATGGGACAATTCCATCATCGACCTGGTACACCGTGAATAGCTTGGCCAGGCCGACTAGGCATTTCACATAGGAATTCATCCTGATGAGCAAAATTACTGTGGTGCGCTTCCCGAATGGGTCTTGGTCTACTGGAGGCCCGGTGTCCTCTCCGGACTACGAACTCTGTGAAGTTTACGTCGTGCCCTTCAAGACCGAGGCCGATGCCAGAAAGCAGGCTCAGGCTGCTCGCCGGCGACTTGCCTCGAAGAGCCTTCCGCTGCCAACTCAGCACGCTCCCTTCATCCATCCGGCGCTTGCAAGCTAGGTAGTCGTCCATGAATGCAGTCCAGTTGATCCAAGAGGCTATTCGCCAAGTCGTCCTCGCGTGCACCAAAGGCAATGAGCTGTTCGCTGCCGGGCTGCATGAGCCAGCTGTCAATGGGTGGATCCAGCTTGACCCGGCAGAGGCTACGGAGGCCCACATAGAAATGGAGGCAGCCCTACAGGCCGTACGCACAGTCGCGCAGCAGCTGCCCGGTGATGCCTTGGTCAATCTCCACCAGTACCTGGATCGTGCTGAAAATGGCCTCGAATACTCGCTGGCCACCATCAATGCTGATTCTGGTGACCATGTGAAGGCCCATGCTAGCCGTGCTCAATCTGCGCGGAATCAGCTGGCGGGCCTCATAACGCTGTCAGAGAGCATCGTCCAAAGTTTCGGCACCGTTTGAACTGGATTCGCCACCTATCCGGGGGCGGATGGACACTTGCACTTCAAGTGCTCCATGAGAGGCTATTCCCAGTCACTCAAGGACCTCTCCCATGGATCTTTTCAAGCAGGCCAGCTGGCTTTTCTGTCAATTCCCCATCAACCGCTACCTGATGAGCAACGCTCACGGCCGTCAGGATGGGGCCGAGAAGGCGATGCGGCATATTGAGCTTTGCAGCTTCTATGTCGCGGCGGTGAAGGGGCTGAACAGCACCGAAATGGCCATTCGGCTGCATGAAGATGAATTCCGCGCGGTGCACGACAAGACGCAAGAGTTGACCGACTACCTGGACGAGGCGATCGGCTTCCCTCTGGACAGCCGCCCGGATTACGAAACCCTGGCCCCGCTGTTCTTCGAAAAATTCCACGCGCTGGCGCTTGAGGCCCTGCGTGTAACCACCTCCCAGGCTGCGCCCGCAACGGCTGGTGACGCCAGCTATTCCACACAATTCGAAATGACCGAGTGAAGGATCATGAAGAAAGCTGAAATCGGTAAGGGCCGCTTCTACAGCGACGGCAAGATTGGCGTGCGCGAGGTGCTGGACGAAGGCCCGCAGTACAAGCTCTATGACGGTGTCGAGGACGATGACTGCCTGCGGTACCGCTGCCTGAGTGCCAAAGCGGCAACTGATATTGGCCAGGAATCGAGCAGCACGCGAACCTCTTTCGCTGCATGGGCCAAGGCAGAGATTCCAGCAGAAGAGGTGCAGGCGCACCTGCTCAAGCTGCAGGCCGAAAAGATCGCTCGCAAGCTGACCGAACCCCAACGGCTGTTTCTGCTCACCTTTGACAGCGACCTTTCCGAAGGCGATGGCGTTGAGTGCGCACGCACCGAGTTTCGAGTTGCCGCCTCCTGCCGTGAGAAAGGGATCATCGCCTCAATGCCGGAGAAGCTCGATGCAGACGACCGTTGCTTTGACGTGAACTTTTCCCCGCTCGGCCTGGCCGTGCTCGAATCCGTGCTGTTGGCCTGAAGAGGGATGCCCCAGATGAGTAGCGTACGGCTCAATTTAGCAATCATCATGGTCATTGCCTCCGGCTGCGCCGCCGGCCTGGCCGTCAGCCTGGCTCTTGGCGGATTCGCAACATCCTTGACCCCAGGTACCCGAGAGGCGCTGACGATGGCGCTGCCTGCTCTCACCGCCATCGCTGGCGCTGTCGGCGGCTATCTGCTCGGTACCGCCAGCCTTCCGCTCAGTCGGTCCTCAGCTGGGCAGGGTGATCCAATCAGCGAAGAGCGTCTTCGTCTTCGCGTTGAGCGGCAGTTGTTCGGCATTGCCTTGGTGGCCATAACTACTGCCCTCGGAGCCTTTGGCTTTTCGGTCGGGATGCGTGGATATCTGGAGCTGCCACTTCTTGGCTTTCTTGAGAATCGACTGCTGACCTTCAGTGGATTTGCGATGCTCTTGATTGGGATCGGCTTGCTGGTAAAAGTCGCAATGATCCGTCGAACCGGTAACGGCTGGCAGAATTGGTAGCGGAGGAGGGAAAAGTGCCGAATCTTCACGACAACATTATGAGGCTGGCCTGTGAGCCCGACTCTGATCTCCATGGCGAGCGCCAGGCATTCAAACGTGGCCATAAGCAGGCACGTCATGCTGCGGCCGAGTTGGCCGCGGCGTACGTCCAGCTCGAGGATGCGATGGCAGTGATTGCTGCGCCGCTGCAGATGGCTCTGGAGATGGGGGCGATCAAGCTGCCTGAGAACGGGGTGGTGGACCTCAAGCGTGGGCTGGCTATGTACCAAGAATGGCGCGGTACGCCGTCGGCAGATCCTGCAGACGACCGAGACAAAGATCGCGAAGCTTTGCCCGCTGGCGCCGTTATCGACTACCGGGGCGAGGAGGCCACGGTAGTGGCTGACCAGGGTGGTTCTGAGCTGGACGTTGAAGTCGACGGGCATCGGCAGCGCTGGCAGTGGACCTTTGAAGGGGTGTCCTGCACCGTGGTGTCACTGCCGGCTTAATTGCATGGTAATTTGGAGGATGGGTTAGAAATGTTCTATTCGGTCTGGAACACCTACCGGCATACAAAGGTCATTCCTGTTCTGCTGGCATCAGCCGTTCTTGGTGCGCTCTTCATCACCTTTGCGGCCGGCGGGGTGATGGCGATCGCCAGTGGAAACGGCTTGGGCTCGTTGCTCGTAGGTGTCATGGGGCTCATCCTCGGCTTGGGTGTCCTTCAGGCATGGTGGCGAGTAGTGTCGGAACTGCTCAGCATGAAGGTCGACAATACGTGGACTGCTGTCGTTATCGTCTCAATACTGGTGATACCGCTCTATGTTGAGAATGGACCCGGCGGTCGTTATGTTGGGGGCGTCATCGCTGAAGCACCGTTCTACCTCATCAAGATCATGAACCCCAGTATCGATCTCACCTGGATCAAGAGCGTGGCAAACGACATTCCCGAACCTCAAGATGAGGTAGAACGGTAGCGCCACGTCAACGTCAACCAGCGACCCAGTGCAGAAAGCAAAAAGCCCCGCAGATGCGGGGCTTTTGCTGTTTAGAGGTTGGTCAACACCACGACCAGGTGCTCACTCATATGCGCTTGCCCCTGGGTGTGGGCTCCCCCCAGCGCAGCCTTCAGCTTCTCGACAATGACATCCCAGTAGGGCATATCGCTGTCAGTTCCCTCGCCAGTGAGGCTGGGATCGACGAAGACCACGACATCGGCCCAATCGTCAGGATTGATGGGGCCTTTTTTATCGTGCCAGGTCATGACCGGAGACTTGTTCACGAAATCCTGGAAGCCAGGATCGGCGAACAACTCCGGTACCGCCAACTTGATACCGGAAATCGACCGGGCTTCGCTGGCCATGATGGCTTGAGTGACTGCTTGGTTGTTCATCGCTGCTCCTTCCTAAATCAGGAGGGAGTCACAGCCCCGTAGGGGCATATGACCCCCAAGGGTTGTTGGTGAGGCGCTGGTTTGGTCAGAACTCGATGATTCCTTCCTTGACCAGTGCCGCATGGATTTCATCGAACACTGCCTTCTTGCAAGCGGCTGCATCAGCGTCCGCCGGCACTTTCTCGAAAGCGGTGCTGATGATGTCGCCAGCGTCCAGATCGTCGATCAGCTTCTTTGCCATCTCTTCGAACGAATCGCCTTGCGTGTTGCTCACGCGCAGGGAATAGGCCCGCAGAACTTCGGCAATCTCTGCCTCCGTAACCTGGCAAACAGGGGCGCCAAAGACTTCCGGCTGGCCAAGAGCAGTCTCGCTATCGACCGGACTTTCGCCAGGGAAGTACACGCCCTTGTCTTCTTCCTGCCAGCCAGGCAAAGCGGCAACCATGGTCAGGTAGTCGCTCATCGCCGCGGCGGTGGAGAAGGCGTGCAGGGAGTTTTCGGCGTAGACGTGGTACGAAACGATTTGGCCGGTGCTCTCGTTGATCGAGATGACGGTGAACTTTTGCATGTGTAGCTCCTTCAGGTTTGAGAAGGAGCCCAGGCCCCATAGGGGCTTGAGCCCCTGATGGGTTTGTGTGATGTGCTTCTTCGACCTAGGCCGGGCGAAGCTAACCCGCATGTGCCTTGCGGGCACGATGAGATTGCATCATAGCATCCAGCATCGGCCGATCAGCAAGGGTGAGGGTAGAGGGGAGCGCCGCTAAAGTGCCTTGTGTGTCTTGCGTAGTTAAGGCAAAGAAATCTTTCTGTTATTGGCGGAATCGCCGAGGTGACACAAAGAATCCTTTGCCTTACGTGCAGAATGATGAATCTCTGCTAAGATCGTCATAACACAAAGAAATCTTTGTGTTGGTCGTAAATTGGCGGCTGAAAGCAAAGAAAGGTTGTTGTTATGCGAATCCAGCGACTAAGCGATGATGCAATTGCCCTGCAGTTGGGTGAAGCACTGCGTGAGCGGCGCTTGCGCAAGGGCATAACTCAGGACGACATAGCGAGCCTGGTGGGGGTCAGCGTACCCACTATCCAGAAGCTGGAGAAGGGGCGGGGGACGCTCCAGCTCCTGATCGCCGTGCTGCGAGAGCTCAACAGCCTTGACCTCATGAGCGGTCTTCTCGCCGCACCGCGCGTCAGCCCCCTTGAGGTGGCCAAGACAGGGAAGGTCACCCGCATTCGCGCCGCCGGCAGTTCGCGCGGCGGGCAGGCCCGAACCGGGAAAATAGTAGTTCACAAGCCAGGCGGCGAATTGAGCAAGCGTGGCGAGCAACCATTGCTGATACCGAGGAAGTGACGTGGCGAAAATAGCTCAGGTGTACCTCTGGGATACCCTGGTAGGTGCTGTGTTCTGGGATGACACCCAATCGCCGGCAACCGGCACCTTCGAATTCGACCAGGCCTTTACGGAAATAGGCTTGGAAATCGCGCCGCTGACAATGCCGGCCGTACCCGGTGAGGTGTACGCCTTTCCGTCGCTGAACCCCAAGGCGTTCAAGTCCCTGCCGCCGTGCCTGTCTGACTGCCTCCCCGACGACTTCGGTAACGCGGTGATCGACGCTTGGCTGGCGGCCAGCGGCCGAGATCCTCGCCAGTTCTCTCCCGTGGAAAGATTGCTGTACATCGGTTCACGCGGGATGGGCGCCCTGGAGTTTCGGCCGGCCTTGGAAAAGGCCAGCAACAAGTCAGAAAAACTCCAGCTGGAGTCTCTGGTGGAGCTTGCAGGGCGAATCCTGGAGGAGCGCAGAACCCAGTTCGATGGCCTGCACCTGGAGCTGAAGTCAGAGGCTGAGGATGAAGCGCTCAAGCACCTGTTTCAGGTAGGTTCCTCCGCCGGCGGGCAACGCCCGAAGGCGATCATCGCCATCAATGAGGCGACGGGTGATATCTGCTCAGGGCAGATTGAGGCCCCTGAGGGCTTCAGCTACTGGCTCTTCAAGTTCGACGTGAGCAGCGGGGCTAGCGCCCTTGGTGATCCGGCCGGCTTCGGGCGAGTCGAGTACGCCTACCACCTCATGGCGATCGCCGCAGGCGTGCAGATGACAGAGTGTCGGCTGTACATCGACGGCCCGCGGGCGCACTTCATGACGCGCCGCTTCGACAGGCTGGAGGACGGCGACAAACTGCACGTGCAGACGCTCTGTGCGATGGACCAGGCCGACTACACAATGCCGGGCGGATACAGCTACGAGGAGGCCCTGCAAGTCTGCCGGGACCTCGGCCTGGATCGCGAAGAGCAGATCGAGCTCTATCGGCGGATGGTATTCAACGTGATTGCCCGCAACCAGGACGATCACACGCGCAACATCGCCTTCCAGGTGTGGCGCGATGGTGTCTGGCACCTCACGCCGGCCTATGACATGTGCTGGGCGTACCGGGCGGATTCGCCCTGGGTTTCGTCCCACCAGATGACTCTCAACGGCAAGCGGGACAACTTCACGGTCGATGACCTGCTGGCGGTCTCGAAGCACATTTCAAAGCTGGATGGGAAAAAGGTCATCAAGGAAGTGGCCGATGCGGTCAGCCGCTGGCGGGAGTTTGCAGGCCTGGCCGGCATGACGGATCAGAACCTCATTCAGCAGATCGAGCAGACCCACCGGCTGTACTTGGCTGAGTAGAAGTAAGCCAAGCTCGCTCTTCACTGAAAACGACGGTGAAGATCCGGGAAGATGTCCTGCGCAAACCAGGCGGGCAGCCCCGGCTCCAAAGTGCGGGACTTTGGGGTGGGGCTGACGACAATTCCGGTCTTGATCAACCGGGTCAGTTCGTCAGTAGCAGATCGAGGTGGAAGGCCTGTAAAGGTCTTGAATTCGTTGCGGGGGAGAGCACCCTGCATGAGAAGCGCAATCACCGCGGGGGCGCTCTCCGGCCGGATACCAGCATCTAGCAGCCGCTCGTTGGTTTTGAACGCCCGAAGCACTCTCTCGCGAAGCTTCGTCCTATCCAGGGCTGAAATCATGTAGTCCACTTGGTCATGGCAGACGTCGAGCATGAACTCGATAAACGCGAAGTAGTGTTTCTGTGACATCTGCCCACGGCCATCTAGGTCACCCTCTCTCTGCCGATCGGCCATCGCCAAAGCTCGGTAGTAGTCTTCATGCCGGCGTGCCAGCCCGCGCGAAAGCGACCACAGGTAAGGCTCCAGTCCAAGCTGTACCAGTTGAAGGTGAGTGATCATCCTTGCGACGCGTCCATTCCCGTCGAGGAACGGGTGAACCCAGGCTAGACGGTGGTGATAGGCCAGCACAGCAATCAGCCGTCGGCGGGGGTCCTTGCTGGCGCCAAAACCAGCCTGCAGGTGCGCCAGCATGGCGGAGACAGCAGTGGCAGCCGGCGCTGCGTGATTTCCGACAAATACTTCCTCATCGGGAGTGCTGCGCAAGGCTCCAGGCACCAACACCCGACCATCAGAGAGTCGGCGGCTGTCTTCGTCGGTGCCGTGGAACAGGCGAAAGTGCACCGTACTGATCAGCTTTGTCGAGAACATGTCTTGGAATTGCCTTGGGTAGCGGCTCAAGGCTCGCTCGAACAAGCGCTGAACTTCCATGTGTTTGACCGCCTGGTCCTTGAGCAGTTGGCGTTCGCGTTTGGGGGCGTTCTGGGCGATCTGCATGGCTGCAGGCTCGGTGTACTGACCCTCGATCAAGTTCGAGTAGTAAGTGTTGGTAATGAGCAGCAGCTTGCTCAAGCGAGCAGCAGTTTCGGGCGCCAGTCGCCCGGCCAGGAACGCCGCCTTTGCAGGTAGCGTGTCAGCCTTTTCCAGAATCGACGCGGGGAGCGTCTCGGGAAGAATGGGGTTGAGCCAGCTTTTGTCGGCGATCAGCGTCATCTGAGAAGAGTGGTGCTAAAAGGAATGTGCACCAAGCGTAGATGATTTGGCGTTAGTGCTGCACATTTATTTGCGCATTAATCTTCGATGTAGGCCGCTAGTTTACTGTATTACAGACGAGACATGCGGTTCTAGGCTGCACATTTATTTTCACATATGGCGGCCATCTGGAGCGTACTGCTGCGCTCACTTTGGCGGCTGAAGACGTCGGGCCCACCAGTCTCGCGATGGTTCTGCAGCGTTGTCTTCCTCGATCGCGATCATCAGCGCAATAAGCGCCTCTCGAGTGCGGGGTGACTTGCCGCCGCCGGAAAAGGAAGTGTTGAACTCGACTACAGCTCCGCCTTCTTCGTCGTAGACGCTGACATACACGTCGTTGTCAGCGTCGAGACCAACGCGCAGGTGAGCTGCTTTGCTCATGTCGCCGAAGCGGCCAACGTCCAGGGCTTTCGGCCAGTTGGAGGGCGCCGCGTTTTGCTGTTCCTCGTAGGCAGACCGCAGGCTCTCCATCGACTCGTTGAACTTCGAGGAGGTCCGGATACCAATCGCGTCTACACGAAGTAGCACCTCGACCGCATTGAGCAGTGCCGAGCTTGCCTGGGCCGTGGGTTGCCCATGCTGGAAAGTATCTTTTGCGTCGAGATCGCTCACGGTGAGGCTCCCTATCCGTTGGCGGGCACTTTGCCCGCCGAGTAACAGCAGTGTCTCACCGCGGCGTAAAGAGCAAGCTTCACCCTGCCTAGAAGATGCGCTGGATGCTAGGAATGGCCTGAGCAACCTCGAAGAACAGAGAGCCACGCTTGGTGGTCAACCTGATTCCCCACCGCTCGTTAATCGAGACTAGTGTCTCCCCATGGGCAAAGAGCGGATACGGGGCAGGACCGAGCTGCGCAAGAAGAGCCTCAGAGGCTGCGCGAACGGTGTCCTCGTCGAGGGCATCGCTGAAGAATGCATCGGTGAAGCTGAAACTAATGCCCCAGGCCTCTGCCAGCTCGTAGCCAAGCTTCACCCTCGCGCAGCGTTCAAGAGCCTGGGAAAACTGAACTTCGGTGATTTCGCTCCGAATCGGAAACACCTCGGGATGCACTTTTTCTGGCTCCGACCACTCGCCAGGTTCAAGGCCAACATACCCAACTGGCTCCCATCCACTGGCCAGTTTCTCCAACACCTGTGCGTAAGCCTCGAACTCAGCTCGCTCATGTCTCTCGTAGCTGTCACGCAGCTTGATGGGCCTCAGCATGCCCAGCGTGCTCGAAGTGCGGCACTCGCCATCTTTGATGGTGACATTCAGGTGCCAGTTAAGATTGGAGACCTGGTAGACGGTGTGGTCGACATCGAAAAAGAGGGATTCCCCGTCTGCGAAGCAGTAGTCGTACACGTGTGCGCAGCGGCCGCGAGCCCACAAGAACGGCTCGGCGATGTCGCCGGATTCAGGGTCACGAGCAGTGATCTTTACATAGCCGTCGTTGATGAGAAGGCCTTTCCCATTCCAGCCCCAGCCTTTCGACTGCTCCCCCCAGGACGAGACGATGTCGACTGCGCGACGGCGTTCTGCAGGGAATGATTCGCGCCGGATGGGGGAGGGAAGAGCTGCGATCTGCAAGGCCTGCTGGATGGCTGCCTTCGTTATCGGCTTAAGCTCAAACTCAGCAGGAGGAACGGGGATTTTGGTCCAGATCGGGTCGTCAGAGGTCGGGGTGCACTTGAGCCCTTCTGAAACGACGTCAAGCCGGATCTGCTGTTCGTCAGGGTTCGGCCAGTGCTTCCAGACGATCGCATCGAGACGCTTAACCCCAATGAAGCCTACGAAGTAGGCTACATCCGGCATCTTGAGGCAAAGCCACTGGGCGAGCTCGCGCACCATCTTCATCTCGATGACGTATTCAGCCGGGTATTTATCCTGGAAGTCGTCAATCAGAGTGCCGTGCGTGCGGCAAAGCCAAATGCCGTTCGATATGTCCCGGATCTGCTCAGCCGTTAGCCCGTCCGTTTTCCTGGGCCCATTCTTTGAGGCCGGGTAGATATGGGCCGCGACTGCAATGCCAGCAGCGGAATCGTTCCCTTCTTTATCAACGGTCGGGCCTGTGGTTGGGACAAGACAGTTGGGGAAGCTGCAATGAAAGCCGGCACGCTTAGCCAGGGCTAGCTTGGTCTCGGGTGAAAAATTGATACGACGACTCTTCTGCTCTTCGCTGGTGCTGCTCATCGGGGCATTGCCTTAATCAAAGCCGGATTGCCAAGACGACAACCAGGGCCGGTTGTGTCTGGATCGTAGGGGCTGAAGTAAATGCCCCCAGCATAGGGGCGAATTGAAAGTATGCATTACCGCAGGACGGGGAGAATCGCTTAACGGTACCCAGGTACGGCCGCGTGCCGGGGCCAGGCCCTTCCCTTGATCTGGTGGTGACAATGAAGCTCCTGAAAGGATTTGTAGATGCGGCAGCCAGGCGGCTTGGTTACGTTCCTGAGACCGAGGTTCGCGACAAGCTGGATTACAGCTTTTCAGTGGCCAAGCGCCTGGATGAGCACCGGGAGGTGGTAGAGCAAATTTTGGCCCGTACAACGCTCTTCCACGATTGCCCCTGGCACGCCATGCACATGGCGGCCCAAGACGACTATCTGATGAGGCTCTTCCATATGGTTCACGGGTGCTGGCCTGAAGAGGTTGAGCACGGCTACACGCCTGCGGATGCGACCAAGTTGAAGGGGGCTCGCCTGCCTCCGTCTAAGCTTCCTCGGCGTATTCTCCCTGAAGTCCGCAAGCGGCCAGCAATTCTTGGGGTGTGCTGCCTCCCCGAGCACCACTCAGCTGGAAAAGCTTCCTCTCCAGACTGGGCGGAGATTTCCTACATGGCTCGTGACACGAAGGGTGTATAGCCAGAAAGAAGGCCAACATGAGCTGGTGAGTTCCTAAAGCTCGCGCGAGGTTGTAGTATCTGAGGCTACTTCTTTCGCCTATGCATGCCGAAAGAGCAGCTTGGTACCAAGCACACTTTCACCCTCTGGGGACTCAGTCCCCTCAGGGGGCGGGTCTCCACCAAACCTGGAGAGACCCAATGCAAACTCTGTACGAACAGCAAGTTCACCTCGCTTCGGTTTTCATCGCCAGCAATCAAGAGCGCGTGGCTTCCGTAACCGATACAGCGGTCAAAATGGCCAACGACCTTCTGGGGCGTCTGGCGCCGAAGATCCTTCTTAAAAACTCACTCACCAACCTGCAGGCCCTGGTCGAGCCGTCGAAAATCGAAACCTTCGGGGTTCGTCTTCGTCAGCATGCGATCGAATTCGTGCAGGCAGGTGCGAGTGGCGCCTACTGGGAGTTGATTGATGGCATCTCGGCCCTTGCCGATGCCACGGGCACCCAGTGGCCGTACATGACTCAACAGCTGCGATCTGCTCGCCTCGAGCATGCGCTCGAGCACTTCCAAAGCTGCAATCAGCTGCTCGAGGTGGAGACAGAGAAACTCACCGCCTAAGCCTTGCCTGGTCCTTTCCGTCACATCGGAAGGGGCCAGGTCGAGTCTTCTTCCAACAGCGCACATCTGTCGTAAGAAGATTCTTTGGTCATCCATGCGGATGCCTAGAAAAAGCTGGTTACCCAGCACCTACCGCTGCAATCGCAGCATTCCCTCTGGGGGCTCCGCCCCTATGGGGTTGGAGCCTCCTTTCTCAGCAAAGGAGTTCCAAATGTCTATCAAGCAAGTTCTGGTCATGAATGCTCGTCCTACCGATGGCTGCAGCGCCGCCCCGGAAATCGCGGTATATCCCGATGCCGTCGAGCTGCTGCAGCGTGTGCAGGAGCTGAAGGCATTGATGGACGCTCACGGGCTTTCTGAGGTGCGGATTCTTTCTACGCCGAACTGGGGGCCTGGTGATATCCAAGATGAATTGCGCCTGACCTGCGGTGAGTTGGTAGTCCTCAACAATGGGTTCTACTTCACCGACGCTCCGGCCAAGGAAGACTACGACATCGAGACCGATCCGACGTCCATCAACCAGCTCGAGGAGTGGGTTGGCACGGGCGCCGAAGTGATCTTCGCGGATGCGGGCTTGGAAAATGCCTACCAGCAGTTCGTGGGAGAGCAGGGCGAGGAATCGGATGCAGGTGACCAGTAATGGCCCGGCAGTTGACGTCCGAGGACCTGGCTCTGCTGGCGCAGTACAAACCAGCCGCAAACGTTGGGCAGCTGTACGACACTGACGACAAGTTCGCAGAGATCCTGTGGAAGGCGATACCGAATTTCGTGTATCAGGCCTTCTCCTGGATGACTGTCGAGCAGGTGAGAGCTCAGATCGTCAGCTGAACTAATACAACCCACAACGGGCCATGTCCCGTTGAGGGCATGGTCTTCCTGATTTGAAGGAGATCTCCATGCTTTATCAAGAAATGAAAAAACACATTCTGCAGGGCCTGCTGGAGTCCGGCTGGACGGCGGTGGATGACATTTCGATGCAGTGCACTACCGCCGTCGCTAAGAAGGACTACGACACCGCTGTAGGTGTGAAGACAGCAATCGCGTACTTCAGCGAATCACCTGGTGAGTGCTACCGCCTTAGCGGCGAGTACTACAGCGAGGGTGGGAATATCCTGTGTACCACCTCGTTCTATGTCTGGTACCGGCCGCATGCAACATCGCCGGCGATAGATCTGCAGACAGGCCACCTCGTAAAGCTACCTGAGGAGCTGGTGCTGGAAGACCTGATCGCAGGGGCCAAGGTGTTCAACGAGAAAGCAGAGAAAGAGATAGCCGCCAGCTACGCGGTGCGGCTGCTCAGGAACCGAGAGAAAGTCAGCTGAAATTTGATGGCAGTTCAGTTGCTGAGAAAAGAAGGTTCGACGGTCTTAGACGATTGCCGAATCGGGGTGTTATAAAAACGGAAACCCGGCCTAGCGCCGGGTTTCTTCGTTTTGGCTTCCGTAGTTGATGATTACCTGCCCTCTATTACTTGTAATGATTGGGCTGTTCGCTCCATACGTTGTGATATTGCTGGAACCTGGTGCGCAATCAGCGCTTTGCCCTGGCGGATAGCTCTTCCCGTCAATGATAACCACGCTGCTATTCCCGACCACGATTGGCGAGTTAGGCCCCGTAGTCACGCAATTGTGCGTGTTCGAGGCACCTGTAGCCGCCTTCACGGCGGAGACCTTTTCGCTCAAGTCATCGCAGCCGGCGAGTATGGTCAGTGAGAGGAGAGCAAAAATAACGTTCTTCATGGTTTTCCTTGATCACCTGGCAGTGATTTTGCCGGACTCAATCAGCGGTTTCAGCGTCTCGATCTGACTGGAGATTTGCTCCTGGAAAACAAGCAATTGCTCCCAACTCATCTCGTAAATCAGCCCACTTTCTAAGCGTTCTGTTGAAGCGTAGAACTCTCGAACAGACGCAGATGCCCAGGCCTTGATGCCGAACTCAACAGTCCGCAAACCGTCAACCCTGCGTTCAAACACTTCCAGTTCAACGGGTAGATTCGGTTCTACGTTGATGGTCATGGGGGGCCTCAATCAGTGGCGTGTCATCAAGCCTGCGAGCA
Source organism: Pseudomonas sp. AU12215 (assembly GCF_001675465.2). NCBI lineage: Bacteria > Pseudomonadati > Pseudomonadota > Gammaproteobacteria > Pseudomonadales > Pseudomonadaceae > Pseudomonas > Pseudomonas sp. AU12215. The sequence continues at coordinate 57,248 of NZ_MACM02000115.1, forward strand.
TTGCGATGACCATGGCCAGTTTCCCACAACAGGGCCAACTGGCCATAGCCATGCATACGACCGGGAAGCCGGATGATGACGATTAGTCCGCCTGACTGAAAAGTACCCGAAGGCGCTTCAGCCGCATCGAGATGACTTGGGAGAGGGACAGCGGGCCGACGGCCATGATTCCGAAGAATACAGCCGCCAGTGCCGCCAGCCAGCCGGCCGACCTCCAGGACGCCGAGCTCCGAAGTGCACCTTTCTCGTATTCCACAGCCTTACGATTGCTGACTGTACCGTCGGTTGCCGTCTCAATCGCGTAGGCCACCTGAGGATCAATAGAGAAGCCAGGCTTACCAGAGCGCGTGTCCCGCCTCAGGTTGGCCCAGGCGCTGGAACGAAGTTCCTTCGTCACTTCCAGAAGGACCTTTGGCTCATGGACGTTGGCCGCGATCGCCGCTTGGGAAAGGATGAACACCTTCGTGAAGTCGTCGATGTCGGCTTTCTCTCCCAGCAGCTTTTTGATCGTGAGGTAGTCCTTATCTTCGGCGGCAACCAGTAGCTTGTTCTCCGTTGGAGCGACCCTGCCGCTTTCGGAGTCCGTTGCTTCGAACATCGCGCCCAATATATTGGGTGCGATAAGGAGCGGCATAGCCATGAATAAAGGCATGATGTTTTGACGCATTAATGCCGTGACAATGCCGAAAAGCAATGCAGCGATTCCAAGACCGCGAAGTAACCATCCCGTCGCGATGTCATAGAGCATGTCGTTCACATTGCCAAAAGTGGCCGTTGCACCGGATAGGCCGCCGAGACCACCCCCTGTTCTGCCTCCGCCGTGGGATACGGCTTCAGGGGCGAACAAACCAGCCGCATGCTCAGGAATCACGATCTGGTCGATAGCCGACGTGGGTAGGTGGCTCCAGCCCACGGCATAGCAGATCAGGGCCGCCAAACCGGCGGCAAGCGCGACTCCACCGGAGATCACTGCAAACCGAAGTAGCAACCCCGCTCGATTAGCCAAGGCTGACACTGGCTCCTGGTAACTCTCTGCCAGCGTCGCCTGTCGTGGTGCCTCCACCATCTGCTGGGGAGGCTTCAGCTGTGTGAGTAGGTTCTCCAGGAACCCGGAGAGGACTCTCATCAATGCAACTCCTTCATGGGGGCGGCCTGGTTCTCCACTCGGCTCAGGCGTTTCTGCAGGTCGATACGCATGCCATGGATCTCGCGCTCGGCTTTCTGGCGGTTCTCGGCGCCGTCACGCTGCAGCTTGATGACTTCTTCGACGGTCTTGATCAGCGTGTCCTGCACGACCTTCAGGGTGTCCACGTCGATTACCAGGCGCTGGTTCGCCTTCGCGGTCTCGACGGAGTTGCGGTGCAGCAGCTCGGCGTTGCGCTTGAGCAGATCGTTTGTGGTGTCATCGATCTGGTTGGCCAGCTGCACAGCATTACGCTGCTCGTTCAGGGTCAACGCCAGCATGAACTGCCGCTTCCAGGCTGGGACGGTGATTTCCCGGATCGAGTGGAACTTGTCGACCAGCATCTGATTGTTGGCCTGGATCATCCGGATGGTCGGCAATGTCTGCATGGCCGATTGCTGCAGGGCCGTCAGGTCACCAATACGCTTGTCCAGGTTGGAAATCAGGTTGTCGAGGTCGGCCAGTTGCTGCAGGCGCGCAGGGTCGTTGCCGATATCGCCGCGCATCTGGTTGGCCTGGACCGTCAATTCGCCCAGGCGCTGTTTACCCGCGGCGATGTGGATGCCCAGCAGGCGGTGCTCTTCACGGACAGACAGGAACATGTCTTCCAGGCCGGCGTTCCGCGTGATGATGCCCGACTGGGTCAGGTTGACTTCGGCGACCAGCTTTTCGATCTGCTGGCGGGTGGTGTCAAACTCGCCCATGACTTTGCGGCGCTTGAGGCTGAGGCGATCGATCAGCGGGCCGACGACAGGAACGCGCGAGCGGGTGTTCAGCAGGGCATTGACGTTGACGCCCTGGGCCACGGTGAGCACTTCGGTCAGTTTGGCGCCGGCGTCGTCGAGGTCGCGGTTGCGTACTTGATCCAGAAGGCTGTCGGCATAGCGGGAGGTATGGTCAGCGACCGCACGGCCGAACTCCGCCACGGTGAGCGGATTGTCACCCTGGATTCGAGCCGCCAGTGCGTTGATCTCGGGGATGTCCTGCTCCTGGAGGCCGAGCGCCTGCAGGTCGGTGAGGGCGAGAGCGGTAGTTGTGGTGGACGTGGTCACGATGGCTGGTGCTTGCACGGGAATTACCTCGGAGTCGATAGGAGTCGGTTTCGATTGGCGAAGGCCGGTTAGTGGTGCTTCATGCCGTCGAGGCTGTGCGACAGGCTGTTCATCAGCGCCTGGTGAGCCTTGCTGGCTTCAGCAACCATCGTCGGGGACATGTGGGTGGTGGTGATCAGCGTCAGCGTGTGCTGGCGCCATACCGGCACCAGCACCGAGACCGTTTCGCTGAAGCGGTCGAGCATGTCGACGGCCTGGGCGCGACTCAGCTTCATCTGGCTGATGCTCAGTTCGTGGGAAGCCAGAAGGGTTGCCAGGTTGGCCAGCTTGCGGGCCAGCCGTTCGCGTGGACGATCGAACTCAAGCGAGCCCTCGGCGATAGCACCGGCGTTAGGGTGCTCGTCCAGGTACTCACGGCCAGCCTGGATGAACATCTTCAGGCAGGCGGTTTCCTCGCCATGGCTGTAGATCAGCACGTCGATGGCGGTCACGGTGTCACGTACGCCCTGAGCATGACCTTCGGCCTCGCTGAGCAGCTGCTCGAGCGTCTTGCGGGCTACTCGGTAGCGGACTTGCTTCTCCAGGCCGCCGCCGAGGAAACGCTCTAGCCAGGTCGGAGGCTTGGTGATCTTTTCCGGGCTTGCGTCCGCCATCTTGGACAGGACCTCTGCGATTTTCGCAGCCAGTGCACTTGCGGCGCCGTTCTCCATGAGGGAGGAAAGCTTGTCCATATTGGCGGAAGAGGTAGCAAGGTTGCCGTATTCGCCAATGCTTGCCGGCTTTTGGAATAGCTGGGGAAGCACATGGCTCTTGAGGTGGTCGAGGGTGACCACGGGCATGTTCATGGGGGCTCTCCTGTAAATCCGTTATGCCCGGCTCAATGCTGGGCAGCGCTAGAACGCCATTGCCTTTACAGGCAGGAATTCCTTGAGCGGATTCTCCAGAGAAACTGGAATATGCAAGTGGTGCATTCGTCCCACTTGTGGGGGCAGTTAGGCGTCTTGGGGAGCCAGGTGGCTAAGAGTGCGGGGGAGGGCTGAGGGGTTGTTGCTACTTGCGAACGAAGAAAGAAAGCCCAACGCATACGCGCTGAGGCTGTTTCGGCTTTCAGTCGTCGGTGGCCTGCTGGTGCTGCTCGTCCACATCAATCAGGGCCTGGAGTAGTGCCTGCAACTCGGGAGGGAGTTGCTTGGCGGCGATAGTGTCGTCGCCCTCGTCGCACGGATGCACCTCGACCCGATCCAGCGCCTCGCGGAGGACTTTCTTGGCAGCCTGGGCCAGAGGGCTGGCATCGGCACCGATAGAAGCGAGGAGATCACGCTTCATCGGTATTTCCTTCGTCTTGCTCGACGCCACAGCTGAGCAGGATGGCATTGATACGGTCTTTTTGCTCTGGATGCGAAGCTGCTATCTCCCGAAGAGCCGGGAGCATCTCCATCACGATTTCAGCAGCGTTCACTCCAAACTCCGAGACCGCGCTTTCAAGCCAAGTTACAACTTCGCTTGGCTGAATGGCCTCTCGATTCAGATTGCCGATCACAGAAACTATGGAGCTTTCGTGGTCGTCAAAAGGAATGACCTGGACAGGAATTATCTCGATGTTCAGCTGCTTCGCAGCCATCCAGCGCGTTTCACCCTGGACTATCTCGTAAAGGCCACCTGCAACAGGACGGACCACCAATGGCTCGACGATTCTGCCCAGAGTACGAATGCTATCGACCATAGCGGCTACTTTCGCCTGGCTAGGCGGGGCTGGTCGGCGGCGATTTCCAATGAGTTTATTCGTTTGAATCGCGGTGGCATGGGTCACGGTGGGCTACCTAGTTGTTGTCAGACCCCTCGATCTGGGCTTGAGCATTGATGGTGCAGGACAGCACCTGAGGGTCGAAGGATAGCCCCAACTGCTTAAACGAATCCAACAGGCCGCCGGCGACGGAATTCAGAACCACAGGTACGACCTTGCTGGAGGTTGCCAGAGCAACGGAGCGGGCCACGCCGGCGTCTGTAAAGCAGCCGATAATACTGATCTCGGGGGCATCCTCACGGGCATAACCGCCATTCAGGCGAGTAACGATGTGGAGGGTGGGGTTGGTATCCATAGGGCGTCTCTTGATCACTCGGGCTCAATGACAGTGGCAGAAACCACCTGGTCTTCGGGGTACATGATACGGCGAATGTCTTTCTCACTGACCTCAAGCGGAATGAGGCTCAGCCGATCGAACTCCTGGCTCTGTTGGTACTTGGCGTGTTCGCCTTCCAGGTAGTCGGGGTTGTCAGACTGTCCCACTTCATCCATGCAGGCCAGGGCCTCCAGGGCGTACTGCCCAGGGTAATCGCACTTACGTTGACCAAACAGAACGAACAGTTTCATGGGCTTTCCTCAGTTACTTGCTTTCAGATGAGGGGGGAGAAGGCTTTATCGATTGCAGTGCTTTCGGCAACCCCCTCTGCTTGTTTTCGGGTCTTCTCACAGCCACTGGCAGCTAGCTGTCCCTCGACAAGGACTATCCAGTGCCATCCAGAGCTGGTTTTCTCGACTGAGCGGGATACGTGCCTCATTCCGCGTGCGTTGAGGAATTCACGATGCAGTTTGCCTGCCTTGTAGCCAGCCAGATACTTACGGCCCTGAACCGAGTGTACGGAGAAGGGGGGAGCGCACTCACGCATCATGAGACCATCCTGCCAACCCAAGGAGTATCCTTCTCGTTCGAGGGTTTCGATCTCGTCTTTTGTAGCTGCTTTGGCCACGGCTCGTTTCTTCAGTCGGTCGTAAGAAAGGATCTTTTGCAGATATGCAGCAGTAGTCGTGCTCGAATGCCGCATAGGCCCGCATTGAGTGAGGCTACCGTTGAGTTTTCCGTGAAAGATTGAGGCTTTCCCAAGCCCGCCGCATGCATTCCTCGCGGCTGATCTTCAGGATGTTCTCAACCCACGAACGCCCGACGCCAGTCGGAGTCTTCCGGCCGTCCCAGGCTTGCGCGTACCGGCGCCACATGGCTGCCCGGAACTGATGCCCAGCAATAACTGCGTTGCTCATCCTCGACCCTTCTCTACGCGTGTGGTGGGATTGGTTAGGCGGAACGCAGGACGTCGTAGATATCGAAATCATCGTCGTTGACCGACGACTGCGCGTCAGCCAGGAAGTCTGCAACGATGTGGTCAGCTTGCTGGCGACGGTGTGCATCAGCAGCCAGCTCAAACTTGCCCGCGGCTTGAGAGCCAATCACGGCTTCGACCTTAGCAAAGCCAGCACGCTCAACAGCGGCGGTATAGGTGGCGATCTTCTGGGCGTGGCGCTTGCGATCTGCGTTCATATCCTAGTCCTCTCAATCATGTCTGCTCAGCACCAGGCAGAGCAGCACTTGAATGTAGGTATTGTTCCACAAGATCGAAAAGCGCAACCCGGCGAATCATCCTGCCTGAGGACCTGGGGTAGGCCAGCAAGCAGGATGGCAGTGGGGCAGAGGGCCGGATCTCAGCCGTTCGATCGCTTGATCTGATCCTTAAGCTGTACAGGCGGCTGCCGGATGGTCAGCACGTCGCGGCTTTCGTCGTACTCGATCTTATTGCCGAGCAGGTGCGCATCGAAGCTGATTGAAAGACCTTCGGCACGACCGGTGAAGCGCTTGAACTGGTTGAGGGTCCGCTTGTCGGCCGGAAATTCCGGGGACATGCCGTAATCCTTGTTGCGGATGTGCTCGTAGAAGGCGCGAGGGCGATCCTCATCGATCAGGCCGGACAATTCTTCCAGGGTGATCGGCTGACCAATCTTGGCCTGGGTGGTGGCGTAGTCGACAAGGGTGCCAGTCTTCTCGCGAGCTTGCTCTTCAGGCAGATCCTCGGCCTCGACGAAATCGCTGAACGCCTTCAGCAGCGTGCGCGTCTCACTCGGCGCATCAACGCCTTCCTGGCAGCCGATGAAGTCGCGGAAGTAGTCCGAGACCTTCTTGCCGTTCTTGCCGCGGATAAACGAGATGTACTGCTTGGACTGCTTGTTGTTTCGCCACTCGCTGAGGTTGATCCGGGCGGCCAGGTGCAGCTGCGAGAGGTCGACGTGCTTGGTCGGCGTCACATCCAGCTTCTCGCTTACCGTGATGCCTTCCCGGTGGTGCAGTAGGGCGATCGACAGGTAGTCGGTCATGCCCTGTTGGTAGTGTGCGAACAGCACGTGGCCGCCAGTGGAAAGGTTGGACTCTTCCATCAGCCGTTGAAGGTGCTCGACGGCGGTAGTGGTGAAGTCACCGAATTCCCGCGCACCGTCCAGGTAGTCTTTCAGCCAGCCGCTGAGGGGATAGGCGCCCGACTCATCGTGGAAGAAGCCCCAGGCTTTCCCCTGCTTGGCGTTGTAAGCCTCGTTCAGGTCGAACAGAAGGTTCTCTGTGCTTTCGTTGAGCGGAAGCTCGGTCTCGCTTTGATGCAAGACGGCTGGCGAGCCGTCCGGCTTCTTGTCGATCAGGTGGATTTGCATGTGCCGTGCAGGCATGGGGAACCCCTCGTATGTGGATGCCCATTCAGGCTCGCACGAGTCAGGCAATGTGCAACACCCTGTATTCGTCCCTTACCTGGCCCCTTAGAATGGGCCCCTACTGCTGATGGCTGGCTGCCATCAACAGCGGGTCAACGTCGCAAAAATTACCCCATAGTCAGGTGAAGAGAATGTCCCGAGTGAACGATCAGTCTGATTTTTTAGCACGCCCGCCGATGCTGTATTTCCGTGAGGAAACGTGCGACGAAGCCTGGGAAACCTTGCTTGGTTCACGGGAGGCTATGAACGCTCTTTGGCGAGAGGTAGTGGAGTCAGGGATAAAGATTAATGGCAGAGCCAAGGGCGCACTGAAAGCAATTCCACGCGGTGCATTGCTGACCCTAACGATTCTGGATCCCGGCGTATTTAAGGCCTTCGTAGACAAGATAGGGTTCAAGCGAGCAAACGAAATAAAAGACCTAGTCGACTTACATAAGCAGATGGTGAGACTTCTAGGTGAAGAAACGTATAACGGATTACTCCGTGATATAACTGGGGCGCGGGCGGATCATCTACTTGATAGGGTCGAAGAAGCGATTCCTGAGATAGGGGAAATATGCGATGCCGGTGGGTTCAGCCGAGAAATTGCCACGTCAGCGGTTCTGATATCCACCCTGCTGAACAGGGACGAGGAGCTATCTGGAGGGAAAAACGTTTATGTCGTGGACATGGCTCTGCACCTCTTGCTCATGTCCATCCCTCAGCCAATCATCCGTGAAGCGCTTATCTCTTGCTACGAACGCCTAGAAGACGTTTATGGTGGTCGCGTCATTGAGTCGATCACCGACTCCCAGGGGCTGAACGCAGAGAGCCCTCTGTTTGAGAGCAGCCCCGAAGTTTCTGCATATTACCTAGCAGACATAATCTCTCGCTGCAGCCGGCAAAGGTTGATTTGCAGTAATGACGCGGTCGATTTCTATCTGGAGACGATTCAAGCGTTCATGCTGGCATCTAGACCGGACTCTTATCTTGTAATTCACGCATTCACCACCCTGCTAGTTCGTGCCCATGGGAGCTGGCAGACCAGGCTGTCCATACTGTCTGATCTAGACCTCAACCCAGGAGCACAACTCAGGTTAGAGAACCTATCGAAAATCGTTTTCCCTGATGAGGTTCAGCTTGGGGACCATGAGGTCTTGGCTGAAGCAAGAAACTTTCTGGCTTCGCTGAATACAGAGTTGGAGTGCGAGCTCTTCGACGAAATTGACGATGCGGTTTCTGAGATCGAGGAGCTACACGAACAGCTCGCAACGCTGCTCAGGGACAAGGGGGATTTCAAAGAAATTGGAAGCCTGAGCCAGAAAGGTGATGAGCTGTCGAAGAAACTCCCAACCATGATTGATGACGCGCTCGACCGCATGGAGCGGTTCGCCGTAAGCATCGACCGCTTCAGTGCTGCAGTAGCCCGTGCAAAGGATCCTGGTGCTCTGGTGGAGGAGACCCCAGCTGCAGTTCCCCCGCCGGTAGAGCAAGTGGAGGCCCCTCCAGTTGTGATCGCGCCAGCCCAGGCTCCTGCACCAGCAGCTGATGAGTCAAAGAATGATCTGGAGCTCGATCTGCTCAATGCCAACGACGCCCTTGAAAGAGAGCTCAAGGAGTCTAGAGCGGATGTTTTCCGGCTGAACCAGCTTGTCGAGGCGCTGCAGAAGCGTCCAGACCAGCCATTGGGTTGTGCTGACGAAGATCTTGCTGCCCTTTCTTGCCGGATCGCACGAGGCCGGCGTCTTTCGCCCGAAGAGATCCTGCGGTTCTATTCCTACACGGCCAAAGATCGAGTCGAGATTCTCGACTCAGCCTGGAAGAGCGCTCGCAGCGCCGAGCACTTTGCTCAACCAGACAAGCTGATTGAGATGCTGGGCAAGCTGCTCTTCGAGTACCTGGATGAAGTGCGCAAGGGCGTGCCCATGGGGAAGGTGGGCCGCGAGATGTTCAGCAATGGCTTTGCCGCCAGAGAGTCCCAAACGGTTCAGGTCACCACCCAGATGCGAGCGCAGAGGGAGTTTGTCTACCAGGGGGCTCCGCGGTTCTTTGAGTACCGCTTGAGGGTAGGGAACGGGTGGGGGCCGGTAGAGAGCATGCGGGTCTACTTCGATGTGCTCGATAACCGTGTCGTTGTGGCCTACGTCGGCCCGCACCTCGAGCAGGCTGGAACGAACTAATCGACTAACGCTTGGGCCCTACGGGGCCCCTATTAGCATTGAGCAAGGAAATTGGTGTGATTTGGGACAGGCTCCGCCAGGCGGCAGGTTTTTTCAGAGGCATCAGGTACGTCGAGCCAGAGGTTGGACAGGCGACAAGCGAGGAGATCGAAGGGTTTACTGAGCTGCTGCAGATTGAGGCTGGGAACGGCCACTTCACTGGCCCGAAAACAATGGTTGATGCTGTTCAGTACGTCTGGGAGTTGCAAGCGGCCAATGAGGCCGTGAGCCGAGGAAAGCCGGCGATGGTGACGACCTACGCGGTCAGAGTGCAGGGCCAGGCCATTGGACTGTGCGTGCTCAGAGCGACTGAAAACGCAGCAGTCCTAGATCTGAACGTGGTTCTGATTAAGTCGAAGTGGAGGAAGAGAGGCTTTGGCCGCTATGCCATAGATGCCTTCCGCACCGAACTGGCCAGTACCGGCCGTAGGATGCTGGTGCGGTGCATGCCTGCTTCGGCCGGGATGATCAGCTTGCTTCAGCAGATGGGGTTCGAGGAAGTCCCTGCGGGGTCGGGTACGGCAAGACACTTCCTGACGACGTAGTTTCGCCCAGTTAGCTGACTGCAGGCCGAGCGTATGCGCCAAACGGTTTGGAGGGGATTGCCCCGTCTCGGTGATCGACGCGTCCGGGGTTCCTCGGTGGTTCACTGAGCTTCAGGGTGGCCATTTCCAGGTTGGCGAAGGTGAGTCGGGCCTCTGGGCACTCTGCAGGCGAAATTTCGGCAAAGGTGGCGCCAGTGTCCATGGCGTAGACGTTTCCGAGGCGCTGCATGCCTTTCCACTGGATGCGGTGGCCAACGAAGACACGGCCGATGCCTGCTACGCCGCTTTGGTCCCGCTGCTTGATCCGGCTCTCCCCCCACAACGCACTGTGTGTCGTGCGCTCATCCCCAGCTTCGATGTTTGCAGTGAACTGCTGCCAGGACATGCCGATCGGCACTTCGGCGTGGACGATTCCGACGCTGCCACGGGTGGTTTCGATTTCGATCGCGATGGGCAGATCCCTGATAGCGTTCAGGATTGCCTGGCGGGTAGCCTTGTCTGTATCCAGCCACCATCCGAAGCCGTTGTGGCGTGCAGCCCATCGCAGAACCTCTTCTGGCGGTTCCCCGTTGGCATACAGCTTCCGAAGCTCATCCTCGTGATTGCCGGCCACGGCGTGGACGTAGGGCTGGTCCAGGAACTTCGCAACGCGATGAGATCCCTTACCACGGTCGATCAGGTCGCCCACGGACAGAAGGAGGTCTACCCGACGATCGAACTGAACTGCCTTCATGCCCTCGATCACGAGATCGAATGCGCCGTGCACGTCGCCAATGCCGAAAATGCGGCCGTGCCGGTTGAGGGGGAGGCGACGTACGAGCTGGCGGTTGAGCATCTGGTTGAATCCTTGGCTAGTGCGGGTAGGCCGGCGAAGAGCCTTCTGCGGCTCTGCATGCCTGCCCAGCTCGCCAGCTGGCGTATGCCGGCGTCTGTTTGTCATGCGCAGTGACGAAGCCTGCCCCGAAGGTTGTCCCCCGGTAGCCGTGCCAGAATGCTTGCCCACCACCGGCACCGCTATGGGGCGCACCATCAGCAGTGAAAAGGTCGCTATGGCGGCGCTTGTACTTGCTCACCATCGAGTCGAACTGGTTGCGCAGGATGGGGTTTCGGAACCTGTTGTTCATCGCTGCACCTGGTGAGATGTCACGGTTTATCCTGCACAGAAGCGGCTACAAGCAGATCGTCGTAACTTGGCTCCTTCTCCGCACATGAAAGCCCTATCTGCTCAATGAGCAAGTCGCAAATGCTGAATGCATCACCGTACTGCCCCTGTCTACGGAAGAGAGCAGCGCGGGCCATCAGCAGGCCTGGACGGTCGCGCTCGGTAGGATGGTTGGAAATGCGGTGAACCTGGCTCCCGCTACCAGTCGCCTCGTGAAGGGAAGGTGTAGCCAGGGACACTGCTTCCTGCTCGCCGTATTCCGGCGTTTCATCCAGGGCGCTGAGGCGTTGGTCGACGCGTAGCTCCAGCAGTTGCTCGAGCTGAAGCTTTGCAGCTTCATCTATCAGCTCGGCCTCGTGCAGAGCCAGGATGTACCCCTGGAGATGCACCTGGCGCAAACGGACGTCATCAGGCGATCGTTCATTCTGTAGGTTTGCCAGCTGGCGTAGGAAGTTCTGGCTGATATCAGGCATGGCGCCTCCCGTTAATCCTTTGGCTTGACGACGCGTAGCCCCTGAGTCGCATGCCGCAGGCGGGCCTGAGACTGCTGGAAGGACTCACCTGTATTGATGGACTGGACAAAAACCTCTGCAGGGGTGGTACCAGTCTCCTCCTTCATCTTCTTGCTGGCCTCTGATAGGTAGTCCACGGTCAGCTCCATCAATGCAGTAGCGATATCGCGGGTCTTGGGCATGGTGTCCGCGATCCAGTCATCGCACATCATGTCGTCGTCATCGAGCTCTATTCCGAGGTGCTCACCTATCGAGGAAACAAACTCGGCGTATCGCTTAAACAGCAATGGAATGCCGAAGAGGGTTTTTTCGTTTTGCTGAACGACGTAGGCAAAATCTTCCGGCTCAACCACGCTCTGCCAGATAGCGTTGATCTCGGATTCAGAGACTGGCTTCAGCTCTTCAGTAATCGCCCTGGCCAGGGCAGCTGTGGCTTTGTAGATATCAACGCAGTGGCCAACCCGGAAAAGGGCTTTCAATTCGTCTACTGTTTGCTGATTTACGGACATGTTCATCTCGGATCTGCTGCGTTTCTTACCAGGCTGAAGGGGAAGGGAGAGCCGAGTAATTCTATGCCGGGCTTTGAAGAAGGGGTGTTTGTTTCTCGATAGCCAGGCGGAGAGCGTCAGGGGACTTGAAGAAACCATCGATCTGCCTGGCAAGCAGGCATAGACCGGCCAGGCTGTCGTGGAAGAATTTTGCGGCCTCTTCGGTGTAAGGCATACGGGACAGGCTTTCCATCCACTCATAATTCTGGGCGAGGCCGGTGAAAGCGTTCAGGCGATACGCCCAGTCCATCCTTTCATCCGAGTTGAAGCGCCCGATGTCTACTTTCTCGTACGCAACCTTCGTCCCGGCGGCGCCACGGCGATACTCGACCCGGTCAACAACGTGTGCGAACAGTCCGACGTGGTAGTGACTTGCAACCTTCGTGGCCGATAACGAGCTGACGGCACTCCAGTCGCCACCTTTCTCACGGTCATCCCCGAGATAACCGTTAGGGGCAATGCTGCCGTCAGGATTTTGCCAGAAGGCAACCTTGAGATCTGTCGAGTAGACAATGACCCGTTCGGCAACACGCTCAGTCTTGAGGTGTTCTTCCATTGCCTTGCGAACCTGGCTCTTCAGCTGATCAAGATCACGGCCACGAAGGAAAAGGTTCTTCTGCGGTTGCTCAAGCCGATAGCCGAGACCAAGACAGATCTCCTCCAGTTCGGCGGGGATGACGATGCTAAACACGCCATTGTCTGTGACGGTTACCGCTGCATCGAACTCCATGCTTTCACCGGCTAGGTTCGAATGGGTGAAGTGGTGCTTTCCTAAGCTCGGCATTTCGCTCTACTCGTAGTCGGTTGCTCTCGACAGCGCACCGCCCTGGATGCGCTCTCGGGAGGCCTGGCCGCGGGCCAGGCTGCGGTTAGATGGAAACAGCCGTGAAGTTGACGCCTTGGGCGGGTAGGCCGCCGACACCCTTGCAAGTTCGTTGTGCCCGCGCTGCGGCCTGTTCGGCTTCACTCTGCGTGCTGAAGAGCATCGCCCGCTTTACCGAGCCAATACAGGCCGTGCCCCACTCTTCGCACCATGCGTGCAGGTAATCGTGGCCACCTTTGCCATATGTCCGTTTAACGGCGAATGTCATGTTCTCTCCTCGAGTGCCTTCAGCAGCCAGCGGTTAGGCGTCCTTCAAAGTGTCCAGCAAGGTTTCGACTTCCTCCTGGATCTGCTCCAGGTCGTCTTTCGTCACGCTGCGGGGCACGCTCGTGTCGTTGTACAGATTGCGGATGGCATCGATGATTTGGTCGTAGGTCATACGCATCATTGTTACCTCATGATGAGGCCCTGAATTTTTCAGGGCCTGAAGTCAGTTGAGCCCCAGGGCCGCCTTGGCGGTTACTTCAGTGCTGCCGGCAAACCTGCAGAAGTACTTCACCGCGCGATCGGGCTCGCCGTAGCCCAGGATCTTCTTGGCATTTCGCAGGGCCCGCTCAACGCGGGTGACATCACGAAGAGTGTCCAGCCACGGCCAATGATCCCAGGTGGCTCGATACCCTGCGTGAGACTCGACGAGCTCCACGGCGACATCCATCACCGCAGGCAAGCTTTCCTGCTTGATGGCAGTCTCAGCACGCTTGATCCAGTCGCTGGGCAGCTCAGGGACTGTGCTGCGTTGGTTCTGTGCCGTGGCGATGGCATCGCGAACGGCTTCAGTCACTTTGGTCATTCAGGTGTTCTCGCGATATCAGCTGCGGGTGGTATTGGCGACCAGCTGCAGGCTTGCACAGGTGCTTTCCAGCTGCTTCAGCAGCTTGATGAGTTCCAGGGTTTTTTCAGCGATGGCGTCAACCAGGCGTTCGGTAACCTCGGAGGTAGAGGTCAACATGAAGCGGGCTTCCTGGTGCAGGATGTTCGCTGCGCGCAACGTGCCCTGCACCAGCTCACGGCCCACAAGTGCCTTGGCGCGTTCGATCTGGTCGATGGAGTAGCCAGAACTCTCGTTTACCCCAGCTTCGCGAATACGCTGCAGGCGCTGCTCCAGCACGGTGTCGACGCGATCGAGGAGATTGGAGAGGTGTTCATTGTCACCCTCGATCGCCTTGCTCAGTTCGACGGTGCGTTGATCGCCGGCCGGAAGGTGGCGGGTCCAGTGTTCATGAGTAGCCATCAAGGCATCTCCTTTGGATGAATTGGGTATACCTCAATCATCCATGTTTCTTCGAAAGCGCAAGGCCGCATTAGGCCCCATCCACGAACCGCCATTTTTCTGGAGGGTTCTTGATCTGGCAGGAAGGCTTTACGACGGTTCTCCCCCTGGGAATAGCCATCCAGTACGACTCGACATGGGAGTGCCGATCAACGATCAGGTGTTTGAACACGAGGGACTCACAGTCCAAGCCGCGGACATGAATCGAGGCGAGCGGAACATGCTGAGTGAGCAGAGACGAAGGATCCGCGGGTATTTCCACTTTGAAGAGAGCGGTGGCTGCCTTGCCGCTTTTGACTACGGCGCCCGCCAGAAACCATTCGCCGCTTGGAGATTGTTGGAGCTGGAGGTAGTTGCCATCCTGCTCGGGCCAAGGTGCCAACTGGTCGTCGGAAGGGGAGCAGCCGGTCAGGGCTGCACAGAGGAAGATGGACGCTGGTTTCAGCGGGTTCATGGGGGAGCCTCATTGTCAAAGAGGCTTCCCATACTATGCACCTGCAGATGCCGTGCAACTCAAAACGGTGCACTTTTTTCCACCTGTGGGGCATTCTCTCAAACAGCTAGACCGCCAGCGACAGCTGCTGCTTCTGAAAGAGAACCTGCTCGCCCTTCCAGGGGAACATGTCCATTGGGTTGAAGGCCTGAACCTGGCCTTCGGGGAACTCAAGCAGAATGCCATGTGCTCGAGAGTTCACGATCTCGAGAGCCCCGACGTGCCGACCAATCCGGTTGTGCCACTTCCCGCTACCACCGACAACCTCCCACTGCGACTGGAAGGGGCTAGGCGAAACCCTGACCAGGCGTGAGAGATCTACCGCTATGGGCGAATCTACGCCCTCAAGCTCCAGGGTGGGGTACTGCCGCGGGCTGTACTTTGGTAGGCCGGCCTTTGCGAGGATCGCATTGGCGGCCTTGATTGCGGCGTCCTGAGCGGCAGTGGTCTTCATCATCTTTCTCCGTGTGCGAAATACTTCGATGCTCGCACAGCCTAGAAAAATGCAAGCGTAGGTGCCGGTCAGACCTCAATTTCGGTTTCGGGCAGACCTAACCAATGCAGTGCATCTTCAGGCCTGTGAAAGTAAGCCGTGTTCCCAGGCTTTTTGTCATTGCTATGAATGATTCCGGAGCCATCAGGATTGAGGGTGATCGTAATCGGGTTCTCATAGGCAGTTTGCAACTTGGCCGCCCATTCAGAGACTGTTAGTTCAGATATCTTTTTCGTTTGAGCGCTCATGCTGACTCCTGAGATGCACGATTCTGGATTCCCTCTTAGTGATCCCGCTTCTGCACCGAGTAGCCACGCTCAGTCGCGTCTTTAATCGTCATTATTGCATCGGCCAGCTTCTGGCTAGTGCCCTCAACATAGTCCGGCCATGGCGCGAAGGGCTGCTGAGAGTCCCGGTTGAACAGGACAGTGGTGGGGCAGCGGTAGGTGAGGGGGCCTGCGTCGCGGAACTGAACTAGGGCCATAGCGCTAACGCACTGTTCCATATCACCAAGATCGGCCATTTCGCGTATTAGGCCAACATTGGCGATGCCATCTTCGTCAGTGCTGAAAAATGACAGGTGCTGGTACGCAGAGATGCAGCCGACAACACCGGCCAGAGCCATCACAGTCAGCCGGCCAGTGGCCCAGAACCCAATTTTCCCCTCCACCCAGGCAGAGCGGGCGGCAAACAACCCCATCACCAGAAGCCCCAGCGAGCCGGCGAGCATGAAGTAGATCTGGCCGCGACCGTAGTTGATCGGCGAACCCTTTTCCGCATCGATGAACAGGTCACCAAAGAACAGGACCAGAAGTGGCGCGCAGAACGCTCCTGCGACAAGCATTGGGACTATGGGGATGAGAGGGTTGGGACGGGCGCCTTCACCGCTGTGAAGGAAATCCAGCGTTTTGAAAATATGCTTATGCAGCGACACGATAGCTACCAGCATGACCATGGAGCAGAGGAGCAGGTAAAGCATTTGAGGTCCTTAGTGAACGGATATAACGGCAAGACTGCTGTGTGCAGCCTCACAAACGGTTTCGTGGGGCGCTAGTTGTCAGCGAGCCGGGCGACGACATTGTACTTCGGCCCGTATCGGCCGTTGGCCTCGCGCAGTTGTTGCCGGACCTGCTTTTCCGCATCACGACGGTTGAGGGCGTCGACATGCTCAACAGTTTCGCCAAAGGTGAGACTGCCGCTGTATAGAGTGACTGAGGGCGTCACTGTGACTGCATAACGACGAATCCGCCCAAGTTTGCCGAGCGGCTTGGCTGGCGCCTGGGGGTTCTCGTTGTCATCAACAAGCAGGGGCAGGGGAAGCCTGGGCGGCAGGCCAAGGGCAGCCTCAACCTCCTGGAGGGTGCCTTCTATCGGATCGGCCCCGTTCCCTTGGTGGAACGCATAGAAAACTGGCGCACCGTTGCGCATCAGAACGCCAATACGAGGATCAAGGGGATGGGGAATAGCAGTCATCAGGGGGCTCCATAAGCCGTTTCCGATGACTGCAGGTTCTCACGCCCCGGAGATCATGCAAGGGGCTAATAGCGCCGTCTGGAGGGCCATTAGCTCAGCTGCTTTCGAAGAAGAGCCTCAGCCCGTCCTAGGGTTTTCAGTATCTCCCGCTTTGGCGAGCAGTCGCGATATCCAGAGTCCAGAAGCTCTATGACTTTGGACAATGCCGACAGGCGCTGCTGGTTGTCATCGTAGTGCAGTAGGAGCGGGCCCTCGTAGACTGAGATCGTGTCTATGTTCAGGTCTTCGCTGGGCAAATACTCATGGCAGACCCATTGGCTCAGGTCAGACCACGCCTCGTAGGCGAGCTTCTTCGCAGGATGCTCATCCTGGCTGTAGGTGAGGGCGTAAAGGATCGGTCCGATCTGCATGTGGAACGCAAGGGGCATTGGCTCAGCCGGTCGCCACAACGAAGCTTCACCGCCGGTCCGGGAACCGTAGGGAAGTGAGCCATTGCGAACAACGCCGAGAGGGGATGGCATTGGCCGCGGAGTTCTCTCTATCCCACTTGCGCGCCGGCCGGGACTGTAGAACTGGGCCGCATAGCTGCCAGTATCGATGCCTGGCTTGACCCACTTGTAGCTTTCAACCATGGCTGAAAGTTGTTGCTCCAGCCGCTGAATGAGGTCTTCAGATCGGGAGAAAATCAGGGGGTGGGCTCTGCCAGGTGAATAAATGCCTTTCCAGCTGGTTTCAGCCAGGTGCAGATCGCTCCACTTCAGGCTGTCTCTGTCTGAATCGGAGATGTAGTTGCTGTAGGGTTCGCTTAGCGTAACTGGCTCTTTCGTCTCAGGGTCATACCAGTAGCTGCAATGGTCTGACAGGAATGGGGCGCGCAACTCGCGCTCAATCGAGGGCTCGCCCGCTAGGCCAGTACCTGCCATGAAAAGTAGGGCGCGAGCTGCTCTCCCTAGGGCAGTGTACGCATCATCTTCCGAGCAGCAGTCGAGCCTGGTTTCAAGATGATCGCTGGCCTCAAGGATGAAGCCTCTCAGGTATGGCGTGTTCTCGAGCGACACCTCCGAAACCAGCTCGCCCAGCGGCATCCTTAGAGGGAGCTGAAGCGTGAGGCGGCCGCAGCCAATCTTTGTGCTCTCATCGAGAAGATCCGTGCGCTCCTCCCAGTATGCTGTCAGGAAAGCCGAATGCTCGAATGGAACCGCAGGCTTCGCCAGGTGCTCCTGGGCGTCTCGTAGATCTTTGAAGCCGGCCCTGCGAGCTGCTTCATCCAGGGCTTCGTGATGAGCTATACCAAGCTCCCGGCCAATCGACTTGGCGTGACGCTTGAGGCTGGCGAGAGAGGTCGGATGGATTGCGGTAGGGGACATAGTCTTTCCCAGGCCCATATGCAGCATTGCCCGTCACCCACTGCACATCAGGGCCATTGAAAAGGCCATGCGGGATGGTTTGAAAGGTAGTGCCGCTGGCAGCTTCGCAATGACGGGTTGCAGGTGCCCACCAAGCACCTGCTAAAACTATATCGCGTTCATGCAGGATACCTGGCCATCGGTTCGCCCCCTGCACGAGGACATGCGACCAGGGCGGCGGCTGCATTGGGGAGTGGTCTAATGGTCAGCTAGCCAGTCTGACTTACTGGGTTGCCCCTGCTACTTTCCGCCCCATGGGTTCCATTTCTGGCTCAGCCATGGGCGCGGCAACTAGACCACTTTCCGATACAGCCCTGGAGGAGCCGTGACGAACCTCCAGGGGATCGGGCCTGCTTGGGGGCCCGGCAGGCGCGGGTGGGGGGTTAGGCCTCGGTTTCCTCTTCTTTCTCTTCCTGCTGTTCCTGCTCGCCCTCGGCGGCCGCTTTCTTCATCTTCGCTTCGAGGGTCTTCTCGCGCTCTGCGATATCGGCCAGCAGCTGGTCAAGCTTGCCGCGGGTTTCATCGGACAGGCTGGTGTAGCCAGGATCCTGGGTAATGCTCTTGGCGGTCTCGTACAGGCTGTCAGCCTGGCGCTTCACCAGCTTCTTCAGGGCGGCGCCCGGCAGGTAAGCGTTGGTGACGCGGCTCTTACCGGCAGCCTTGGCGGCGGTCAGGCCTTGCTTGAGGACTTCAACCGCCTGATCACGGTGCTTGCGCATCATCTCGACCGCGAAAGTGGCCGCGACTTCGCCGTTCTGCACCATGGTGACGATCGACAGCGGTGCAGAGACCAGCTCCAGCAGCATGTTCACGTAAGCCTCACCAAAGGCCAGGCGCTCAGCAATCTGGGCTTCCTTCCAGCCGTAGCCGAACAGGCGCTTGCAGACCAGGGCAGTCTCGAAGGTGGTCAGGGGTTTGCCGGTGTTGCTGGTTACCAGACCTGCAACCAGGTCCTGCAGCGAAGTGCCTTTCGCCGGCAGAGCTACGCACGGAATTTGCTGGATCTCAGCGCCTTCGGCGATCGCGATCTTGACCGCAGCCAGACGGCAGTGACCGTCGGTGACTACCAGGCGACTTTGGCCACCTTCTTCGAGGACAACCACTTCCAGAGGCTTGGAGGCCTTGAAGCCTTCAGCTTTCATCTTGTTTGCCAGGCTGCGGATGTGCTCCGCCAGGGCTTCGTCCTTGATGCGGACGTTCAGGCCATCAAGAACGTGGATCTTCTCGATATCCTTGGTCTCGATCATCCAGAGGTCGCGGGACTTGGCACCGCTCATAGCAGCTTTGATGCCACCCAGCAGCAAGTCGAACTTGAACTCGGAAGAGGGGATGGCGGATTGGTCGAGGATCATTTCTTGCTGGCTCATGATGTCGCTCCATCGGAAGTCGTCTAAGTGGCTTTGTGCCTTACGACTTCTACTCTACGGATGTCTGGAAATATGCAAGCGCGCTTTGGGCCCGGCTTTCAGTACCAACTGAGAAATTTGGAAAGTACTTTCTGCTCGTGATGCAGGCTTGCCTGGGCCGTGTCGTCTAAGCAGCTCGTTCCACTTTCGACGCGGCAATTTGAGCTGCACTCCAACCGCGGCCGCGAAGAAAATGCCAGAAGGCGCTCACTGCCGCCTCATAGCTCCGCTCGGCAAGCGTGTATTCGGCAATATCACCAGTCATGGCATTCGTCGATTTGAGCTTGATCGTCACGGCTTGGCCTCCTCTGGCACCGAATCAGCAAGTGATTCCGTCACCTGGGAAGGAATGTCGTCCTGGCGGATGTCAACGGGTCGGTAAGCATGGCGCGAGTTTTCACTACCTTTGTCGCTGAGGTAGTCGGCCAAAGAGGCCTCGGTGTGCTCTTGGGTGAGCTGCATGCCATCGCGCAGACTGACCAAGGTCAGATTGCCATCCTCGTGATTGCGGCGAGGGTCATAGCCGATGACATAACGTTCAGCCCGGTTGTGGGAGTCGACCTGGCGTCCCACGTGGATGTCGCACTCTTCCCAGGTGTACTTCATATTTTTGCCTTTGATTGTCAGTGCTGTGAGCTGTTAGGCCGGAGTCGGTACCCAGCGAATATTCGAGATAGGGTCTTTGCCCTGCACCAGCGCCAGCGCATCACGCAGTTCCGAGAGGACACCGCCAGTGTTGTCGTTCTCATGCTGCACGAAGGCAACGGAGTCCAGCAGCTTGATCGCATTTACCAATGCAGATTCCAGAACGGTTTCGCCCGGTTTCGCTTTCGGAGTGCCGGCCACGATCTCGGCAACTGCTGCGTCAGCCTGGGGATGGTTCTTACCGTAGCCTTGTTCGCTAGCAATGCGCAGCGGACTGGGGGCAGCAAGAACCGCGGCTGCCAGCTCAGTGGACATGCATGCGCTGCTCAGGTCGGCGCCCAGCATCTCCAGGGCTCGCTGGTCACTGAATACGAAACCATCAGCCACCCACTCCTGGGCGACATCGAAACGAACGATCCAGCTGAATGGCGCAGTCTTGGACATGGCAGGTGCTCTCGTTGGAAGTGGTATGGGGTTAGGCTTGCTGAGGTTAGGCGCTTTCCGAAGCAGCCTTCCGAGCCCAATCAGCAACTGGGAAGTTGTGCTCATCAGCAAGTGCGACGGCGTGCTGAATCTGGGGAGTAGTCCAGCCGGCATCAACGATGACCTTTGCCGGGTCGTCGCCCATCTCATGCAGTTCGCCCGAAGCAGTGGTCACAGCCACCGGCCAGGTCCAGGAAAGACCCACCACACCTTCATCCAGCACCAGCAGTGCATGCCCGCCGAGGACGTCATCGTCACACTGAGTCGCGTCGTAGGCATCGCCGGTGCTGTCGAAGGTATGGGTATGGGTCATCTTGGTGATCCTGGCCGGTGTTGGTGATGAGCAAAGCTTCTCATCAGTCCCCAAAACTGCAACGCAGCTTGTCAGGCGTTATCCGATCGGCTGGCCAGTGCTTTGCGGGCACGGAAAAGCGGCTCAGACGTCACCGAGAAGGCGCTGTCATAGTCGATTCCAGGCTTGCCGAATGGATTGTTGTTGTGAGGCGTCAAGGAAGTCCGCTGCTGGCCCTCGCCCATGTCCAAAACATGCTCATACGCAGCCGGTGGCTGCAGAACGTCCATTTCGAGCAGCAAACGCGGAAGTGCCTTGCGGAACTGCTCGACGTATTGCTCTCGGCTGGAACCCCAGCGGTTCAACAGGCACACGTCGTCAGGCTCGCAACCTTCATCCTCCGGTTCATCCGAAGGCTCGCCCGGCACCATGAAGAAGTCATGCTCGACCGCGTCCAACAGGTCGGAGAAGTGCTTGAGGTTCGAAATGTTCGTCAGAATGACGGATGGTGTCCGTGCAGCCGTACCAATGCCCAGCAGATCGCAAACCCTTGCAAGGGTGCTGCTATCGTCACCACTCTGCGGGGCAGCTGTACCGTAGAGGGACAGGAGGCTGCTTTCGATCTTGGTCCGAGCACTCTGCAAGTCATCGCGACTGGGCTGATTGGCTGTGTGAATCAGCTTGTCGACGATGCCCAAGGCCGCTTGTAGAGCAACCGCATGAGTCGAGTCGGCGGCAAAGCTGGTAAACAAGGGGGCCACGGTATCAGCCAGCACCAGCAGCTGGTCGCGGTCGTCGTCCTGGTTGTCTTCCCACTTCTTCAGGCCGGCCTCAAGAAGGGCCACCAAGAAGTCCACGCGGGCCTCATAGTTCTTCGGCACTGGGGCATGCTGGACGGAAGCCGCTGCGCCCAGGTACAGAGGCGCATCATCGATCTCGCTGATTCGGTCATGCCCTGCAGAGGTAAGGGTTACCCCGGAGTCAGTTGAGCTGTCGATGTGAGCGATCGGGGCGCCTTGAGGCTGCTCAGCGGGGGTAGGGACACTGATACTCTGGATCTCGCATTCTCGGATCTCGAAGCTATCCGGGGCACGGTGGTAGACGTGGGTCCACTCGGTTTCAGAGCTGCTCCCCGTCGGCCGGCAGCGGAAACCGATGACCGTCACGCCATTGCCGGCAGCCCCGGAGCGCAGGCCTGCGTCGAACGCCGCGCTGGCAAGCATCCACTTGTCCTCGCGTAGAACATCCTGGCGACCGGGCTCTTGAGCCAGAAACCAGTCGTTCACATTGCTGAATGGCTTAGGCTGGGTAGGTGCCGAGCTGGTGGGAGTTTCAGGCTTTTGAGTTTGGGTGGTCATTCTTTTCTCCAGGGCCTGGGGGCCAGGTGTGGTACGTAGCATGTACGGTTACAGGTGAAACAATGGCTGCTCAGGCTGGTGTTTCGATGGGCGCCTTGCCGAAGAAGCCTTCGAATGCCTGCATATCGCAGTGATCCGCTATGTTGATGGCCGCGCCGCTGTCTGTGCCGGTGCGGCTTTTGAGGCGGGCATATGCCTTGCGGGCTGCTTCGAGCAGCTCGGGCTTCACGCTGACCTTGTGCAGCGCATCAAGGGCCATCGTCACATTGCTAAACCCGAGAACGCGGGCCTTCTGCCAGACCTCGTCATAGAGCTCAGCTTTGTATTTGTTGCTTGTAGTGCCATCGCCTTCGTGGCGCGAGATAACTTCGTCTCGCT
Organism: Pseudomonas sp. AU12215; assembly: GCF_001675465.2. Taxonomy (NCBI): domain Bacteria; kingdom Pseudomonadati; phylum Pseudomonadota; class Gammaproteobacteria; order Pseudomonadales; family Pseudomonadaceae; genus Pseudomonas; species Pseudomonas sp. AU12215. The sequence continues at coordinate 79,553 of NZ_MACM02000115.1, forward strand.
CAGTGAAGGCTTCCTGCATCTGAGCGTGAGCTTCATCTGCAAGCTTGTTCAGCAGCGTGATGTCCTGCTGATATTTGTCCGCGGTAACCAAAGGTCCTTCGGGAAACGAGTCCAGAATGGCAACCAAGTGGTCACGATAGAGGCGCAGGCTGCTGAGGTCGGTCCCGTCGACGTAGCCGAAGCCGTAGCTGTCAGCAGAGCTGGGTACCTGGATTAGCTCCGGAGCAGTGATTTCCGGCGAGTTCGGATCCTCGTGCTCGTTGCCTGAGGAGTTCAGTTCCTGGTCCTCGTCGCAAGTGGCCAGCTGGTACTGCGCCATGCGCTGCGTGAGGAAAGCACAAAGGTACTTCTGCCAGTCGGCATCTTCGGTCGCATAGGCGTACTCCTCGTAAAACCGCATGAGGTTGCGGTCAGAGGTGAGCTGGTATGCCGAGCTGATATCGCGAGCTACGTCGGCAGGGGCACCCAGAGCCACCAGCCCCTCTTCGAGGTCGGCCGGAAAGGTGGTTTGGTTGACCCAGCAAAGGGCGTTGAATGGATTGCTGCTGGTCACGATGACTTCCTATTGGTGGTTCGCCAACCTGCGTTCGGCGTACTGTTGTTGGCGGGAAGAGAGAAGGCCTGATCGACAGGCATTCCAGCCTTCAAGCGGCGCCTGATGGTCGTCTCGCCAGCCGGCGAATGCCGTGCGAGTTCGGTGATGGTTCCCGACAGGCCATTCCAGTTGTAGAGGCTTTTCTCGCGCCTGGAGGCCCGTGCTCGAGTGATGGCAGCTGTAACTGCAGCGCTAGTTTTTCGACGAGCGTTTCCGAGCTTGTTGCCGAGAGTGGTTCCTCGTTTAGCCCAAGTCAGAGCGGGCATGGCGCCGAGGATCGCCCAGAACTTATAACTGCTCATCTCTAGGGCGAGCCGGGTCTGGGTTTTGGACCATCCCCGCGCGGCTGCCTCCCGGATGAACTGCTCGATATCCATCTGTTGCAGGCCTAGTCGAGCTTGGTGCCAGCCGGGATCAAGGCTTCTACCGCGTGGAAGGCCTGGCAGGCCGGGCCATGCAGCTTGCGCATCTCTGCTGCGGCAAACGAATAGCGCTGGAAGGACGCTTTGCTCTCTGCACTGTCAGTCTCTGCGTATTGCACAGCGCAGCTCTTAGCGAGGTCCTCGAGGCGTTTCACCTCGGCCAGGATGTGTTGGGCAAAATCGTTCGCGGCTTCAGTTTTCATGATGTTCCCTGGATAGGTCGCTGGCGCCATTGAGTCTGTTTCAGAGCAACAATTCTGCCTCGTCGGAGGCCACCGCCGCCGTGCACAAGGTGCTTGATTGCTGATCGATATCGCCAGAATACATAGAGCCTGCAGTATGCAAGTCCGGGGTTACGTGAGTGCGGCCTTTCCGTGCCGCAATGCGGGACTTGATACGGATCCTGGCTGCTTCAGCCTGCTCACCGGCCGAGGGGAGAGCCAGCTTCAGCAGGTGCATCCGCCTGCGCTCGTGCTCGTGCATCCAGTTCAACAGGGAGTTGCCGCTGTAGATGCAGCTGTAACCCTGCTCATCTCGCTGAAGCCCCAGCATGCCGTAGATGCCATAGTCCGATCGCTTAGCCGCTAGGGTGCCTATAGCGTCAATCTCAGCAACCATCTGCTCTTCAGTCATGCGCTCACGAAGGTAGGGCTTCACTTCGTCTGAGGGCAGAGACAGAGACTCGTCGTCCAGCTTGACGAGTTCCTCAGGGCCCAGGCCTGGAGGGCAGTGTGGGGCAATCATTATCGGTACCTGCTTAAGATGAGCAGATAGCTTCAGGGCTGGCGGGGAAACTGCAACTGCCCCCTTCTGAGGGGCAGATGGGGCTCAATGGAAGTACAGGTCGCGCGATCATTCCGTCATCTGGCAAATCGGACGGAGTAGGTGTGATGCGGGCTTTAAGTGTCATTGCAGCGGCAGTAATAGTCGCTGCCGGGTTTGCTGCCGATGAGTTGGTGTCCTACTTGCGGGGCGCGGACTCACCTGTCCCAGCGCACACAGGGCCCGTCGTCGGTGAGCTTGCATACTGGCATGAGGGGGAGACGGTCGAAGCGCGGGTATTGAAGTACACCCAGGAGGGAGTAAAGATTCTCGAGGCCAAACAGACAGATCTTCCCCTTAAGGGCATTTTGATTACCCGAGTTGTTTTCCCGGAGTGTGGGATGCTGAAGTTCCAGCAGAACGATCTCGGCACGATCTACGGTTTTGCGGAGGCCGAGGAGGCAGAGAAGTACCCAGGTTGCCCAATCAAAGACTGGAGCGGAACCTGGCGTATCGGCCGGATCATCTAGAAGGTCCTTCGGCGATCCTCCCAAAAGAAACCCCGGCGCCTGGCCGGGGTTTTTCGTTCTGATGCTCCTACTCATGTCGCTGGAGAGGGGAGTATCACCGCCGCCAGGCCGAGAAGGACAAGAACACTAAGCGCAGCGAAAACGCCCAGGACGTTCATCAGCTGCTGCTGTGGCAGTCGGCCAAGCCAGCGCCCGAGGAAAACCGCAACAAGCAGGGCTGTCAGATAGATCGCTAGGGTGGCGATTTGGCCGTACTGCATTACTTGACGCCGGCTGTACGTGCGGTAATCAGCTGTTCTTCGAGCCAGCGCACATAGCCGGCCTGGCCGCTTGCTTTGAACTCCTCCAGTAGCTGCGTTGAAATATTGGGCAGGACGATGAATACGTGATCGAGCTCTTCGCTAGCCGAGACGTACAGGTCCTCCTGAACGTTGTAATGGCCGGCTTCACGTGCAGTGAGAGTGGCATGGCCGTTCTTGTCGTAGTAGTTCGCCTTTTCGAAGGACTTGTTGTAGCCATCGTAAGTGCTGTAGTCGACCTTCAGTACCGCTACGTCGTCAGGATCCACTCTCACCGACACCAGGTGAGCGCGCATTTTGGGCTCTGCGTAAGCCTCATGTTCCTCAACGCCCTCGGAAAACTCGATGGCTACAGGCCCGGCAGCTAACAGTTCTTGAAGGTTTGGAACGTTCATCAAGCAGACTCCTTTTTGAGTTCGATGCCTTGTGCGCGAAGTTCGGCCTCGCGCAGGTCATTCTGACGTTTCCATTGCGCGTCCAGCCGTTCGAGGCGGGTTGCGATAATGCCCATCCCAATCAGAAGGATGAATCCTAGGAAAACGATCGCTAGTCCGGTCATGGTGGTTGGTCTTCACGTTAAAGGTTTGCGTCTAGCCTGCTGAAGTCCTCATCTGAGAGAGCGCCAGCAGCATTAAGTCCCAGGAAGAAGCTTCGCAAGCTCTATGTAGAGAGACGCCCTGCGCGAGCATGCTTTGTGTATTCGCCCAGAAGCCTCAAGGCCTTCGGGCATTCTGTGAGAGTCTTTTCAGCCTGCATGCAGGCGTCCACCAGTTTTCCGGATCGGGCCAATTCGCACTGAGTGCAGCGAGCAGTTTTGGGCAAGCCATGCCCAGCGTCGACGTAGTGGCCGCAGTCCAGGTGCAGCTGAACCAGCTGATACCCTTCCACGAAACCGCGGCGGAGAACGGTCCGGCGAATTGGGGTCTGCATACGAACTCGTTACTTCGTCGCGGCTGCGTAATGGCCTGCTTCGTTTCGAACGGCAAGGCCAAGATCGACCAGCTTGCGGCACAGTGGGCTGCCGAAAGAGCTATGTCGATTTTCCTTGCCCATTTGCTTGCCAACTTCTTCCCCTACCTCGGTAGGAGAGACGAAATCGGGGCACTTGCTCTCGAGGTACTTCAGGGCCAGGTGTTGAGACTGGGTGAGGGCGCGGGCCATTGTCATTTCCTCAGTGGGGTATCGTGTGCACCGCGCGGGGCATAGGTGCAACCATTGTGGAAGTCAGGGTTCTGATCGAGTTCCAGGTACAGCGCAAAGAGCGCATTGAATCCCTGCGAGGCAAGCCTTGAGAAGGCTTCCCGGTGGTCGCCCGTAAGCACGTAGTGGCGATCCAACTCGCGATCCCAGAGTGTGGTTTCAGGTGCATCGGAATCGGTCGGCGATTCGTTGAAGAAGACCATCCAGCCCTGCCCGCGAATGGTCGGAAGCTTCCGGCCGCCAGTAGGGTGCCATTCCAGATTCACGCCGCAGAAGTCCTCCAGAGAGTCGAGGAGGGTCGCCATGGGGGCGCTGAGCGCTGCCTTGTTCTGCAGGAGCTCTTCGTAGAGGGCCTGGGCATTAGGTAGCGTGAGATTGAGCTTCATCCTGGTGTTCCTGCGCGATGCGGCGGGGTTCTAGATTGAATTGCATTCTCGCACATCATCGAAATTTGCAAGCGAAGCGACTAAAACGTGATGGTCTGGGGCGCGGATTGCGGTAGGTGGCTTGAGACGCCACCGGTTAAGTTGGGCCGGTCGCCGCGGCAGAGCTTCACAAAACTGGTGATCAGGTTCCCGGCGCCTGCGGCATCAACCTTGAAGTCGACCCGGTGCTCCGTCCCAGACTTGTGAAGTTGAAGCCCGATTTCCTGAGCGCGAGCCAAGGCATCGAGCTGATGATCGGTGGGTAGAACCTTGTAGCTCAGGAAACCATTGTGGATGCTTTGTTCGGCGACGCTCGATGCAGCTCCAATAGGTTGACCATCGACCTGCAAGGACACCTCGTTGAAGGGCTTGAAGAGAGAAGGGTCGAACCACCCTTTGAACAGCCCAGCCATTTCCACGTCGTTATGGCTGCCGCAGGCAAGGGCGATCTTGGCGGTTCCCTGGATAGTTTCCTGCTCCCCAACCAGAACGATAGCGCCATTGATCTCGCGAATACCCCATTGCGCAGGAAGAGTCCCTGCGTTGATCAGTCCCATGTCGTAGGCCTCCAGCGGGGTGAGATAGCGCATGCTCTCGCTATCTGCAGAGACCATTTTGCCCATTAGCGCCATGCTAACGCCCATGTCTGCCAGGTGACTTGCAATCAGAGCTGAAGCAATCTGAGCGTGGGACAGGTCATTCGCCTGCAGGCCGGCTGCTCGGTAGAACTGGTGCACGCCGAGGCTTGAGCCCGCTTCAAGGAATCGGAAGCGGCCACCTGCGAAGGCAAAAGGGCACCCGCTTTCGCAGCGACCAGGTAAAGGTTTGCCCGAAGTACCTTTGCTGCCAACCCTGGTGGAGAACCCTCGCTCCCTGATGAGCTGGCCCAGTTCGACTGTAGCCACCAGATCCCCGCCGAGTGAATTGAAATACACCATGCCCATGCCGGAGCCATTCAGGTTTCCCAGTCGCTTGAATGCCTCTACGGTTGCCTTGTGGATGTACCCATCGACGTAGATCTCAGGGAAGCCAGCTGGCCCCGAAGGCTCGACGCGCACTACCTCTGCTGGCTGAAGCCGAGGATCATCGGCGGGCACCACAGTGGATGCGGCTGAGGCGTTGATTGCGCACAGGGCAAAAGCGGCTGCGAGAAGTAACTTCATGCGGATACCTGGGAAGACTGAACCAGAGCACGGGAGGTGCCTGTAAAGCCATTCTCCCACCCATGTAGAAACTGCAACCGCCGGTTGGGGCCGGGCGAGGGGACAGATTGACGATTTCAAAGGCTGAAGAAAGGCGATCCTCCTGGCATCTTCTTCAAACCATGGAGCGCCGACGTGATAGCCGAAACCGCACAACAGAATCAGCAGGCAGAATTGCCGCAGGGGCCACTGGCCAAGGCCGCCGGCCTGGCTGTTGTCATCTTCATGCTGGTAGCTTTTTCATACCTGGCCATTTGCATTGGCGCGTCGTCATGGCTGACCTTCCAGGTTCCGATTACCGATGAAGACATGCGTAACGCATCTTTCCTCAGCTGGCGCATAGGGGTGTACTGGCATGGCTCCGCCTTTGGCCTGCTAATCGCTTTATTTGGGGTGATGAACCTCCTAAGTGGGAGGTTGGTCGGACTCACCATGATGGTAATCGGCATGTCGGCCGTTTTCGCAACCTCCGAGGTCAGTGCGCTACGCCAAGGTATCCTGGATGGCGATCTGAAGATTGGTTGTTACAGCTACGACTCACTGGAGTGCCGGAAGCAACTGGACGTGCCTGTAGGCGATGCTCAATCCATCTTCCGAGATACAAGCGAAATGCGTCACGGCGGATTTGCGCAGTGGTACGAGCCCATCCGGGCGGCAGCAGATGCCAAGGTAACCGCGGTGTTTCCCAACACCATGCCAGGCGTCGCGTTCCTGCAGAGCCCCATTCTTGTCATGAAGCACATGGACAAGCTGAAGAGCTTGGTTGCTGAACAGCGAGAAGAAGTTGCCCGCTTTAAGGCTGCCTTCGCTAAACCGTAAGGGCCACCCTGCACTTAGGGTGTGGGTAAAGAAATCCCCGATCGCATTAGCTTTCGGGGTTTTATCTTTTAGCGGTGCTCAGCTTTCAGTTTGTCCCTGCTTAGACCAGGCTGAACTGGTTTTCCGCTTCCTCATCCAGAGCTTTCAACGCCATCTGATAGAGCTCGGGGTGCTGGATATCGAATGGCGGCATGTGTTCGGTCTCTACCCATTGACCTCGAGCAGCACCTTTTCTCAACCAGGCTTGCTTCATGCCTTTTGGCTGAGTCCACGCTGTCATACCCATACCGTGGGACGTTATCTGCTTGGCGGTAACGAAGCCTTGCCTTCGCATCAGGGCCACGACCTTAATTGCCGATTCCTTCCAGGGAGAGATTTTCACCGGCGAAGGTACGGCCGCGGGTAGATCCTGCAGCACAGGCGGAAGTCGACAGCGCTCAGCAGGGTTCCAATCGAACATGTACTCATAGCCATAACTGGCAGTGCTGCCCCTGGCTTCGAGCACGTTGTGGAACTCGTCGAAGGTGTATTCCTCTCCCTGAGAGGACATGCGGCTCAGCCTAGGGGCAATCACCCGAACTCCCAGCATGTTCAGCATTCTGGGATCGCCCTTGAAGGTCTCTGCCACAGTCCCTGCGCGGGGCCGTGCAGCCTGTGCTTGCATGCTGCTCATGTTGGTTCTACCTCTGTGGCCGTATTAGGCCAGCGGCTTTTCCTGGACTTCGATCGACAGTTCTACCGGCTTGAACTCATCGAATTGACCGACGTACTTCTGAGCTGCCTCGAGCGTTTTGAAATCGTGCGCGTTGAGAATGGTGCTGCGTACTGGATAGCCGCCACTTCCCGAGTCGAGCGCAACGTACATGTGCTCTTCGGTGTAGAAGGACTCGGTGGGAGCCGAGGGGTATTTCAGAACGATTCGCTTGATAGGCATAAACACCTCTGTTCGAAAATGGTTGTCCTCAGAAGGACATCAGGTACTGACCATCGGCAGCCACGAGCGATGTCGGGGCCTGGTGAGGAATAGGGGCGGAAATGGCGTTGCTGTAGCCGTTTTCCGCTCCCCATGCGGTGAGCTTGGCGATCAGGGCATCCGGGTCATTCAGGATGTCGCGCAGCCCGTGACGATGCAGCTGGTTTCCAATGCGGAGCATCTTGTCCCAGGAAGAGTGGCCGCCCTTCTTGAAACTCGCTGTCCCGAAGCGAGCCAGGTAGTGCACGACGTCGGAAGGGCAGACGTCCGAGTGTGGACCGTAGTACTCGAGCGCACGGTCCAGCTCGAATTCGTAGAACAGGTGAACACCCTCAGAATCGATGTCGAACTCGTTGGATTCGTCCACGTGGGTGTAGTAAACGCCGTTCTTCTTGATCACGCTTTCTGCGTTGGCCACCGAGCTGATGGCCGAGCGCAGACCTTCGTAGATGCCGTGAAACTCCTTGTCGACAAAGGGGACTTCGATCGAGCGGCTGACATCCAGGTCATCCCGAGTGAACTCCTCGTACTCATCTGGGATGTAGTAGCGCTTGCCGCGTTCAAGAATCTCGCGGTACTCGTTCAGGGCGGTGAAAGGGCGCTGATACGAGTAGCGACCCCAGTAGAGGTCAATCGTCAGGACCTCCTTCATGCCCAGCAGCTGGAAGCGTGCGGGTTCGCCTGCATTGCTGGCGCGAACTGCCTCGTCAGCATCGATCGTCAGGGCGTAGCGCAGCAACTCCAGGCACAGCTCTGGGGAGTACGCGTTGGCCGCGATCTTGATCATGCCGGTTTCTTCGTTGATCGAGCGCGAGATCCAGTTCCGGCCTTTCGGATCGTAGTGGCGGGCTTTTAGGTAGTTGCGGAATTTGTGAAGGGGAGTCATCCAGGTGTACTTGCCCGACTCCTCCGCCAGCATGTTTTCCATGCTGCGATCTGACTGAACCCTCAGGCACAGCCAGCACCCATGTTTTATCCATTAAGTCAACCCCTAGACACCGATGTGTGAGCCTCGCGTTCGAGACGGCGGCTGGACTGGATGCGATTGAGATAGCCGTAGATGTAGATCTT
>NZ_MACM02000116.1:0-292 GCF_001675465.2 Pseudomonas sp. AU12215
AACATGGCCAAGCTGCCGATGCACCGCGACCTGGCCGGCTTCGACTTCAGCGCCTCCAGCGCAGACGCTCGTTTGATCAGCGAACTGGCCAGTCTGGCCTTTACCGACACCGCGCAGAACGTGGTGCTGATCGGTGGGCCTGGCACCGGTAAAACCCACCTGGCCACTGCGCTGGCCGTGTCCGGCATCACCCGGCACGGCAAGCGCGTGCGCTTCTACTCCACGGTCGATCTGGTCAATCTGCTGGAGCGCGAAAAGCACGACGGCAAAGCCGGGCGGATCGCCCAAGCTC
>NZ_MACM02000117.1:0-683 GCF_001675465.2 Pseudomonas sp. AU12215
AATAACCAGTGCCCAGGGTAACCACGGTCAAACAGCGTCAGGCTGTCAGCCGGCAGGTGCTCAAGGTGCAGATGGGCACAGTCGCGCTCGCCGACGGTCAGGGGCACGATCAGGCTATGCAAGGTTTGACCGTCAGCGACTTCGTAGAGTGTGGACAAGCGAGCCATGGGAAAGCCAGAGTGACTGCCAAAGAAGGTCGCCATGGTCGACTCCAGGGGTAAATGCACGGTCGAGCCATCCACCGCGAGCACCCTCAGCCCACGCCACTTCTGACGCAGCCCGAAGCAGTCAATTTGTTGCTGCAGGAGGCGATTGAGACTTTCAAATACCTCGGGGTTGAGCTTTTTGCGCGCTTTGCAGAAGGCCTGCGCAGTGACCATTTGCGTCTCAGTCGACGCCTGATTGAGTACGCGATAGAACTGATCGAGTTCGGTTTGCAGGGCCGTGCGCGGCTGATTGAGCAGGAACAGGACGAGGTTCTTGAAGGTGAGCTGGCGTCGGCGGGTAAAGTCTTGAGGATTCTGGCGGTGGGCGGCGATGAAGGCGGGACAATCGAGCGGGCTGGTTATTTTTTGTACAATTTTCAAGCCAGGGTTTGGCTGGCGGTGTCAAGCGATGCGGTATAGGTAGTCAAAAGGGCTTCTCCCATGCACTGATTTGAGCGCTAATTATATGATATTTAT
>NZ_MACM02000118.1:0-88234 GCF_001675465.2 Pseudomonas sp. AU12215
CGCCGATGGTAGTGTGGAGTTTCTCCATGTGAGAGTAGGTCATCGTCAAGCTCCTATCCCAAGACCCCTGGTCAGCTTCGCTGGCCGGGGGTTTTGCTTATTAGTGTAAGCAGCCCGAATTCGGATGAGCGCTTAGGCGAGCATCCAACCGAATTGCTTGACGACCATAGAGCATTGGAACCACCTGATCCCATCCCGAACTCAGTAGTGAAACGATGCATCGCCGATGGTAGTGTGGAGTTTCTCCATGTGAGAGTAGGTCATCGTCAAGCTTCTAATTCCAAAGCCCCTGATCAGCGAAAGCTGGTCGGGGGTTTTGTTTTTGGGGCGGAAAAAAATGCCGACAGGATGCTTCGGTATGGTGCTGCCCTCTCCCTGAGTGGAAAGGGGAAGGGAGTCGTTCCCGGGCTGGAACCTTGAGGGATTCGGTTCGCGAGCAAGCTCGCTCCTACAGAGGGACAAGGCGCTTGGTCATGATGATGGTGCGCTCTTCTCCCTGGAGTTGTTCGCGTACGACGTGATAGCCCAGATGCGAGTAGAGGCTCTCAGCGGTGAGGGAAGACGGGACCAACAGGGCGTCTATACCGCGCTCCAGGGCGGCCTTCTCGATTTTCCTCATCAGCCCCTGGCCGACGCCTTTGCGTTGCTGCTGAGGCGCTACGAAGAGGCTGCACACGGCATTGCCATCCAGTGCGCCTGTGCCGACCACCTGGTTGCCCAGCAGGGCGACGAACGCCAACCGATGTTCGAGTAATTCCATCACCCGTTCAGGCGTGAAGTGCGCCACCACCGACTCGATGACGCTCGTCGGGTAGTCCTGGCCGTTGCTCTCCCTGACCGCCGCCACGATCACCTGGCTGATGGCCTTGGCGTCGTTGCTGCGGGCTTGTCTGATCATCAAATCCATCTGCGTACTCCCTTTTATCAGCCTGTTCATCCTGACCGGATCGAGCGCGGGAGGGTAGGGCGGAATCGCAGGCAACAAAAAAGGCGCCCTGAGGCGCCTTTTTTGTTTGGATCACCGATCAGCCGTTGTGGCGTTTCAGGACCAGGGTGGCGTTGGTGCCGCCGAAGCCGAAGCTGTTGCTCATGACGGTGTCGATCTTCGCGTTTTCGCGGGTCTCGCGCAGGATCGGCAGGTCGGCGACCTCCGGGTCCAGTTCGTCGATGTTCGCGGAGCCGGCGATGAAGTTGCCTTCCATCATCAGCAGGCAGTAGATCGCTTCGTGAACGCCGGCAGCGCCCAGGGAGTGGCCGGACAGGCTCTTGGTGGAGCTGATGGCTGGGGCGTTGCTGCCGAACACTTCGCGCACACCACGGATTTCAGCGACGTCGCCGACCGGGGTGGAGGTGCCGTGGGTGTTCAGGTAGTCGATCGGGGTGTCGACGGTGGCCAGGGCCTGCTGCATGCAGCGGATGGCGCCTTCGCCGCTCGGGGCGACCATGTCGTAGCCGTCGGAAGTGGCGCCGTAGCCGACGATCTCGGCGTAGATCTTGGCACCACGCTTGAGGGCGTGTTCCAGCTCTTCGACCACGACCATGCCGCCGCCGCCGGCGATGACGAAGCCGTCACGCTTGGCGTCGTAGGCGCGGGAAGCCTTTTCCGGGGTGTCGTTGTACTGGGTGGAGAGGGCGCCCATGGCGTCGAACAGGCAGCTCTGGCTCCAGTGTTCTTCCTCACCGCCGCCAGCGAAGACGACGTCCTGCTTGCCCAGCTGGATCTGTTCCATGGCCTGGCCGATGCAATGCGCGCTGGTGGCGCAGGCCGAGGAGATGGAGTAGTTCACGCCCTTGATCTGGAAGGGAGTGGCCAGGCACGCGGATACGGTGCTGCCCATGGTGCGGGTCACGCGGTATGGGCCGATGCGCTTGACGCCCTTCTCGCGCAGGGTGTCGATGGCTTCCATCTGGTTCAGGGTGGAAGCACCGCCGGAGCCGGCGATCAGGCCGGTGCGCGGGTTGGAGATCTGCTCGGGGGTGAGGCCGGAGTCCTTGATCGCCTGTTCCATTGCCAGGTAGGCGTAAGCGGCGGCGTCGCCCATGAAGCGGAAGACCTTGCGGTCGATCAGCTCTTCCAGGTTCAGGTTGACCGAACCGGACACGTGGCTGCGCAGGCCCATCTCGGCGTAGCTGGGATTGTGGCGGATGCCAGCACGGCCTGCGCGAAGGTTGGCGGAGACGGTGTCTTTGTCATTGCCCAGGCAGGAAACGATGCCCAGACCGGTGATCACGACGCGACGCATGCGGATACCCTTAGAAGCTGTCAGTGGAAGTGAACAGGCCGACGCGGAGGCCTTCGGCGCTGTAGATTTCGCGGCCATCGACGCTGACGGTGCCGTCGGCGATGGCCAGGATCAGCGAACGATTGATCGTACGCTTGATGTGAATGTTGTAGGTGACTTTCTTGGCGGTCGGCAGGACCTGGCCGAAGAACTTCACTTCGCCCGAACCCAGGGCGCGGCCGCGGCCGGGATTGCCCTGCCAGCCGAGGTGGAAGCCTACCAGCTGCCACATGGCGTCGAGGCCCAGGCAGCCCGGCATGACGGGGTCGCCTTCGAAGTGGCAGGCGAAGAACCACAGGTCCGGGTTGATATCCAGCTCGGCGACCAGTTCGCCCTTGCCGTACTTGCCGCCGACATCACTGATGTGGGTGATGCGGTCGATCATCAGCATGTTCGGGGCGGGCAGTTGCGCATTACCCGGGCCGAAGAGCTCGCCGCGGCTGCAGCGCAGCAGGTCTTCTCGGGTGAAGGCGTTTTGTTTGGTCATGCGAGCTCCTCAAAAATCCTGGATAGCAGGCGTTGTTTGGCTTGTGCCTGCGGTGCCGCGTACCGTCGTACTTGTCACGGTGTCATGCGGCAGCCTAGTCATAGACTATTGCCTTTAAGTGAAAGTCACAGCAATCGGCGAACGCTTGTTCACTTTTCGCCGACGCCAGGTTTCCCTGTCGGGACGCAGGCCGTGGGCCGGTCCGCAGTTTGCGGGCAAGTGCTCCCTGGATCAACGACCTGGAGCAACCCAGCGCTGCAGAATCCGCTGCAACTCCGCACGTTTGAACGGCTTTGCGAGATAGTCGTTCATTCCCGCCTCAAGGCACGCTTCGCGATCGCCCTGTAGCGCATTGGCGGTCAGGGCGATGATCGGCACCTGTTCGCCGCCCGGTTTTGCGCGGATCTGCCGGGTAGCTTCGTAGCCGTTGAGCACGGGCAGGCGGCAGTCCATCAGGATCACCGCGAACTCGCCGCGCTCCGAGGTGCGCACTGCCTGGGCGCCGTCACCCACCAGCGTGACGCGATAGCCCAGGCTGCGCAACATAGCTTCTATGACTGTTTGATTCACCGGGTTGTCTTCCACCAGCAGCACGGACTGACCAGTGGCAAGCGCGGCGCCACCGTTCGTCCCGTCCTCCGCGGCGCTTTGACGCTCGCGGAAGGGCAGGGGAATCTCCAGGGTGAAAGTCGAACCGCAGCCTTCTTCGCTGACCGCACCCAGGGTGCCGCCCATCCGTTCGGCGAGGGTGCGCGCGATGGACAGGCCCAGCCCGGTGCCGCCATAGCGCCGCGAGGTGGATGAGTCTGCCTGCTGGAAGGCCTCGAACATGTGTTCCAGGCGTTCGTGAGAGATGCCGATGCCGCTGTCCTGCACCGAGCAACTGAGCCAGAGCACCTCTGCGTCCAGTGCCTGCCAGGTGGCCTCCAGTCGCACGCCGCCTTCTTCGGTGAATTTCAGCGCATTGCCCAACAGGTTGACGAGGATCTGCCGGATGCGCGTCGGGTCACCCTGCACCTCGAGATTGTCCAGCCCGTCCTGAACATTCATTTCCAGTGCCAGGCCGCGCTGCTGGGCGCTGTGCTGGAAGACCTGAATGGAACTCTGGATCAGTTCCAGCAGGTTGAACGGAATGCGCTCCAGTTCCAGAGCGCCGCGCTCGACGCGGGAGAAGTCGAGGATGTCGTTGATCACCTTGAGCAGGTGCTCGGTGGATTCGGTGGCCAGTGCGCTGTATTCGGCCTGCTCCTGGTTCAGTTCGGTGGTTTCCAGCAGTTGCAGCATGCCCAACACGCCGTTCATCGGAGTGCGCAGCTCGTGGCTCATCATCGCCAGGAAGTCGGATTTGGCACGGTTGGCCTCCTCGGCCTCCTCCCGCGCCGCCACCAGTTGGGCAATGCTGCGCTCCTGCTCCAGGCTGGCCTGTTGCAGGCCGCGGGCGAGGTTGTTGATGTGGCGGGCGAGGTCACCGACTTCGCCGTCGTCCGGCACCGGCAGGGTGGTGTGGTAGTCGCCGGTCTGGATCGCCTGCACGGCGCGACCCATGGTGCGGATCGGCGCGGCGAGGCGACGGGCGAGACGGCGCGCCAGCAGGTAGGTGAGGATCAGGGCGAACAGGGCGAGCAGGCTGGCCTTGAGGAGGATCTCCTGCTGCCGCTCGCTGAAGGCGTCGCTGGCCATGCCGACCACCACGCGGCCCAGGTAGTCGCCGCTGGGCGGAGCGGCGGCCGGCAGCATGTCGTTGGAGCCGCCCAGCTCGCTGCCATTGAGGGCGATGTTCTCGCGCTGGATCGAGGCGTGGAAGATTTCCACCTTGGTACTCGCCTGCGCGGGATCGGCTGCGTGCTCGACGTAGACGAGGATGTTGTCGCCCCGGTCGCGCACCTCGATGAAGCGCACGTGGGCGGTGCTCAGGGTCGCCCGCAGGAGGCTCTGCAGCACGGGCAGGTTGCCGGAGATCACCCCGTATTCCGCCGCCGGGGCGAGCTGGTTGGCAATCAGTTGGCCGGTATGGTTGGACTCCAGGCGCAGGTCCTGCAGACGCGAGTAGGTGAAGTAGCCGGTCAGCAGCACGGTCAACAGCAGTGCGGGCCCCAGGCTGATGGCCAGCATCCGCGTCTGGATGTTCCAGCTCTTGCGGGAGCTCATGGTTTCTCTCCTTCGGCCAGGCGCTGCGCAAGCTGCGCGTCGTCCGGCAGGTCGATGCCCAGCGAACGCGCCACCTGGCGGTTGCTCTGCACCTTGAAGCGTTCGGGGTAGAGGCTGCGCGGCCATTGCTCCGCCGGCCGGTCGAGCAGGGTGTCCAGGGTCTCCAGCCAGTCGCTCTGGTCGCTGTAGCTGCTGGCCAGGCTGCCGGCCTTGACGAAGGCGGCGGTAGGGCCGATCAGCGCCCGGTTCTCGGCGTAGGCGCTGAGGAGGATGCCCTTGATGGTCTGTGCGTTATAAAGCTGTTTGTCGTCCAGCCCGAGCAGCAGGTCACTGCGACCGAGCAATTCTCGCAACGGGCGGCTGTCGTCGGGGCGGGTTTGCCGTTCGCTGATGAGCTCGACGCCGAGCTCCCGCGCAGCCTGGTCGAGCTCCGGCAGGAGGAACTCGCTGGCAGGGCCGAGCAGTACGCCAATGCGCTGCGGACGCGGGCTGAGTTGCAGGGCGAGTTGCAGTTGCCGGGCCGGCGGCGGGTCGCTCCAGAGCAGGCTGAGATGCGGTGGCTCGCGCTCGCCCAGGACCTGCCGGGCTTCGACGCGGCTGACCAGTAGCGTCAGTGCCGGCGGTGCGTCGTGGCTGGCCAGGCGCCAGTTCAGCGCGCCGCTGCCGAGCAGCAGCAGGCGCGTCTGGCCATCGAGGTTGGCGGCGGGGGGCAGGTTTTCCGGGGTCTCCAGTCGCACCTGGTCATTCGGCCGATGTTGCGCCAGCGCTTCGGCGAAGTCCTGCAGGGCTGGGCTCTGCTCGGTGCTGACCAGCAGGATGTCGCGGGCCTGGGCCGGCAGCGCGAAGAGGCAGGCCAACCAGAGCAGCAGGGCGGCGAAGAGGGGGCCGGGGCTCGTCCATGAGCGGCGGGCAGACATGCTAGAAGGCCACCTCGGCGCTGAAGTAGAGCAGGTGGCGGTTGTCGTAGCGGTTTTCCGGCCAGGTCAGTGGTTCGTCGTCCAGGCGCTGCTGCAGGGCGCCGGCCAGTTCCAGCGCGGCGCGGCCCAGGGGAATGCGCTTGGCCACGCGCAGGTCGATGCGCTCGAAGCGGTGTTCGTTCAGCGCATCGTCGCCATAGTAGAAGACCGAGCTGGACCAGCCGTGGCCCCAGTCGCGCATCCACCCGGCCGAGCCGCTGTTGCGCGCGGTGAGGCGCCGGTCGAATCGGCTGCTGGCGTCATAGTCGACATAGGCATAGGTCAGCCGCACGCGGTCCTGCCGCGTCAGGCGCCAGTCCAGCTGAGTTTCGGCGCCGCTGAAGCGGATGTCGTTGTCGTTGGTCGGTTCGAAGTCGGATACCTGCAAGGGATCGCTGATCAGCCCGTGGATTTCGTCGTAGTAGGCTTTGATGTCCACCGCCAGCCCGAGTTCGTCGAACTGGCCGTTGTAACCGATTTCCCGCGAGCGCATGCGCTCCTGGTCCAGGTCGCCTGGGCCGTGGGCGCGGGCAAAGTAGTAGGCGCTGGACTGGCCATACGCGAGCGGCGAGAGGTGGCGCGCCCGGTAGCTCCAGTTCACGTCGTTCTCGTACATGTCCGGCGAGCGCACGGCTTCGGAATACACCGCTCGCAGGCTGTGGCGCGGATTGATCAGGTAGTTCAGCGCGAGGCGCGGGCTGACCGAACTGCCGGAAAGCTGGTCGTCCTCCGCCATCGCACCGCCCTGCAGCAGCCAGTGCGGCGACAGGTGCCATTCCAGCTGGCCGAACAGGCGCCAGATGTCGTTGTTCACCGTGCCGTCGAAGTAGGTCTCCGAGGTGGCCTGGTCGTGCCGATAACTCATGCCGCTGACCAGCCGCACGCTTTCGGCGAGGCTCAGGGTGTCCTGGATTTCCAGGTCGTAGCGGGTCTCGCGAATGTTCTGGTTCACCTGCCCGCACACCGGCAGGTAGGCGCCATTGGCCAGTTGCTGCAGAACCTGCCCGGCCAGTGCCTGTTCCTGAGCGGTCCCGCGGGGAATCCTGGGCAGCGACTCGGCCAGGTCGTCGACGTACTTCGGGTTCAGCGACCAGAGCTGCGCCAGCTGGGGGCTGAAGGCGACCTGGGCCTCGCAGGCGCCGAAGTCCTGCAGGCGCTCCCAGTGCTCGGCGTAGCCCTGCACATAGAAGCTGTGCTCGGGATTCACGTCGAAGGTCCAGCGCATCGAGCCCGCGTAGTCGCGCGCGGTCAGGTCGGAGTTGTCGTCGCCGGGGGCGATGTCGCCGAAGATCGGCTCGTAGCTGTAGGGCCGCTGGTTCGTGCCTTCCTTGGCCGCCAATTGCCAGTCCAGGCTGTTGCGCAGGTCGAGGTTGTGGCTGGCCACCAGGTTGAAACGGTTCAGGCGCCGGCCATCGCGGTAGTCGCGATCGAACTGGTCATGGTCGAAGCCGTCGTCTTCCTGGCCGGACAACGACAACCGGTAATCGCCCGAGCGGTCGTGGATGCCCTGGCTCGCATACCAGTCGCGCACGCCGTTCTGCCCGGCGGTGTATTTCAACCGCGTGCCCTGGCTGTCGGCCGGGTGGCGGGTGAGGATGTTGATGACGCCCATCAGCGCGTTGGCGCCGTAGCTCACCGCGTTGGGGCCGCGGAAGACCTCGATGCGGTCGATGTCCTCGATGGCCACCGGGATGTCGCTCCAGTCCACCGTCGCCAGGCCCGGGCGGTATACCGAACGGCCGTCCACCAGCACCTGCAGGCGCCGCGCCTCGGTGACGTTGGTGCCGTGGTAGTTCACCGTCGCCTGGTTGCCCGACAGGTAGCCGACCATCATGCCCGGTACCAGGCGCATCAGCTCCGGAATGTCGCGAGCGCCGGAAGCCTTGATCAGGTCGCGGTCGAGTACCGTCATGCTGCCGGGCACCTCCGCGGGGGACTGTTTGAGCCGCGTCGCGGTCAGAACCTGGGGAACGTCGAGGCTGTCCACGAACAGATCGCCCGCCATGGCCTTGCCGGCCAGCAGCGCGGCAAGCAGGGTAAGCGGCAAAGGGACGCGGGCGGGATGCTGCACGGAACGACCTTGTTCTCGGTTTTTATCAGATGTGTCGACGTCTGGAGTTAGACGTTTTCTGTCAGACGGATGTTAAACGAGGCAGCGCTGATTGCCAGTCCGGCGATCCGGGCTGGTCGCTCGCCGATGCGGCCTTATAATGCCCCAATCGCTGCCTCAGGGCGGCCACCAATGGAACAGACATGACACAGCAGCAACCGATCGCCGTCCTCGGTGGTGGCAGTTTCGGCACCGCCTTCGCCAATCTGCTGGCAGAAAACGGGCAGCGCGTTCGTCAATGGATGCGCGACGAGGAGCAGGCCGAGGCGATCCGCACCCGCCGCGAGAATCCCAACTACCTCAAGGGCGTGCGTATCCATGACGGCGTGGAGCCGACCACGGACCTGGTGGCGACCCTGGCCGAGTGCGAGATGATTTTCGTCGCAGTGCCTTCCAGCGCCCTGCGCAAGGTGCTCGATGGCCGCAGCGAAGAGCTGGCGGGCAAGATGCTGGTCAGCCTGACCAAGGGCATCGAAGCGCAGAGCTTCAAGCTGATGAGTCAGGTGCTCGAAGAGATCGCACCGAAATCCCGCATCGCGGTGATTTCCGGCCCGAACCTGGCGCGCGAGATCGCCGAGCACGAGCTGACCGCCACCGTGGTCGCCAGCGAGGACGAAGACCTCTGTGCCCAGGTGCAGCAGGCCCTGCACGGCCGCACTTTCCGCGTCTACGCCAGTGGCGACCGCTTTGGCGTCGAACTGGGCGGCGCGCTGAAGAACGTCTACGCCATTATTGCCGGGATGGCTGCCGCGCTGGGCATGGGCGAGAACACCAAGGGCATGCTGATCACCCGCGCCCTGGCGGAGATGACCCGCTTCGCCGTCAAGCTCGGCGCCAACCCCATGACCTTCCTCGGCCTGGCCGGTGTGGGCGACCTGATCGTCACCTGTTCGTCACCCAAGAGTCGTAACTATCAGGTGGGCTTCGCCCTAGGCGAAGGCCTGACCCTGGAGGACGCCGTGGCGCGCATGGGCGAGACTGCCGAGGGCGTGAATACCCTCAAGGTGCTCAAGGCCAAGGCCGACGAGCTGCAGGTCTACATGCCGCTGGTGGCCGGCCTCAACGCCATCCTGTTCGGCGGCCGTACACTGGAGCAGGTCATCGGAGCGCTGATGAGCGGCGAGCCGAAGACCGACGTCGACTTCATTCCCACCACCGGTTTCTGAGGAGGTTTCGCCATGTCCGCTGAACGTCAGCCCGCTGACCGTCTAGAGAAGGAATCCCTGGTCCTGCGCGTCGTCTGGATGCTGGTCTTCGCGCTGGTCTGGTTCGTCGCCGAGATGATCCTCGGCGCCGTGGTGATCATCCAGTTGATCTACCGCGTCATCTACGGTTCGCCCAGCGGCAGCCTGATGGGCTTCGGCGACAGCCTGAGCCAGTACTTTGCGCAGATTGGCCGCTTCGGCACCTTCCAGACCGAAGAGAAGCCCTGGCCGTTCGCCGACTGGCCAACTGCCCGTGCCCCAGAAGGCGAGGCCCCGCACGACGTGCCGCCGGCGCCGCACCCGGTGCGTGACGAGGAGCCGAAGCTTTGAAGCTCTGGCTGCTGCGCCATGGCGAGGCCGAGCCCCAGGCCCGCCGTGATGCCGAGCGCCGACTGACGGCCCATGGCATCAAGGAGGCGCTGAAAAGCGCCGCCCAGTTGGCCGGCCAGCCGCTGGACGGCATCCTCGCCAGCCCCTACGTGCGCGCCCAGGAAACCGCCGAGCTGGTTCGCGAGGCGCTGGGTTTCGAGGGGGCGGTCGGCACCGCGCCCTGGCTGACTCCGGATGACGATCCGAAAGACGTGCTGCGTTTCCTCGATGGCCGCAACGAGCAGAACCTGCTGCTGGTCACGCATCAGCCTCTGGTCGGTGCGCTGGCCGGCCTGCTGGTGCATGGCAGCCGCAGCGATGCCGTGCCGTTCAGCACCGCCACGCTGGCGGAACTGGAAGGCGAGGTGCCGGTGGCGGGATTGATGGAGCTGGTGTCGCTCTACCATCCGCGGCATTCCTGAGTCGTCCGTTTCCGAAAAAGGCCCCGAAAGGGGCCTTTTGCATTTCCATTGCCGGCAAATCGTGCCTGGATGTTTCTTCGCGAGCCCCGTTGCAGAGCGGCTGGTGGCCAATCCTTCGGCTAAATCCTACAAAAGTTCACACGACCAGCCTTGTCTGCCGCTGCGCTGCGTGGAATATTCAACCAAGCAAGTGCTTGGTTGATCCATCGCTATATCCCTGAGCTACACCTCTGACAAAAAAAACAAAGGAGGGGCACGTGGTTAAAGCAGTCCGATTACCACTCGACCTGTTCTATCAGCGCGAGAAGGGCCACCCGAACAAGCGCTACCTGGTGCAGCCGCTCACTGGCGGCCAAGTGCAGACCCTGACCTGGGGCGAAGTGGGCGACCAGGCCCGCCGCGCCGCCGCCTGGCTGCGCAGCCTTGACCTGCCCGAAGGCAGCCGGGTAGCGATTATTTCGAAGAACTGTGCGCACTGGATAGTTGCCGACGTCGCCATCTGGATGGCCGGCCACGTCTCGGTGCCGCTGTATCCCAACCTCACCGCCGACTCCATGCGCCAGGTGATGACCCACTCCGAAGCGCGGGTGGCCTTCATCGGCAAGCTGGACGACTGGCCTGCGATGGTCGACGGTATTCCCGAGGGCGTGCCCACGGTGGCTTTGCCGCTGCATCCGGAAGGGCGATTCGACCACCAGTGGGGCGATCTCCAGCAGCAGGCGCCGATCAGCGATGATCCGCGCCCGGACACCACCACCCTGGCGACCCTCATCTACACCTCCGGCACCACCGGTACGCCCAAGGGCGTGATGCACACCTTCGGCAACTTCGCCTTCGCCGCCAGCCATGCCATCGACCTGTTCGGTGTCGGCGAGGAGGACCGGCTGCTGTCGTACCTGCCGCTGTGCCATGTGGCCGAGCGGATGTTCGTGCAGATGGCGTCGATCTATGCCGGGCAGACGATCTTCTTCGCCGAGAGCCTGGACACCTTCGTTGCCGACATGCGCCGGGCGCGGCCCACGGTGTTCTTCGGCGTGCCGCGCATCTGGACCAAGTTCCAGATGGGCGTCTACGCGCAGATGCCGGCGAAAAAGCTCGACCGCCTGCTGCGCCTGCCCATCGTCGGCCGCCTAGTCGGTCGCAAGGTACTCGCCGGCCTTGGCCTGGACGCCGTGCGCTACGCCCTGTGCGGTGCCGCGCCGGTGCCCGAGGCGCTGCTGAACTGGTACCAGCGCCTGGGCCTGAATGTGCTCGAGGTCTACGGCATGACCGAGAACTGCGGTTACTCCCACGTCTGCAGACCGGGCGAGCAGAAGACCGGCTGGATCGGCCGCAACAGCCCCGGCGTGGAAGTGCGCATCAGCGACGAGGGCGAAGTGCAGGTGCGCAGCGGCGCGACCATGGTCGGCTACTTCAAGGACCCGGAGCGCACTGCCGAGACCATCACCGAGGACGGCTTCCTGCGTACCGGCGACAAGGGCGAGCAGGATGCCGAAGGCCACCTGCGCCTGACCGGACGCATCAAGGAAATCTTCAAGACCGCCAAGGGCAAGTACGTGGCCCCGGCGCCCATCGAGAACCGCCTGGCCGTGCATTCGCGGATCGAGCAGATCTGTGTGGTCGGCGACGGCCTGATCGCCCCGCTGGGCCTGTGCGTGCTCTCCGAGGTGGGCCGCCAGGAAGCCGCCAACGGCTCGCGCATCGAGCTCGAACAGAGCCTGCAGGCGCTGCTGACGGAGGTGAACGAGGCGCTGGACAAGCACGAACGCCTGGCCGGACTGGTGCTGGTCAAGGACGTCTGGACGGTGGATAACGGCTTCCTCACGCCCACTCTGAAGATCAAGCGCAACGTGGTGGAAGGCGCCTACGGTCAGCGCTTCAATGAATGGGCGGAGCGCCGCGAGGCGGTGCAATGGCATGAATGAGACGACATGAGGGGAATGGCATGACCTGGCGCACCACGCCCGATCTGGAAAAGCTCAATGCGAACCTGAAGAACACCATCGGTGAAGTGCTCGATATCCGCTTCGAGGCGTTCGACGACGACTCGCTGACCGCCAGCATGGTGGTGGATTCGCGTACCCACCAGCCCTACGGCCTGCTGCACGGCGGCGCCTCGGTGGTGCTGGCGGAGACCGTCGGCTCCACCGCCAGCTACCTGTGCCTGGATACGTCCAAGTACTACTGCGTTGGCCTGGAGGTGAACGCCAACCACCTGCGCGGCCTGCGCAGCGGGCGGGTGACGGCGGTGGCCAAGGCGGTGCACATCGGTCGCTCGACCCATGTCTGGGAAATCCGCCTGCACGGGGATGATGGCAAGCCGAGCTGCATCTCGCGGCTGACCATGGCGGTGGTGCCGCTGGAGCGTTGAGGAGGCCGGGAACTGGCTCGAACGTGGGATGGCGTAGAGCGAAGCAATACCCATCAATTACTGCTCCGGCAGCATGGGTATCGCCTAGGCTCCACCCATCCTACAAGGGCGCTCCCTGCGGTTGCATCTGACTGGAGGAGCGGGCGCTCGCAATTTTGTCCAAGACCCGCCGTTCCTGCGCCGGTAAAGTAGGCCCATGGAACGTATCGAACACCACAGCAGCGGCTTGCCCGGCGTCCGTTTCATCGACGCCGAGTACCGCCGTTTCGCCTTTCCGCGGCATTTTCACCTCGACTATCACGTCGGGTTGATGCTCGACGGTCGCCAGCGCTACACCCATCGCGGTGAGCGCTCGCTGGCCGGGAATGGCGACATCCTGCTGATGAGCCCCGAGAGTATCCACGACGGCTCCAGCGACGGTGAGGACGGCTATCGCATCCGCGTGCTGTCCATCGACCCGCACTGGCTGGACGATGCCTGCCGCGCCTTCAGCGATGGCCGCCAGGGCGCGCCGCGGCTGACGGCCGCGCAACTGCGCGATCCACGGCTGCAGGCCGAACTGCAACAAGCCCATGCCCTGATGCTGGGTGGCGAGCGGCTGGAGCAGGAAGGCCAGCTGTGGCAGGCGCTGGCCGCCTTGCTGGAGCGCGCCTCCAGCCTGCGCATCCGTGAGCCGGGGCAGGGTTTCGACGCGCCGACCTGGGCACGTATCCGCGAATGGCTGGAGTCGCGCCTGGAAACGCCGCCGACGCTGGAGGAGATCGCCGAGTTCTGCGACCTCAGCCCCTGGCAGGTATTGCGCCGCTTCCGCCACCAGTGCGGATTGCCGCCGCACCAGTGGCTGACGCACCTGCGACTCGAGCGCGCCTTGCCGCGGGTGCTCAAGGGCCAGCCGCTGTCGGAGATCGCCCTGAGCCTGGGCTTCTATGACCAGGCGCACTTCAGCCGCCTGTTCCGCCGCACCTACGGATTGCCGCCCGCGCGACTGCGCCAGCGCTGATCCACCCACCGATCCCGTTTCCTTTCCCACTGGAGAATCCCGCGATGCAGGAGGTTCACGTCTTGCTCATGCTCACCGCCGTGTTTGCCGTCGCCCTGGTCAGCCCCGGCCCGGACGTCGCGCTGGTGGTGCGCACGTCACTGCACCAGGGCCGCCGCGCCGGCGTGCTTAGCGCCCTGGGGCTGGCCTGCGGCATCCTGGTCCACGGCACGTTGGTGCTGACCGGCGTGTCGCTGCTGCTCAGCCGTTCGCCGCTGCTGTTCAGTGCGTTGCAGCTGGTGGGCGCGTTCTATCTCGGCTGGCTGGGCATCGGTGCTCTGCGTGCCCTGCGCAAGCCGGGCGGGGCAGGGCGGATCGACGGCGAGCTGGCTGAATCCAGGCTTGGCCCCTGGCTGCGCGGGTTGGCGACCAACCTGTTCAATCCCAAGGCGCTGGTGTTCTTCCTCGCATTGCTGACCAGCCTGATCCCGGTAGACATGTCGGCACCTGGCAAGGTGGCGGTGGCTGTGATGCTGTTCGGCACTGGTTTCCTCTGGTTCAGCCTGCTCAGCGTGATCCTCACCCGACCGGTCTGGCAGAAGCGCCTGCTGCGGGCGGTGCCGGTGATCGATGGAGCGTGTGGGCTGGTATTCCTGCTGGTGGCTGGCGGCATCCTGTTCAGCGTGGTGAACCACGCGGTGCAGTGGGTCTGAGTCGCGCCGCAAGAGGGCGGGAAGGGCAAATCCGCCGGAGCGCCATGGACTTTGGCCGTAGTGCCGTCATTCGCGGGAATGCGGGTCATTGCCGCACTCGGGTTGCTGTCGGAAAATCCGGGCTGTCATTCCCCCGAGTTCACCCAGCATGTCGCAAGCGGTCTTCTTCGCCCACGCCAACGGTTTCCCCTCGGGTACCTATGGCAAGTTGTTCGACGCCCTGGAGCCGGATTACCGGGTCCATCGGCTGGACATGCACGGCCATGACCCGCGCTTCCCGGTGAACGCCAACTGGGAAAACCTGGTGGAGGAACTGCTGCATCACCTGGAGGCGCTGGATGAGCCGGTGTGGGGCGTCGGCCATTCTCTGGGCGGCGTGCTGCATTACCACGCGGCGCTGCGCAGGCCCGAGCTGTATCGCGGGGTGGTCATGCTCGATTCGCCCCTGCTGACCTTGGCCGATCAACTGGTGATCCGTGTCGCCAAGCGCTTCGGCTTCATCGACCGGCTGACGCCCGCCGGCCGCACGCTCGGTCGCCGCGAGGATTTCGACGATTTTGCCGAGGCGCTGGAGTATTTCGCCGGCAAGCCGCTGTTCAAGCGTTTCGACCGCGATTGCCTGGAAGCTTACGTGCGCCACGGGCTGGCACCGGCCGACGCAAGGGGCCTGCGGTTGAAGTTCGACCCGGCCACGGAAATCTCCATCTACCGCAACGTGCCACACACCAGCCCCGGCCGCGCGAAGCAGCTCGCCGTGCCGTTGACCATGGTGCGCGGCCGCCACAGTTGGGTGGTGCTGCCGCACCACGCCCGTATGATCGGCCGCATCCCCATGGGGGAGAGCCTGTCGCTGCCCGGTGGGCACATGTTCCCGCTGGAGCGCCCG
Organism: Pseudomonas sp. AU12215; assembly: GCF_001675465.2. Classification (NCBI taxonomy): domain Bacteria; kingdom Pseudomonadati; phylum Pseudomonadota; class Gammaproteobacteria; order Pseudomonadales; family Pseudomonadaceae; genus Pseudomonas; species Pseudomonas sp. AU12215. The sequence continues at coordinate 14,929 of NZ_MACM02000118.1, forward strand.
CAGGACACCGCCGCTCTGCTCAAGACCGTCTTCGCCCGCTGGCAACAGCGCACCAACGCCTGAGGAACCGCCATGACCGCCAAAGTCCAGGAAATCCGCCTGAACCTGCCGCATATCGAGCTGGCTGCGCACCTGTTCGGCCCGGAAGACGGCCGGCCGGTGATTGCCCTGCACGGTTGGCTGGACAACGCCATGAGCTTCGCCCGCCTGGCACCGAAGCTCGAAGGCGTGCGCATCCTCGCCCTCGATTTCGCCGGCCACGGCCACTCGGGCCACCGCGCACCGGGGGCCAGCTACCTGCTCTGGGATTACGCGCTGGACGTGCTGATGGTGGCCGACCAGATGGGCTGGGAGCGTTTCTCCCTGCTCGGGCACTCCATGGGCGCGATCGTCTCGGTGCTGCTGGCCGGCGCCATGCCCGAGCGCATCGAGCGCCTGGCGCTGATCGACGGCCTGGTGCCCTACACCGGTGAACCGGACACCTCGCCGCAGAAGCTTGGCGAAGCCTTGCGCGCGCAACTGGCCCTGCCGAACAAGCGCAAACCGGTGTACGAGGCTATCGACCGTGCCGTGGAAGCGCGCATGAAGGGCGTCGGCGCGGTGAGCCGGGAAGCCGCCGAGCTGCTGGCATCCCGTGGCCTGGTGCCGGTGCCCGGCGGCTACACCTGGCGTACCGACGCGCGCCTGACACTGCCGTCGCCGCTGCGCCTGACCCGTGCCCATGCGCGACAATTCGTCCAGTCCGTGCAGTGCCCGACCAGCCTGGTGCTGGCGCAGCAGGGGTTGATGCTGGTCGAGCCGGCCACCCGCGAACTGCTCAAGGACAGGCCCTTCGAGGTCCATGAACTGCCGGGCCAGCACCACCTGCACCTGGATGACGAGGCGGGCGCCGAGGCGGTTGCCGCGATCTTCCGGCCGTTCCTGCTGGCGGACTGAGCAATACCCTGTAGCGGCGCGCAGCTTGACTAAAGCGGGGCCTGCCGCGAGTCTGCACGGATCGTTTCAGGGAGATTGTGCATGCTCGACGTCCAGACCACCGCGCGCCAAGACGGCAAAAACCTTTCGGCGGACGCGCAGAAGGCCCGGATCTCGCGGCTCCTTCACTCCCTGATCTTCACCGGTCTGCTCGGTGTCAGCGCCGTTGCCGGCGCCGCCGACCTGCCCGACAGCCACGACCTGGACATCCTCCCGCGCTTCCCGCGTTCGGAAATCGTCGACTTCAACCAGGCTGCCGGCCAGGAGCGCATCTACCCACAGGGTTCGATCAGTCGTATCAGCGGGCGCCTGCGCATGGAAGGCGAGGTACGCGCCATCGGTGACCTGACCGCCGTGACCTATCGCCTGCCCGACGAGGACTCCAGCCAGAGCGCCTTCGCCGCCGCGCGTAAGGACCTGCTCAAGGCCGACGCCACGCCGCTGTTCTGGTGCGAGAGCCGCGATTGCGGCTCCAGCAACCTGCTGGCCAATTCGGTGTTCGGCAACTCCAAGCTGTTCGGCCCGGACGACCAGCAGGCCTACCTGCTGGTACGCCTTGCCGCGCCTCACGAGGACAGCCTGGTAGCGGTCTACACCATCACCCGCGGCAACCGCCGCGCCTACCTGCATGCCGAACAGCTGGACAGCGGCGCCGCCCTCGGCGAGTTGTTGCCCAGCCCGGCGACCCTGATGCGCCTGCTCAAGGCCAACGGCGAGCTGACCCTCAGCCATGTGCCGCAGGAGCCGGGCGGTGCCTGGCTCGACCTGCTGGTGCGTACCCTGCGCCTGGATACCGGGGTGCGCGTCGAGCTGGCCGGCAAGCATGCCAGTGACTGGCGCGCAGCACTCACCGCCCAGGGCGTGCGCGATGCGCGTCTTGAGCAAGGCAAGGACGATAGTGACGGCCTGCACCTGACCTGGCTGCGCTGATTCCCCTACGCTGAAGGGCGAAACGCCCTACACTGGGGCTTTCGAGCCAACCGGGGTTTCCAATGTTCGACAATGATCGCCTGTTGCTGCGCCTGCTGTTGCTGGGCCTGCTTGCGGCCAGCATCTGGGTGTTGCTGCCCTTCTGGTCGGCATTGGTCTGGGCCGCAGTGCTGGCTTTCGCCAGCTGGCCGCTGATGCGCCTGCTCACCCAACTGCTGGGCGGCCGCCAGGCAGCGGCGGCCGGCGTGCTCACCGTCTGCTGGATCGTGCTGGTGGCGCTGCCATTGGTATGGCTGGGCTTCGGGCTGGTGGACCGGGTGCGCGAAGGCGTGGAGCTGGTGAAGAACCTGCAGGTCTCCGGCCTGCCGCCGCCGCCGGAGTGGATGGCCCGCGTGCCGCTGATCGGCGATCGCCTGATCGGCTGGTGGTACCAGGCCGACCAGCAGGGCGTGGCAATGTTCTCCGCGCTCAAGCCGTACATGGGTGAGGTCGGTAACTGGGTGCTGGCGCGCAGCGCCAAACTGGGGGCGGGGATCTTCGAGCTGGTACTCAGCCTGGTGCTGATCTTCTTCTTCTACCGTGACGGCCTGCGCCTGCAGGCTTTTGCCCACGGCATGCTGCAGCGCCTCATCGGCGACACCGCACAGCAGTACATGGACATCATCGCCGGTACCGTGCAACGGGTGGTCAACGGGGTGATCGGCACCGCCGCCGCACAAGGGGTGCTGGCGACCGTCGGCTTCCTCATCGCCGGCGTGCCGGGCCCGCTGGTGCTGGGCTTGCTGACCTTCGTCTGTAGCCTGCTGATGGTGCCACCGCTGATCTGGGGGCCGGCCGTGCTCTGGCTGTTCTACCAGGAGAGCTATGGCTATGGCGTGTTCATGGCCATCTGGGGCTTCTTCGTGATCAGTGGCGTGGACAACATCCTCAAGCCCTACCTGATCAGCCGGGGCGGCAACCTGCCGCTGGTGGTGGTGCTGCTGGGCGTGCTTGGCGGCTTGCTCAGCTTCGGCTTCATCGGTTTGTTCCTCGGGCCGGTGCTGCTGGCGGTGGTCTACAACCTGATCAGCGCATGGGTCGAGAGCTCGCGCCGGCCGCCGTCACCGCCTGTAGTTTGATGGTTCGGAGCAGGGTTTTGCCCTCTCCCTAACCCTCTCCCTGAAGGGCGAGGCGACTGTCCGGCGTGTGCCGAAAGCGCGGCACTCGCCGGCTGACTCCGTAGAAGAGCCCCGCGCCGAGCGGCTCCCTCGCCCTGCGGAGCGGGGCGCGCAGCCATGGCGGGGGAGAGGGCGCAACGGCCGCTTCGGAGCTGACGGGAAGCTCCATTCGCGAGCAAGCTCGCTCCAATAGGTAAGGCGCAATCCCGAACGGGTTATGCGCCCTGCGGCTTCAGGTGTCAGACGTGCTCGCTCTTCACCTGCACCAACCGATCCCGCCCGGCGCCCAGGCCGAAGATGATCGCCGCCACCGTCACCACCACGAAGATCACCCCGGTTGCCGCCCAGCCGCCGGTGAGGTCGTGCACCACGCCGACCAGGAAAGGTCCGCAGGCCGCCAGCGTGTAGCCCACGCCCTGGGCCATGCCGGAGAGGTTGGAGGCGACGTGGGAGTCCGGCGAGCGCAGCACGATCAGCGCCAGGGCGATGCTGAAGGTGCCGCCCTGGCCGAGGCCGAGCACCACCGCCCAGCCCCAGATACCCGAGAGCGGGGCGAGCAGCAGGCCGAGCAGGCCGGCCAGGGTCAGGCTCATGACGATCACCACGGCGAGGCGCTGGTCCTTGCCGCGGGTGGCCAGCCAGGGGGCGGCCAGGGCGCTGAACAGCTGCACCATCACCGAACCGGAGAGCACCAGTCCGGCTTCCACCGCACTGAGTCCACGGTCGATGAGAATCGACGGCACCCAGCCGAAGACGATGTAGGCCAGCGACGATTGCAGGCCCATGTACAGCGTCACCTGCCAGGCCAGCGGGTCGCGCCACAGGCCCTTCACCTTGTACACCGCACGGTGGGCGTGGTGGTTCTGGCGCGTCTGCGGCAGCCAGATCGCCGCCGCGACCACGGCGGGAATCGCCCAGAACGCCAGGGCCAGTTGCCAGCTGTTGCCCATCAGCCCGGCCAGCGGCACGGTGGAGCCCGCGGCGGTGGCGGCGCCCAGGCACAGGGCCATGGTGTAGACGCCGGTCATGGTCCCGGCGATATGCGGGAAGTCGCGCTTGACGATGCCCGGCAGCAGCACGCCGATGATGCCGATGCTGGCGCCGGCCACCAGGCTGCCGAGGAACAGCCCGGCCACCGGGAACAGGCTGCGCAGGACGATGCCGCCGGCCAGGGTGAAGAGGATCAGCAGCACGGTGCGCTCGGCGCCCAGGCGCCGCGCGAGCATCGGCGCCAGCGGCGCGAACAGGCCCAGGCAGAGCACCGGCAGGGTGGTCAGCAGGCCGGCGGCGGCAGCGGAAAGGCCGGTGCCGTCGCGCACGGTGTTGAGCAGCGGCGACAGGCTGGAAAGCGCCGGGCGCAGGTTGATCGCCACCAGCACCAGGCCCAGCAGCAACAGCCAGGTACGTTGCGGGCGCGGTCCGCTCTTCGGCGCGCTGTCGTCTTCGGCGTCGATCAGCAGTTCTTCGGGCGGGCAGGACACCTTGTGTTCGATGTCTTTCGGGTCATTGGGCAGGGACATGGTGGGCATTCCAGGGCAGCAAGGCAGAAAGCGTTCGGTATAGGAAATGGGAGTCAGATCAGCAGCGCGCGGTTCGCTTTCGCGGCGGCTTCGGCGTCGCCACGGGCAATGGCGTCCACCAGCTCGCGGTGCAGCTCGAAGCTCGGCTGCGGCCGGCTCGGGTCGCCGATGGTGCGCTCCAGCCCGGCGCGGATGACCTGGGAGAAGTAGCGGTACAGCTCGCTGAGCACCGGGTTGTGGGCGCTGTCCACCACGCGTTGGTGGAAGGCCAGGTCGTGGGCGATGTATTCGTCCAGCGATCCGCCGTGGTGCACGGCGGAAGCTTCGAGGGCCTCATGCAGCGCGGCGAGGTCGGTTTCGCTGCGGCGCTCGGCGGCCAGTCGGCTGGCTTCCACCTCGATGATGCCGCGTGCCTCCAGCGCCTGCTCCACCGAGCTGCGGGCGAGCACCAGCATGGCGTCCAGCGGGTTGGCGCAGGCGCGCACGTAGGTGCCATCGCCCTGGCGCACTTCCAGTACACCGGAGAAGGTCAGCACGCGCACGGCCTCTCGAACCGTATTGCGGCTCATGCCGAGAGCTTCGGCCAGTTCGGGTTCGGGGGGCAGGCGCTGGCCCAGCGGCCAGGTGCCGTCGCCGATGCGCTGATGGATCTGCTCCAGGGCGATGTCGACCAGGGAGCGCTTTTGAAGAGGGCTTGGCATGGAAACATCCAATCATCGGATGAATTTGAAGAGGCCAAGACTAGGCCAGGCACGGGGTCGCTGGCAATGCGGGACTATCGGGTGATACCGCCGGAGCGGGGGGCTCCGGCGGTGGGTACGACGCGGATCAGGCGGCGATGTTCACCAGGCTGCCGCTGGTAGCCTGGAGTGCGGTGACCTCGCTGCTCTGGTATTGCTTGAGCAGGTTGGCCACCAGCTTCTGGTAGGCAGCGCCGGTGTTGGCGCTGCTTGCGGAGTTGCTGGAGGCGGTGGTCGTCGAGCTGTCCGAGGAACCGCTGGAAGAATCGCTGGACGAGCCACTGGAGGCCGAAGGCGGCGGTGGCGGCGGACCGTCGCTGCGTTGCGCCTGCAGTGCGCTGGCGAGTTCGTCGCTGCTGATGGAGCCGTTGCCGTCGGCGTCGAGCTGGCTGAACAGTTCGCTCAGGCGCTCGCTGTCGTCGCTGCTGCCCAGAGCGGAAAGCTCGTCGCTGATGAGGCTGCCGTCGCCGTCGCTGTCCAGGGCGCTGATCAGGTCGTCGGCGGACTCCCCCGCATCGGCCATTCCCCCCATGCCGCCCGGCGGTGGGGGAGGCGGGGGCATGGCGGCGGAGAGTTCGTCCTGGGAGATGCCGCCGCTGGCATCGCTGTCCAACTCGCTGAGCAGGGCGTCGATGTCGATATCGCTGCTGTCCGAGTCGTCGCCGGACGACAGCGCGCTGGTCAGTTCGTCCTTGCTGATGTTGCCGTCGCCATCGCTGTCGATGGACTTGAACAGGTCTTCCTGGAACTTCGCCGCGCCCTGGGACGCGCCAGTGCTACCGCTCTGTGTGGCGGTGCTGCTGGCGGTCTGGGTCCGGGCGAGCGAGCTGGTGTAGAAGCTCGCATAGCTGCTGCTCACGCCGCTGATCATAGGAGAGTCTCCATGGTTGCCAAGCCGGAGGGTTCTCCGGTGATGACAGCCTCGGGCGCGCCTGTGTCGCGGGTTTGTGCGCTTTGTTTGCTGGCGGCTACAACGGCGTTACGCAGCCGCGCTTCTGGGCAGGCGCAGCACGGCGGTGGCGCCGCCGCCAGGGGTTTCCTCGAAGAACAGGTCGCCGCCCTGGCGCCGCGCGGCATCGCGGGCGATGGCCAGGCCCAGGCCGACGCCGCCGGAATTGCGGTTGCGTGAGCCTTCCAGGCGGAAGAACGGCTCGAACACCTGCTCGCGCAGCTCCGCGGGAATGCCCGGGCCGTGGTCGCGTACGCGGATTTCCAGCTCGCGGGTGCCGTCACGCAGCTCGATGCTGACATCGCCGGCATAGCGCAGCGCATTGTCCAGCAGGTTGTTCAGGCAGGAGCGCAGTGCCATCGGCTGCACCTTGAGCGGCGCGCAGTAGCCTTCCACGCCGACATCGGAGCCGCGCTCGCAGGCGTCCTCGGCGAGGGAGTCGGCCAGCGCCTTCACGTCGAACCACTGCAGGGGTTCGCTGGCGCGCTCCTGCTGCAGGTAGTGCAGGGTGGAGTCGAGCATGCCGATCATTTCGGCCAGGTCCTGGCTGATGCGGGTGCGCAACTGCGGGTTGTCGACTTCCTCGACGCGCAGGCGCAGGCGCGAGAGCGGCGTGCGCAGGTCATGGGAAACCGCCACCAGCATGCGGCTGCGCTGCTGCACCTGTTCGCGAATGCGCTCGCGCATGCGGTTGAAGGCGCGCGCGGCCTGGCGCGCTTCACGCGTGCCGGTCTCCGGCAGGGGCGGGCTGTCCAGGTCTTCGGAGAGGCGCAGCGCAGCGTCGCCCATATGCTGCACCGGGCGGGCCAGCAGGCGCGCGCCGATGTAGGCGGCGAGGATCAGGGTCAGCAACTGGAAGGCGAACGGCACGCTCCAGAACGGCAGGCGCGGGCCGGGCGGTGGCGGCGGCATCATGCCGGGGGGCGGCGGGCCGCGCTCGAAGCCGTGCTCCGCTGGCGGCGGAGGCGGTGGCTCGTGACGCGGCCCGTAGTGATGGAACCAGGCGAAGGCCAGCAGGTGCGCGACCACGATGGCCAACAGGAACACGCCGAACAGCCGGGCGAACAGGCTGTCGGCGCGCTCCAGGGGTTTTTCCTTCGCGCGCACGGGCGCGGACTCAGGCGATGTCGCGGACATCGAACAGGTACCCTTCGCCGCGCACGGTCTTGATCAGCCGGGGAGAGCGCGGATCGTCGCCGAGCTTCTGCCGCAGGCGCGAGACCAGCAGGTCGATGCTGCGGTCGAAGGCCTCGATGGCGCGGCCACGGGCGGCGTCCAGCAGCAGTTCACGGTTGAGCACCCGCCGCGGGCGTTCGAGGAACACCCAGAGCAGGCGGAATTCGGCGTTGGACAGCGGCACCACCAGGCCATCCGGGGCATGCAGCTGGCGCAGCACGCTGTCCAGCCGCCACTGGTCGAAGCGCACCTGGGCACGCGGTTCGCCGCGGGTGCCTTCCTCGCTGGGGAGACTGGTGCCGCGCACGCGGCGCAGGATGGTCTGGATGCGCGCTACCAGCTCGCGCGGTTCGAAGGGCTTGGCCATGTAGTCGTCGGCGCCCAGTTCCAGGCCGATGATGCGGTCCGCCGGCTCGCAGCGGGCGGTGAGCATGAGGATCGGGATGTCCGACTCGGCGCGCAGGTAGCGGCACAGGGACAGGCCGTCTTCGCCGGGCAGCATCAGGTCGAGTACCACGACATCGAAGTTTTCGTTTTCCAGCGCACGGCGCATCTCGACGCCGTCGGCCACGCCATGGGCCTCGATGTTGAAGCGCGCGAGGTAGCCGCAGAGCAGCTCGCGGATCGGCTGGTCGTCGTCCACCAGCAGGGCGCGGGTGGTCCAGCGGCGCGGATCGTCGGAAGTGGTCGGGTGCATGAAGAAACCTGTCGCGGGAGAACGTGGGGCAGGATGGCCAGGGGCCGCCAGGGGCATGCGACGCACGCATGCTAACCCGTCAGCGCGTGCGCGGGCCATGGTCGGCGAGGCTGCGGTGCGCGGGTGTCGTCAGCGTGTCGGCTGTGTATCGGTCCGGATACATAAGCGCCAATCGCCGCGCCAGAGCGGCTTTTTACGCTTTCTTTATGCCGCCCGGCACGCTCGGGAATCGCTCCTTTACGCGTTGCTTGCGGAGAATTTCCGTCAAGCGGCAAACAGCCGCGCAAGCGATGGAATCGCCCGCGTGAGGAGAAATAGATCATGAGCGTGCTCGACGCTGTGTCACTGGTCCTGGCCACGGGACTGTTCATCTACCTGCTGGTGGCGCTGCTGCGCGCCGACCGTTCCTAGGAGCGTTCATGAACAGTCATGACGTGCTGCTGATCATTGCCTTCCTGGCGTTGGTGCTGGTGCCAGCGCCGTTCCTCGGGCGCTTCTACTACAGGGTGATGGAGGGCCAGCGGACCTTCCTCAGCCCGGTCTTCCTGCCAGTGGAGCGGGCCATTTACCGCGTGTGCGGCATCCACCCTGACGACGAACAGGACTGGAAGAGCTACACCCTGGCCCTGCTGGTCTTCAACCTGGTAGGGCTGGTGTTGCTGTTCGCCATCCTCCTGCTGCAGGGCGGCCTGCCGCTCAACCCGCAGCACCTGCCGGGTCTGGAGTGGACGCTGGCGTTCAATACCGCGGTGAGTTTCGTCACCAATACCAACTGGCAGGCATACAGCGGTGAGGCTTCGCTGAGCTACCTGAGCCAGATGCTCGGCCTGACCGTGCAGAATTTCGTCAGCGCCGCCGTCGGCCTGGCCGTGCTGGTGGCGCTGGCCCGCGGCATCTCGCGCAAGTCGACGAACAACCTCGGCAACTTCTGGGTCGACCTGACCCGCGCCACCCTCTACGGGCTGATCCCGCTGTGCCTGCTGCTGGCGCTGCTGCTGGTCTGGCAGGGCGTGCCGCAGACCTTCCTCGACTACGCCCACGCGCTGACCGTGCAGGGCGCCGACCAGTCCATCCCGCTGGGCCCGGCGGCCAGCCAGATCGCCATCAAGCAATTGGGCACCAACGGCGGTGGCTTCTTCGGCGTGAACTCGGCGCACCCGTTCGAGAACCCGACCATCTGGAGCAACCTGTTCGAAGTCGTCTCGATCATCCTGATCCCGGCCGCGCTGGTGTTCACCTTCGGCCACTACGTGAAGGACCTGCGCCAGAGCCGCGCCATCCTCGGCTGCATGCTGGTGCTGTTCGCCCTCGGCCTGGGCGCCTCGCTGTGGGCCGAGTACCAGCCCAACCCGGCGCTCAGCGCGCTGCCGGTGGAGCAGGTCGCCCCGCTGGAAGGCAAGGAAAGCCGCTTCGGCACCACGGCCAGCGTGCTCTGGGCTGTGACCACCACCGCGGCCTCCAACGGCTCGGTGAACGCCATGCATGACAGCCTGAATCCGCTGTCCGGAATGGTGGCGATGCTCAACATGATGGTCGGCGAAGTGATCTTCGGCGGCGTCGGTGCGGGGCTCTACGGCATGCTGCTGTTCGTCCTGATCGCCGTGTTCCTCGCCGGGTTGATGGTCGGCCGCACCCCGGAATACCTCGGCAAGAAGCTCGAAGCCCGCGAAGTCCGCCTGCTGGTGGCAACCCTGCTGGTGATGCCGGTGGGCGTGCTGGTGCTCGGCGCCATCGCCGCCAGCCTGCCCGGCCCGGCCGCCTCGGTGAGCAACCCCGGCGCCCACGGCTTCAGCCAACTGCTCTACGCCTATACCTCGGGCACCGCGAACAACGGCTCGGCCTTCGGTGGCTTCGGCGCCAACACGCCGTTCCACAACCTGATGATCGCCCTGGCCATGCTGATCGGCCGCTTCGGCTACATCCTGCCGGTGCTGGCGATCGCCGGCAGCCTGGCGGCGAAGAAGGCCACGCCGGTCGGCCCCAACAGCTTCCCGACCCACGGCCTGCTGTTCGTCAGCCTGCTGACCGCGACCATCCTGCTGGTCGGCGGCCTGAACTTCCTGCCGACGCTGGTGCTGGGCCCGGTGGCCGACCACCTGACGCTTGGTTTCTGAGGAGCTCCTTGAATGAACGCACATACCCGGGAACTCGCAATGAAAAAGGCCGTTGAAAAACGCCCGACCACCGCGCTGTCCGCCCTCTGGAAGCCGGCACTGCTGCAGGCCTTCATCAAGCTCGACCCACGCCAGCTGCAACGCTCGCCGGTGATGCTGGTGGTCGCCCTGACCGCCGTGCTGACCACCGTGCTGTGTGTGGTCGGCGGCGAGGCGGTGCCCACCTTCGTCGCCGTGCAGATCGCCGTGTGGCTGTGGTTCACCGTGCTCTTCGCCAACTTCGCCGAAGCCCTTGCCGAAGGCCGCGGCAAGGCCCGCGCCGACAGCCTCAAGGCCGGTACCCAGGGCCTGCAGGCCATGCGCATGGCGGTGACCGGCAAGTTCGAGAAAGTCGCCGCCAGCAGCCTGCGCAAGGGCGACGTGGTACGCGTCGAAGCCGGCGAGCTGATCCCCGGCGACGGCGAGGTGATCGAAGGCGTGGCGGCGGTCAACGAGGCCGCTATCACTGGCGAATCCGCGCCGGTGATCCGCGAATCCGGCGGCGACCGTTCGGCCGTCACCGGCAACACCCGGCTGGTCTCCGACTGGCTGCTGGTGAAGATCACCGCCAACCCCGGTGAATCCACCCTCGACCGCATGATCGCGCTGGTGGAGGGCGCCAAGCGCCAGAAGACCCCCAACGAAGTGGCGCTGGACATCCTGCTGATCGGCCTGACGCTGATCTTCCTGCTGGTGGTCGTGACCCTTAAGCCCTTCGCCCTGTTCGCCGGCGGCAACCTGCCGCTGGTGTTCCTGGTGGCGCTGCTGGTGACCCTGATCCCCACCACCATCGGCGGCCTGCTCTCGGCCATCGGCATCGCCGGCATGGACCGACTGGTGCGCCTGAATGTCATCGCCAAGTCCGGCCGCGCCGTGGAGGCGGCGGGGGATGTGCACGTGCTGATGCTCGACAAGACCGGCACCATCACCTTCGGCAACCGCCGCTGCAGCGCGCTGCACACCGCGCCCGGCGTGCAGCCGCTGGAACTGGCCGAGGGCGCGTTCCTCGCCTCACTGGCGGACGATACGCCGGAAGGCAAATCCATCGTGGAGTTCCTGCGCGCGCAGATCGTCCTTCCGGAGCCGGAGCGCAGCCGCGTGACGCCGATCGCCTTCAGCGCCGAGACGCGCCTGTCGGGCATCGACATGGACGGCCACATCTACCGCAAGGGCGCCGTCGACGCCGCGCTGGCCTTCGTTGGCCTGGAGCGCGCGCAGATGCCGGAAAGCCTGGCCAAGGAAATCGAACGGATCGCCCAGAGCGGCGGCACGCCGCTGCTGGTAGTAGCCGACGGCAAGCTGCTGGGCACCATTCACCTCAAGGACGTGGTCAAGCCGGGCATCCGCGAGCGCTTCGCCGAGCTGCGCCGCCTGGGCATCCGCACCGTGATGGTGACCGGCGACAACCCGCTGACCGCCGCCGCCATCGCCGCCGAAGCCGGCGTGGACGACGTGATCGCCGAAGCCACGCCGGAGAAGAAACTGGTGCGCATCCGCCAGGAGCAGGGCGAGGGGCGCATGGTCGCCATGTGCGGCGACGGCGCCAACGACGCTCCGGCCCTGGCCCAGGCGGATGTCGGCATGGCCATGAACGACGGCACCCAGGCCGCCCGCGAGGCCGCCAACCTGGTGGATCTGGACAGCGACCCGACCAAGCTGCTGGACGTGGTGCAGGTCGGCAAGGAACTGCTGGTGACCCGTGGCGCGCTGACCACCTTCTCGGTGGCCAACGACGTGGCCAAGTACTTCGCCATCCTTCCCGCGCTGTTCGCCGGCATCTACCCGCAGCTGGGCGTGCTCAACGTGATGAAGCTGGCCAGCCCGCAGAGCGCCATCCTCTCGGCCATCGTGTTCAACGCGCTGATCATCGTCGCGCTGATCCCCCTGGCCCTGCGCGGCGTGCGTGTGCAGGCCAGCGACGCCTCGCAGCTGCTGCGGCGCAACCTGCTGATCTACGGCGTGGGCGGGCTGGTCGCGCCGTTCGTGGGGATCAAGGTGATTGACATGCTGCTCGTCGCCATCGGCCTCGCCTGACTGCTGAGCGGCTTTTCGTAGGAGCGAGCTTGCTCGCGAACCGCCCGAGCGCGGGAGCAGCCGGATGACTGTTCGCGAGCAAGCTCGCTCCTACAGTTAAGGTCCGGCGCCGAATTACCCCCTCTCCCTAGGGAGAGGGCTGGGGTGAGGGGAAGCCTCTCGCTCCCGACCCAACAGAGGAACACCAACATGCTCAACCAACTCCGCCCCGCCATCGCCTCGCTGGTCCTGCTCAGCGCGATCACCGGTGTTGTCTACCCGCTGGCCGTCACCGGCATCGCCCAGGTGGCCTTCCACGACCAGGCCAATGGCAGCCTGGTGCGCGACGATCAGGGCAATGTCCGCGGCTCGGCCCTGATCGCGCAGAAATTCGACGGCGCCCAGTGGTTCCATTCGCGCCCCTCGGCCGGTGATTTCGCCACCGTCTCCAGCAGCGCCAGCAACCTTGCGCCCGGCAACCCGGCGCTGGCCGAACGCATCGCGAAGGATGCCGCCGCCCAGCAGATTGGCGGCCAGCCGGTGCCGCTGGCGCTGGTCACCACCTCCGGCAGTGGCCTCGACCCGCAGCTGCCGCCCGCCGCCGCGCTGTACCAGGTGCCGCGCATCGCCCTGGAACGCGGCGTACCGGCGGCGAGCCTGGAGAAGCTGGTGGAGGCGAACACCGAGCGCCCGCTGATCGGCCCCGCCGTGGTCAACGTGCTGGCGCTGAACATGGCCCTGGCCAGCCTGCCTCGCTAGACTCCAGCGCCTGTGTAGCAGGGTGCAGCCAGGGTTGGACCGTAGGGCGAATAACCTGGAACAGGTTATCCGCCGGCTCTGATCGTGGTGGGTAACGCTGGCGCGTTATGCACCCTACAAAAGCACGCGCGCGTTGTTCTGGTAGGAGCGCCGTCGACGCTATGCAGGAAGGCGGCGCTGGCTGACGGTATCTTCCCGTGGGAAAGAGGTTTCGGCCCCTTCTCCAGCAACACATGAACGAGCGCCATCAGGCACTTCGAGGATAGCCACATGACCGACCCCAACCGCGCCGATGCCCTGCTGGCCGACCTGCCTGCCATGGGCCGTGGCCGCCTCAAGGTTTTCCTTGGCGCCGCGCCGGGCGTCGGCAAGACCTACGCCATGCTCCTGGCCGCCCAGAGCCAGTTGCGCCAGGGCGTCAAGCTGCGCGTCGGCATCGTCGAAACCCACGGCCGCGCCGAAACCGAAGCACTGCTCGCCGGTCTGCCGCAGCAGGCGCTCAAGCGCTCCGTCTACCGTGGCATCACCCTCGAAGAAATGGACCTCGACGGCCTGCTCGCCGACCCGCCCACGCTGGCGCTGGTGGACGAACTGGCCCACAGCAATGCACCCGGCAGCCGCCACGCCAAGCGCTGGCAGGACATCCAGGAGCTGCTCTCCGCCGGCATCGACGTCTACACCACGGTCAACGTCCAGCACCTGGAAAGCCTCAACGACCACGTCCGCGACATCACCGGCGTGCAGGTGCGCGAAACCGTGCCCGATTGGGTCCTGCAGGAAGCCTACGAACTGTTGCTGGTGGACCTGCCGCCGCGCGAACTGCTGGAGCGCTTGCGCGAGGGCAAGGTCTACGTGCCCGAACAGGCGCGCGCCGCCATCGATGCCTTCTTCAGCCAGACCAACCTGACCGCGCTGCGCGAGCTGGCCATGCAGACGGCCGCCGCGCGGGTCGATGCCGACCTTACCCATCGCTACCGCCAGCAGGGCGGCGAGGCGCCCGCCGTGCGTGGGCGCCTGCTGGTCGGCGTGGATGGCGAACACAACGCCGAACGCCTGGTGCGCCACGCCAGTCGCGTAGCCGAACGCCGGCACCTGCCCTGGTCGCTGGTGCATGTCGACACCGGCGAGGCGCGCAGCGAAGAGTCGCGCATGCAATTGCAGAGCGCCCAGCAACTCGCTGAGCGCTTAGGCGGCGATGTCGTCGAACTGCGCGGTGGCGAAGTCGCGCGAACCCTGGTCGAACATGCCAAGGAGCGTCGCGCCACGCTGTTGCTGGTTGGCCGTTCTCGACAACGCTGGTATCGCCAGCTGTTCGGCGGCGGCCTGGCGGCGCGCCTGCTGCGCCTGGGCGACGGGCTGGAAATCAGCGTGCTCGACAGCGAGGCTGATCTCACGCCACCCAAGGTTCGCGCGCAGACGCCCTGGCCCTGGGGCAATTACCTGCTCGCCGCGCTGGCCGCTGCCTGTGCCAGCGCGCTGGCCTGGGGCGTGGCCAGCGTGCTGGAACTGCCGAACATCTCCCTGGTGTTCCTCGCCGCCGTGCTGCTGGTGGCGGTGCGCAGCAGCCTCGGCCCGGCGCTGGCCTGCGCGGTGCTGTCGTTCCTGGCTTACGACTTCCTGTTCATCCCGCCGCATTTCTCCTTCTCCATCCAGCGCGAAGAAGACGTGCTGACGCTGCTGTTCTTCCTGCTCATGGCCGGCCTCACCGGCAACCTTGCCGCCCGCCAGCGCCGGCAATTGCAGGCGTTGCGTGAGACGCAGGAAGAGACCAGCCAACTGCTCGACCTGTCGCGCAAGCTCACCGCCGCCACCGACCGCCAGGCGGTGATGGCCGCCGCCGCGCAACAACTGGGTGGCTGGGATGGGCTGGACATCTGCCTGCTCGGGCAGGTCAACCGCGAGTGGAAAGTCGAAGGAGGATTGAACCGGCCTTTCGACGACCAGGAGCGCGCCGCCGCCGACTGGGCCTGGCAACACGACCAGCCCGCCGGGCTGGGTACCGGCACGCTGCCGGGGGGGCGCTGGTGGTGGTGGCCGCTGTTCGGCGAGGATGGCCCTTTGGCTCTGCTGGGTGTCAGCCCGCGCGATGGCCAACCGCTGCCAGGCTCGCGCCGCCGTCTGCTCGCTGCCCTCGGCCAGCCGCTGGGGCAGGCCCTGGCCCGTGCGCGTCTGGCCGAAGACCTGGAAGCCGCGCGCCTGCACGGCGAAACCGAACAACTGCGCAGCGCGCTGCTGGCCTCGGTCAGCCATGACCTGCGCACGCCACTGACCTCCATGCGCGGCGCCATCGACAGCCTGCTGGCATTGGGCGACGCGATCCCGCCGCCGGACCGCCGCGAACTGCTGGAAAGCACCCGCGACGAGGCCGAACGCCTGGACCGCTACATCCAGAACCTGCTGGACATGACCCGCCTCGGCCACGGCGGCCTGAAACTCTCGCGCGACTGGGTATCGCCCGGCGACATCGTCGGCAGCGCGCTCAACCGCCTGCGCGCCGTGGTTGCCCCGTACCGCGTGGAAACCCGCGTGCCGCCGGAGTTGCCGCTGCTCTACGTGCACGCCGCGCTGATCGAGCAGGCGCTGGTCAACGTGCTGGAAAACGCCGCACGCTTTTCGCCGCCACAGGGCCGCTTGCGCGTTGCAGTGGATTCCATCGAGGACGAGTTGCGCTTCTCGGTCAGCGACGAAGGGCCGGGCATTCCGCCGGCGGAGCGGGAGAAGATCTTCGACATGTTCTACACCGCGGCCCGCGGTGACCGAGGCGGGCAGGGCACCGGGCTGGGCCTGGCGATCTGCCAGGGCATGGTCGGTGCCCACGGCGGGCGGATCACCGTCGAGGATGGCATCGACGGGCGCGGCACCACCCTCGTGCTGCACCTGCCGCTGCAGCAGCAGCCGGATATGGAGGAGCTTGATGCTGCTGTCTGAAAGGCTCAAGCTGAACGCTTCCGCCAGCCAGCCCAACACCCCGATGAACGCCAGCGCCGCCACGATTCTGGTCGTCGACGACGAACCGCAGATCCGCAAGTTTCTCCGCATCAGCCTCAGCGCTGGCGGCTACAAGGTGCTGGAAGCCGGTAGCGGCGAGGAGGGTCTGGCCCAGGCCGCGCTGGGGCGACCGGACCTGGTGGTGCTCGACCTTGGCCTGCCGGACAAGGACGGCCAGGACGTGCTGCGTGAGCTGCGCGAGTGGTCGCAGGTACCGGTACTGGTGCTGTCGGTGCGCGCCAGCGAAAGCGAGAAGGTGCTGGCGCTGGACAGCGGCGCCAACGACTACGTGACCAAGCCCTTCGGCATCCAGGAGTTTCTTGCGCGCATCCGTGTGTTGCTGCGTCAGGGCGGCAGTGGCGAGGCGCAGGAAGCGGTGGTGGCGGTCGGGCCGCTGAGCGTGGATTTCTCCTACCGCCGTGTGCTGCTCGACGGTGACGAAGTCTCGCTGACGCGCAAGGAGTACTCGGTGCTTTCGACCCTCGCTCGGCACGTCGGGCGGGTGGTTACCCAGCAGCAACTGCTCAAGGATATCTGGGGGCCGACGCATACCGAGGACACGCACTATCTGCGGGTGGTGGTTGGGCATCTGCGGCAGAAGCTCGCCGATGATCCGGCGACGCCGCGATTCATTGTCACTGAAGCCGGTGTTGGCTACCGCTTGCGCGAGGCCTGATCGCGCGACGTAAGTTCCCGCGTAGGAGCGGACTTCGTCCGCGATGTGTCTGCCTCGCGCCTTTGTTTCCCGCGTCGCGCCGGAGTGCGCGCGAACTTCCTGTTTCGCCCCCTCGGGCGACCTACTTTGCCAAACGACGGATGGCCGCCCCACGCAAAGTAGGCAAAGGTCTTGTCCCAATCATCCGGTTGTTCGCTTAGGCGAAAAATACCCTCGTTGAATCGCAATTTCAGGGGCACGAACTAGGCGTCCCCCCACGAAGGGCCGTCCCTGGCCCATCGCAGCTCTCGCGACATCCATGCCGCTCAACCCCTGAAACTCCAATTCAACGAGGCCTCCTGAACGGGGCGATTCGGAGTTTGGGGATGTTTCTCTGGAAATCTTCAAGAGCCAGAGCCAGAACAGAGTGGCTTTTCGTAGCGAGCTTGCTCGCGAATTGCATAACACCTAACTCGGCCGCCTTACGAAATCGGCTATGGTGGGCCTGCTCTAACCAGTGAGTATCCCTCACTGAGCAGATTCTGAAGCGATTGAACCGTCTCAACCAGCGAGTCTTGGTTGCAGAAATACTCTTCAATAACACCGAATTGGCGGTAGACAGAGATATTGAATCCGCGCTCTATGTCGTTGTACCAGAGCACTTGCTGTCCAATCACAGCAACCACCCAGAAGCCGCCACTCCGTTGGCCATAGGGAACTTGTTGCCACTTCTCGGGCGCAATCTGAATGGCCTCCCATAGTCGGTACAGAGACGGCCGCATTGTACTTTCCGCCTCATTGATCAGATTCCAAAGTTCGAATTCAGATAACGGTGCCCATGTCATAGGGGATTCTCCGCCTCATACCTATCCAGCGTATCGCTGGCGATCTGCCGGCCGAGGGCGATGAGTTCCGGGGCCTTGTAGAACTCGAAGAAGCGGCACACGCGCTTGGGCACGTTGATCAGGATATCCGGCGGGTAGCCGGCGATCTTGTACTGCGCCAGCGACGTCTGCATCACCTCGAAGCTCTGGTTCACCAGTTCCAGCAAGGAGGCCGGGCTGCTGCTGTCGATCACGTGGCTGCCGGTCGCGGAGCGTGGCGAGCCCTTGGCCTGCGGGGCGGCGGCGGGTTGCTGCATTTCCGGCTCGGCGGGCTCCTCGGCGGCGGCCGGGACCGGGTGGAGCAGGGCGTCGGCGATCAGCTCGGGTGGCGGCTCGGACTCCCCTTTACGGAAGAAGCTCAGCTTGTTGGACAGCCCGGAGAGCACCGCATCGAAGCGGCCTTTCAGGGCGGCGGGGCGCTCGATCACCGGCAGTGAGTACTGGCGCTGGTTGGTGGCGTTGAGGTTGACCGCGACGATCAGGTCGGCGTGGGTCGAGACCACCGGGACGATCGGCAGCGGGTTGAGCAGGCCGCCGTCCACCAGCATGCGGGTGCCCTGCATGACCGGGGTGAACAGGCTGGGAATCGCCGCCGAGGCGCGCATGGCCTGGTGCAGGCAGCCTTCCTGGAACCAGATTTCCTGCTGGTTGGTCAGGTCGGTGGCGACCGCCGTGTAGGGGATGGGCAAGTCCTCGATATTGATCTCGCCGAGCAGTTCGTGAATCTTGCCGAACACCCGCTCGCCGCGGATGGCGCCGAGGCGGAAGCTGACGTCCAGCAGGCGCAGCACGTCGAGGTAGTCCAGGCTTTCCACCCAGTCGCGGTATTCGCCCAGTTTGCCGGCGGCGTAGATGCCGCCGATCACCGCGCCCATGGAGCAGCCGGCGATGCACACCACTTCATAGCCACGCCGCTCGATCTCCTCGATTACGCCAATGTGCGCATAACCTCGGGCTCCGCCGGAGCCAAGCACCAGCGCAATCTGTTTTGACATAGGGCAACTCCGCGTTACGAACTGCCTGACGATACGCCGGGCACACCGGTCGAGCCAAGCCGGGCTTTGCTAGAATCGGCGTTTGTTTCCCTGCCGGAGCCTCCCGATGAGCGAACCGATCCGCCTGACCCAGTACAGCCATGGTGCCGGTTGCGGCTGCAAGATTTCCCCCAAGGTGCTGGAGGTGATCCTCGCCGGCAGCGGCGCGCAGAACCTCGACCCGAAGCTGTGGGTCGGCAATGCCTCGCGCGATGACGCTGCGGTTTATGCTATCGACGCCGAACGCGGCGTGGTGTCCACCACCGACTTCTTCATGCCGATCGTCGACGATCCCTTCGATTTCGGTCGCATCGCCGCCACCAACGCGATCAGCGACATCTACGCCATGGGGGGGGACCCGCTGATGGCGATCGCCATTCTCGGCTGGCCGGTGAACGTGCTGGCGCCGGAAATCGCCCGTGAAGTGATCGCCGGTGGCCGCAAGGTCTGCGACGAAGCCGGTATCCCGCTGGCCGGCGGGCATTCCATCGACGCGCCCGAGCCGATCTTCGGCCTGGCCGTCACCGGGCTGGTGGAGAAGCGCTTCATGAAGCGCAACGACACCGCCACCGCCGGCTGCAAGTTGTACCTGACCAAGCCGCTGGGCATCGGCATCCTCACCACCGCCGAGAAGAAGGCCAGGCTGCGCGCCGAAGACGTGGGCGTCGCCCGCGACTGGATGTGCACCCTGAACAAACCCGGCGCGCGCTTCGGCAAGCTCGACGGCGTGAAGGCGATGACCGACGTCACCGGCTTCGGCCTGCTCGGCCACCTGGTGGAAATGGCCGACGGTAGCGGGCTGACCGCTCGCGTGCGCTACGACGCCGTGCCGCGCCTGGCCAGCGTCGAGCATTACCTGGAAGCCGGCTGCGTGCCCGGCGGCACCCTGCGCAACTTCGACAGCTACGGCGAGCGCATCGCGCCGTTGTCCGAGCTGCACAAGCTGCTGCTGTGCGACCCGCAGACCAGCGGCGGCCTGCTGGTGGCAGTGGAGCCGGAGGGAGAAGCGCAATTCCTCGCCACGGCGAAGGAACTGGGCATGGACCTGGCGCCCATCGGCGAACTGGTTGGCCGACAGCGCCACGCGGTCGAGGTGGAGTGATGCGCGACAACACCCGCCACTACCGCGAGCTGTTCCTCGGCGATGTGAAGATGATGGACGTGCGTGCCCCCGTCGAATTCGGCAAGGGCGCCTTCCCCAATGTGATCAACCTGCCGCTGATGAACGACATCGAGCGGCAGAAGGTCGGCACCAGCTACAAGCAACATGGCCAACAGGCGGCCATTGCCCTGGGCCACGAACTGGTCTGCGGCCAGATCAAGGCCGAGCGGATCGAAGCCTGGGCGAATTTCGCCAAGGCCAACCCCGAAGGTTACCTGTACTGCTTCCGCGGTGGCCTGCGGTCGCAGATCACCCAGCAGTGGCTGAAGACCGAGGCTGGCATCGATTACCCGCGGGTTGTCGGCGGCTACAAGGCGATGCGTGGATTCCTCTTCGATACCACTCGTGCGGCCACCGAGGAATGCCAGTTCGTGCTGGTGGGCGGCTTGACCGGCACCGGCAAGACCGAGGTCATCGCCCAACTGGCCAACAGCCTGGACCTTGAAGGCCACGCCAACCACCGCGGCTCCGCCTTCGGCCGCCGCGCCACGCCGCAGCCCGCGCAGATCGATTTCGAGAACCGCCTGGCCATCGACATCCTGAAGAAGCGCCACGCCGGCATGGAGCAGTTCGTGCTGGAGGATGAGGGCCGCATCGTTGGCAGCTGTTCGGTGCCGCTGGAGCTGTACCAGGGCATGCAGCACTACCCGCTGGTGTGGCTGGAGGACAGCTTCGAGCAGCGCGTGGAGCGCATCCTCAAGGACTACGTGGTGAATCTGTGCGCCGACCATGTCCAGGTGGTGGGCGAGGAGGGGGGCTTCGACTCCTTCGCGGCTTACCTGCGCAAGAGCCTGTCGGGCATCGTCAAGCGGCTGGGCGGCGAGCGCTACCAGCGCCTGGCGGCGATCATGGACGCAGCGCTGGACGAGCAGAAGGTGACGGGCGCGGTGGACCTGCACCGGGGCTGGATCGAGGGACTGCTGGGCGAATACTACGACCCGATGTACGCCTTCCAGCGCGAAAGCAAGGGCGAGCGCGTGGAGTTCCGCGGCACCCAGGACGAGGTGGTGGAATACCTGCGGTTCCGCGCGGAGCGTTGATCGAATCTTCTGCAGCGGCTGGCTGATCGCGGACTCCGTCCGCGATGATTTCAAGGCCGCAGCGGGGCATTGGTCTGTTCACCGGCTCTTGCCGTCGTATTCCTTCACCGTCAGCCCGGCGAGCTCCACTCCCGGCAGGCAGCGCACATTGATCGCCGCCATCGGCGTGCCGTCCGGCGCGCTGGCGTAGGCCAGCGGTGCGCAGCCGCAGGTGGGGCAGAAGCGATGCTCGATGCGATGGGTGTTGAACGTATAGGTGCTCATCGCACTCTCAGGAGTCGTCAGCTTCAGCTTGCCGCGCGACACGAACCAGAGCAGCGAGCCCTTGCGCCGGCAGATCGAGCAGTTGCATGACACGACCTCACCGACATCCCCTTCCACTTCGAACGCGATCTGCCCGCAATGGCAACTGCCCTGATGCACCATGATCCTTCTCCTGTCGGGATATCCCGTGGGCAGTCAGTGTAGTAGTCGCTTGAACGCCATCCGTCCGATGGCATACTGCGGCGCCATCCGGCAGGCCCCCGCGCCGCGTTCTAAGCTGGATTCACCGCGAATATTCCCAGGAGTTCCGTCATGCCGCGCATTCCCCTGATCATCGCCCTGGCGCTGGCCGTCGCTGGCTGCTCGGGCAAGACCGTCAACCGCGACAGTTGCGCCTCGCAACTGGATGCCGCCTGGCACGAACTGGACCTGGCCAAAGCCGAAGGCTTCGCCGGCACAGTCAGCTACTCCAAGGCCCTGGGCCTGCTGACCGCCGCCAAGACCCAGCAGCAGGTCGAGGCGTACACCGGTTGCTCCGACAAGGCCAGCCGCGCGCGTTTCTACATCAAGGAATCCCGCGCCGGCCGCTGAGCCGCGCACCGCCGGGCCGCCTGGCGCGGTCCGCGTCTTCCCACCGATTTGTCCGGATCTGCCCATGCAACTCGACTTCACCCAACTGCCCAAGGCCGAGGCCTATCGCTGGCTGGCTTCCACCGTCACGCCGCGGCCCATCGCCTGGGTCTCCACGCTGTCGAAAGAGGGACAAAGCAACCTCGCGCCGTTCAGCTTCTTCCAGGTCATCAGCGATTCGCCGCCGACCCTGCTGGTCAACACCAGCGTGCGCGACGACGGCAGCGTCAAGGACACCTTGCGCAACGTGCGCGAGACCGGCGAGCTGGTGATCCACCTGGTCAGCGCCGCGCAGGCCGAAGCCATGAACGCTACCGCCGCCTGGCTGCCCCACGGCGTCAGCGAGATCGAGCACGCCAGCATCGCCACCGTGCCCAGCGAGCGTGTTGCTCCACCCCGCGTCGTGGGCGCGCCGGTGGCCTTCGAATGCCAGTTGGCGGAAATCATGCCCTACCCGGCGGAAAACCCCTCGAGCATGCTGATCTTCGCCCGAGTGCTACTGGCGCATATCGACGATGCGGTGATGCAGGACGAACGCCACATCGACCCGGCGCGGCTGGACCTGGTGGGCCGTCTGGGCGGCACCCAGTACAGCTACACCCGTGACACCTTCAGCATGATTCGTCCGAAGTAGGGCTGCGCGCCTGGCGCTGCGACGTCAGGCAAATTCCAGCTCCAGGCCGAGTTGCCAGCGGATGTCGCCGAGGCGCGCCTCGTCCAGCCGCTCGCCGAGGGCGAAGAGTTCCGAGAGCAATGCGTCGCGGTGGGTGAATTCCAGCATACTGCCGTGAACCAGGCTGACGACGACCCGTACCAGGCGCCAGCCGGCCTGCGCCTCGAACCAGCAGTCCAGCCATTCGCCCTTGCTCTCGTCGTAGGTCTGCGGGCAGACGAAATGCCGAATCGGCAGATGCCCGCGCGTCAGCAGCAGGGGGTCGAGGCGGCGTTGCTCGCGGTACAGCTCCGGCAGGAAGAGTTGGTCGGCGAATCCTGTCAGCGGGCGCTGCAGGACCAGTTGATAGAAGGCGTTCATCCGCGCACCTGGAGTGGAAGGGCAGGTGTCGGAATCTGAATGGTCGGGCAGGCAGGTCGCTGTCGGCGATTTCCGTATCCGTGCCAGGAAAGTCCTGTTCAGTGTTCTGGATACGACCTCCACGTATCCCTGCGCAGCATCACCGTGCCATCACCGTCGCGCCCTCTATCCAGTCGATGGGCAGCGCTCCTAATGTTCCGCCCACAAGCACCGATAACGAGCAGGAGACCTACGAGGATTTCCTGCAACGCCATTGCGGATGGGGGGAGTAGCCATGGTTGCCTTCGTGCAGCGTCGTCTGGCCGACATGGGCACGGCGAAGAAACTGGCCATCGGCTTCGGCCTGGTGCTGTTGCTCACGGCGCTGGTGGCGGTCATCGGCGTGACGTCGTTGCGCGCCATTTCCCAGCGCTTCGACCTGCTCGGCGACATGTCGACCATCAACCGCGAACTGCTGGAGATGCGCCAGAGTGAGAAGGATTTCGTCATCGATGCCAGCGATGCTTCCGCCAAGCGCCTGCGCGAGCACGCCGGCAATCTCGGCGAGGCGGTGGCGCGGCTCAAGGCCCGGCCGGACCAGGCGGCAGCCATGGCCCGGGTGGAGCAGGGCATCGCCGATTACCTGGCGGCATTCGAGAAGTTCGAAAAGTCCAGCAAAAGCCGGCGGCTGTCGCTGGACGCCGCCACCTGGTCGGTGAACGGTGCGTCCAACAGCCTGGACATCCTGCAATCCAGCCTGGCCGATGACGGCGCCTACGAACTCAAGGAATCCCAGGGCCAGAAGGGTGAGGAGTTGCTGCAGCAGGCCGCCCAGGTCAGCCAGCTCTACCGTCTGGTGCTGCAGGGCCTGAACGAGGCGCGCTCGCGCATGGCGGTCGGCGGCGAGAGCGGCGAGAAGGCCGAGGGTGGGCGCATCAAGTCCGCCGCCGAGGCGCTGGAACTGTCCGCCAAGCTGCAGGAGGCCATCACCGACCCGACCTACGTCTCGGTGCTCAAGGACGTGATCACCAACATCAACGCCTTCGTCGAGAAGCTCGACGAATACACCGCCAGCCTCGAGCAGGAAAAACAGGTCCACGCGCAGATGAACGACCGCGCGGCCCAGGTCATGCAGCAGGTCGATGACGCCTATGCGGCGCAGCGGGCGGCCATGCAGACGCAGCTACGCACCAATACGCTGCTGATCGTCTCTTCGGCGGCGCTGGCGCTGCTGGTGGGCGCACTGGCTTCGCTGCTGATCACCTGGATGATCGTGCGGCCGCTGCGCCAGGTGATCGGCATGGCCAGCCGCATCGCCGAGGGCGATCTGAGTGTGAGTGTCGAAGTGCGGCGCAAGGACGAAGTCGGCCAATTGATGGGCGCGGTGGGCAGCATGGCCGACAGCCTGCGCGGCATTGTCAGCCGCCTCAGCGATGGCGTGGGGCAGATCACCGCGTCGGCGCAGGCGCTTTCCAGCGTCACCGAGCGCACCCAGCACGGGGTGAACTCGCAGAAGGCCGAGACCGATCAGGTCGCCACGGCGATGAACCAGATGGCGGCCACCGTGCATGATGTCGCGCGCAACGCCGAGGAAGCCGCCAGTTCCGCCGAACAGGCCGATGGCAAGGTCGCCAGCGGGCAGGATGTGGTACGCCAGACCCTTGGCCGTATCGAGCAACTGGCCGACGCCGTGCGCGCGGCCACCGAAAGCATCGAGCAGCTCGGCCGCGAGAGCCAGAGCATCGGCAGCGTGCTGGTGGTGATCAAGAACGTCGCCGAGCAGACCAACCTGCTGGCGCTCAATGCTGCCATCGAGGCGGCGCGGGCCGGCGAGCAGGGCCGGGGCTTTGCCGTGGTGGCCGACGAAGTGCGGGCGCTGGCGCGGCGCACCCAGCAGTCCACCGCCGAAATCGAGACGTTGATCGCCGCCCTGCAGAGCGGCGCGACCACGTCGGTCCAGCGCATGCAGCGCAGTCACGCGCTGGTGGAGATGACCGTGGGCGACGCGGTACAGACCGAGGCCGCGCTGGGCAACATCGCCTCGGCGGTGGCGGTGATCCACCAGATGAACCAGCAGATCGCCGCCGCTTCCGAACAGCAGAGCGCGGTCGCCGAGGAGATCAGCCGCAGCGTCACCAGCATCCGTGGCATCGCCGACGAATCGGCGCAGGCCATGGAGTCCACCGCATCGTCCAGCGTCGAGCTGGCGCAGCTCAGTCGCGAGCTACAGGGGCTGGTGGGGCAGTTCCGGCTGTGACGCCGCTGCGGCACGTTCGGCCGCCTCCTGCTCGCGCTTGCGCTGCTGGTGCCAGCGCCGGTAGGCGTTGACACCCGCACGCACGGAGCTGAACACCAGCGGCGGCTTGACCTCGCCCAGCAGTTGCGAGCGTTTGAGCAGGGCCAGCGTTTCGCCGGTGACCCGCGCCAGCGACAGGTAAACGCCCCGGGCCTCCAGGGTCTGCTGCACTTCGCGTAGCGTGGTCAGGCCGCTGATGTCCAGGTTGAGGATGCCTTCGGCGTTGAGCAGCACGGCGCGGGCGTTCGGCGTCTGGGCCACCACCTCGAGGATGCGTTGCTTGAAGTAGTCGGCATTGAAGAACAGGATCGGCGCGTCGAAGCGGTAGATCACCAGCCCCGGCAAGGTGCGCGCGTTGGGGTATTGCTCGATTTCCACCTGGCCGTCGATGCCATGCACCCAGCCCATTACCGCGTCGTGCGGGCGGTAGGTGAGATAGAGCAGGCGCAGCAGGGCCAGCATGATGGCGACGAAGATGCCCGGCAGCACGCCGACGCTGAGCACGCCGACCGTGGTCAGCACGCACAGGCCGAACTCGAACCGGCTCAGCGCCCAGAAACCGCGCAGTGCGCGGAAGTCGATCAGGCCCCAGCCGGCCATCAGCAGCACCGCGCCCAGCGCCGGCATCGGCACCCAGCCCAGCGGCTTGCTGAACAGCAGCAGGACCAGGCCGATCACCAGGGCGGCGACCACGCCGACCATCTGGCTCTTGCCGCCGACCATGTCGTTCACCGCGGTACGCGAGTCGGCGCCGCTGATGACGAAGCCCTGGGAAATCCCCGCGCCGATGTTGGCCATGCCCAGCGCCATGAACTCGTGGTTGGCGTCGATGGCGTAGCCGTGGCGGGCGGCGAAGCTGCGCGCGGTGAGCATCGCGCTGCAGAAGCTGACGATGGTGATGCCCATGGCATCGCGGAACAGGCTGCCGGCCTCCTCGACGCTGGTCTTCGGCCAGGTCAGGTGGGGCAGGCCTTGCGGCACCTCGCCCAGCAGCTTGATGCCGTACTGGTCC
The DNA here is from genome assembly GCF_001675465.2 of Pseudomonas sp. AU12215. Classification (NCBI taxonomy): domain Bacteria; kingdom Pseudomonadati; phylum Pseudomonadota; class Gammaproteobacteria; order Pseudomonadales; family Pseudomonadaceae; genus Pseudomonas; species Pseudomonas sp. AU12215. Next base: position 40,975 of record NZ_MACM02000118.1, read on the forward strand.
AGGCCGAACAGGGCGGCGATGACCGAGGCGAATAACACGCCGACCAGCGCGCCGGGAATCTTCGGGTAGCGACGTGGTAACAGGATCATCAGTGCCAGGGTGCCGACGCCCAGCGCCAGCGTCGGCAGGTGCGTATCGGCGAGATTGCGCACCAGCGCGATCAGGCCGCGGACGAAACCGCTGGTCTCGCTGTGGTAGCCGAGGATCTTGCCGAGCTGACCGGCGATCAGGCTCAGGCCGATACCGTTGAGGTAACCCACCAGCGTCGGCCGCGACAGGAAGCTGGCGACGAAGCCCGCACGCGCGAAACCGGCGGCGATGGACAGCGCGCCCACCAGCACCGCGACTATCATCGACAGTTGCAGCAGCCGCTCCGGGTTGCCTGCCGCCAGCGGCGTGATGGCCGCCGCGACCATGGCGGCGGTGGCGGCATCCGGGCCGACCATCAATTGCCGCGAGCTGCCGACGATGGCGTAGATCAGCATCGGCAGGATGCAGGCGTAGAGCCCGACCTGCGGTGGAAAGCCGATGATCTGCGAGTACGCAATGGCAGTAGGAATCTGCACCGCAGCCACCGACAGGCCGGCCTGGATATCGCGCAGCAGCCAGTCGGAGCGGTAGTGCAGCAGGCTGTCCAGACCGGGCAGCCAGCGGGCGAGGGACATCGGGGGTCTTCCTTGGAATCGGCCAAGGGAAATCCTAGCTGGAAAGGCGCCTCAGAGCTTGTCGGAAATCATTGAGATAGAGGGCGCATAGCCATCCCAGCAACTCACGGCAACTTCAGTGCTGGGTTTACCCCTCACCCCAACTCTCTCCCGCTAGCGGGAGAGAGGGGCTTTGGGGCTGAGGGGCGGATCAGACCTTGAGCACCAGCTTGCCGAAGTTCTCGCCGCTGAACAGCTTGGCCAGGGTCTCGGGGAAGGTTTCCAGGCCTTCGACGATGTCTTCCTTCGATTTCAGCTTGCCTTCGCCGATCCAGGTCGCCATGTCCTTGAAACCTTCCTGGAAGCGGTGGGCGTAATCCATCACCACCATGCCTTCCATGCGCGCGCGGTTGACCAGCAGGGAGAGGTAGTTGGCCGGGCCGCGCACGGCTTCCTTGTTGTTGTACTGGCTGATCGCGCCACAGATCACCACCCGCGCCTTGGGCGCCAGGCGGGCCAGCACGGCGTCGAGGATGTCGCCGCCGACGTTGTCGAAGAACACGTTCACGCCCTTGGGACATTCGCGCTTGAGGCCGGCATTGACGTCCTCGGCCTTGTAGTCGATGGCGCCGTCGAAGCCCAGCTCATCCACCAGATAGCGGCACTTGTCGGTGCCGCCGGCGATGCCCACCACGCGGCAACCCTTGATCTTGGCGATCTGCCCGACCACGCTGCCCACCGCGCCGGCGGCGCCGGAGACGACCACGGTATCACCGGCCTGGGGCAGGCCGACGTCGAGGAAGCCGAAGTAGGCGGTCATGCCGGTCATGCCCAGTGCCGACAGGTAGAGCGGCAGGGGCGCGCGCTGGCTGTCGACCTTGTAGAAACCCTTCGGCTCGCCGAGGAAGTAATCCTGCACGCCGAGGGCGCCGTTCACCTCGTCGCCGACCTTGAAGTCCGGATGCTGCGAGGCGATCACCGTGCCCACGCCGAGGGCACGCATCACGTCGCCGATGGCCACCGGGGCAATATAGGACTTGGCGTCGTTCATCCAGCCGCGCATGGCCGGGTCCAGCGACAGGTACTGGTTCTTCACCAGAATCTGCCCCGGGCCGGGTTCGCCGATCGGGGTTTCCACATAGGTGAAGGTGTCGCGGGTGGCGGCACCGACCGGGCGCTGGGCGAGCTGGAACTGGCGGTTGATCTGGGCAGACATGGCAGTGGACTCAGTCAGGGGGAAAGCCTAGGTGATAGTCCGCCTGCTGCGCCGGGGCAAGTTTCGTCCGCCGGAGGAATGTTCACCCATCGGTTCCAGTGATCCGGATTTGCAGGAATCATCATTGCCATGGATGCAGGAACGTCGCCCCGCCTGATAGTGCTTCGCGCCGCTGGAGCGCTGGCTAGACTGCGACGGTTATCTCCCAAACCGCTTCGAGGTTCGCTCATGAGTCAGCTGCTTTCCGGCCAGGTTGCCCTGGTCACTGGCGCCGGTAACGGTATCGGCCGCGCCACCGCCCAGGCCTTTGCCCAGCAGGGTGTGAAGGTCGTGGTTTCCGACGTCGACGCCAAGGGCGGCGAAGCTACCGTCGAGCTGATCCGCGCCGCCGGTGGCGAGGCCACCTTCATCCGTTGCGACGTGACCCGCGACGCCGAGGTCAAGGCGCTGGTGGAAGGCACCGTGGCCGCATACGGCCGCCTGGACTACGCCTTCAACAATGCCGGCATCGAGATCGAGAAGGGCAAGCTGGCCGACGGCGAGGAGAGCGAGTTCGACGCCATCATGGGCGTCAACGTCAAGGGTGTCTGGCTGTGCATGAAGCACCAGATCCCGGTGATGCTGGAGCAGGGCGGCGGCGCCATCGTCAACACTGCCTCGGTCGCTGGCCTGGGCGCCGCGCCGAAGATGAGCATCTACGCTGCCTCCAAGCATGCGGTGATCGGCCTGACCAAGTCCGCCGCCATCGAGTACGCGAAGAAGAAAATCCGCGTCAACGCCGTCTGCCCGGCGGTGATCGACACCGACATGTTCCGCCGTGCCTACGAGGCCGACCCGAAGAAGGCCGAGTTCGCCGCTGCCATGCATCCGGTGGGGCGTGTGGGGCGCGTCGAGGAAATCGCCAGTGCGGTGCTGTACCTGTGCAGCGACCACGCCGGCTTCACCACGGGCATTGCGCTGCCGGTGGATGGCGGGGCCACGGCGATCTGATCGTCTCGGGGGAGCGGTGCGTTCGAGTGTTCCCTCTCCCCAACCCTCTCCCTGAAGGGAGAGGGGCTGTTCGGCATGCGGGTGACACGCCCGTTTAGCCGGCTCGTCCCCCGTTTCATGTAACCGAAACGGTGTCAGGTGAGCGACGAACTGAATGTGGCGGAGGACGAATCCCTCTCCCTTCAGGGAGAGGGTGTTCCCAGTCCTATTACTTCATGAATCACCTGTAGGAGCGCATTTACCAGCCGATTCGGCGCTGGGCGGTTCGCGAGCAAGCGCGCTCCTACAAAAAGCGTACCCGCCGACGATCCCGACCCGTGCGCAACAAGACTTTGCATTCTGTTACAGGATGAAGTGGTTTTGGCCTGCAAGGCCAGTTACAAGCGCCCAAGAGGCCGAAACAATCGGCCCACCCCAGTTGGAGAATAATGACAATGACCAACGATCCCTTGCTGACGCTCTTCATGCCCATCGCCCTGGGCATCATCATGCTGGGCCTCGGCCTGTCCCTGACCGTCGCCGACTTCGCCCGCGTGGTGCGCTATCCCAAGCCGGTGCTCATTGGCCTGGTCTGCCAGATCATCCTGCTGCCCCTGGCGTGCTTCCTCATTACCGTCGGCTTTGCCCTCGAAGCCGCACTGGCGGTGGGCATGATGCTGCTCGCCGCATCGCCCGGCGGCACCACCGCGAACCTCTACAGCCACCTGGCCCACGGTGACGTGGCGCTGAACATCACGCTGACCGCGGTGAACTCGGTGATCGCCATCCTCACCATGCCGCTGATCGTCAACATGTCTCTGCTCTATTTCATGAACGATGGCCAGACCATCCCGCTGCAATTCGGCAAGGTGCTGCAGGTGTTCGTCATCGTCCTGGGACCGGTCGCCATCGGCATGATCGTGCGGCGCCTGCTGCCGAGCGTGGCGGCGGCGCTGCAGAAGCCGGTGAAGATCCTCTCGGCGCTGCTGCTGGCGGTGATCATCGGCGTGGCCGTGACCAAGGACTGGCAGACCTTCCTGACCTACGCCCCCATCGTTGGCGCGGCCGCCCTGAGCTTCAACCTGCTGAGCCTCGCCGTGGGCTACTGGGTGCCACGCCTGCTCAAATTGTCCAAGCCGCAGTCCATCGCCATCGGCATGGAGATCGGCATCCACAACGGCACCCTGGCCATTGCCCTGGCGCTCAGCCCGATGCTGCTGAACAACAGCACCATGGCGATTCCGGCGGCGATCTACGGCGTGCTGATGTTCTTCACCGCTGGTCTGTTCGGCTGGTGGGTCAGCCGTGGAGTGGGCAAGACAGCCGCGGCGCAGGCGCCTGCCTGATCCGCTACCGCACCCGCCATCGGGTGTCCATTGTTCTCGTGAGCGCAGGAGCGGACTCCATCCGCGATTGTTTTCCCGTCGCTCCTACGCCATATCGTTGCCTGACTCCGAGCTCAATCCGCCCAATGCCACGCCGGGGCATCGAACATGCCCTGGTCGCGGATGCGCGTCTGGCCCAGTTCCTTGTCCAGGTGCAGGCAATTGCACTCGGGGTGTTCCTCCAGCGTGGCGATCAGCCGGCTGGCGTGGGACACGACCCAGACCTGGGTGTGTTTCGACGCCGCGATGATCAACCGTCCCAGCGCGGGCAGCAGGTCCGGGTGCAGGCTGGTTTCCGGCTCGTTGAGCACCATCAGCGACGGCGGCCGCGGAGTGAGCAGGGCGGCCACCAGCAGCAGGTAGCGTAACGTACCGTCGGAGAGTTCCGCCGCGCTCAGGGGCCGCAGCAGCCCGTGCTGTTTCAGCGCGACGGCGAAGCGCCCGCCAAGCTGGCAATCGATCTGTAGTTCGGCGCCTGGGAAGGCGTCGCTGATGGCGGCTTCCAGGGCATTGGCATCGCCGATTTCCCGAATCGTCTGCAGCGCGGCGGCCAGGTCGCGGCCGTCGTGGTGCAGCACCGGCGTGCGGGTGCCCAGTTGCGGCTGGCGTGCGGGGGCGTCGGCGTCGGTGCGGAAGTGGTCGTAGAAGCGCCAGCCGCGAATCTGCTCGCGCAGCAGCAGTGCTTCGGGGCAGTCCGAGCCACTGCCGATCTGGGTGAACAGGCTGTCGAAGGTCGGGATGTGCTGTTCCAGCACCTGCCAGCTGCGGCCTTCGCGGGCACGCAGCATCGGACCGTTGCGTTCCACCAGTTGCGAGGCGGGGCGATACCAGGGACCGGCCCAGATGCTTTCGTGCTTGATTTCCGGGTCCAGGCCGAAGGCGCTGACCACCGGCGGGGGCGGCAGGCCGAGGGCGATGGCGTAACCGAAGTCCTCACCGGCGAAGCCCAGGCGCAGGCGCTTCACTTCGTTGCGCGGGCCGCCCTGGACTTCCACTTCGCCCGAGCGCATGCGCCGCGAGTGGTTTTCCGGGCCGGCCCAGAAGGTGGATTCCAGCCCGCCTTCGCGCGCCAATGCATTCACCACGCCGCCCTGGGCGGTCTCGGCGAGCAGGCGCAGGGCACGGTAGAGGTTGGACTTGCCGCTGCCGTTGGCACCGGTGATCAGGTTCAGCCGGCCCAGCGGCAGCACCAGCGAGTTGATCGAGCGGTAATTGGCGACGGCCAGGGTGTGCAGCATGCGGGCGATCCGGTTCGGGCAAACGCCCGCATGCTAGCAGAAGGGTCTTACGCGGAACGACGCCAGTTCAGTACCAGCTGTGTCAGCAGGCCTGCAACCAATCCCCAGAAGGCGGAACCCACGGAGAACAGGGTGAAACCGGAGGCTGTGACCAGGAAGGTGACCATCGCCGCTTCGCGCTGGCGCGCATCGGCCATGGCGTTGGTCAGGCCATTGGTGATCGAACCAAGCAGCGCCAGCGCGGCGATCGACAGCACCAGCGCCTTCGGCAGCGCGGCGAACAGCGCTGCCAGGGTGGCGCCGAAGATGCCGGCGATGCCGTAGAACAGCCCGCACCAGAGTGCGGCGGTGTAGCGCTTGTGCGGGTTCTCGTGGGCTTCCGGGCCGGTGCAGATCGCCGCGCTGATGGCCGCCAGGTTGATGCCGTGGGAGCCGAAGGGCGCCAGCAGCAGCGAGGCGATGCCGGTGGTGGAGATCAGCGGCGAGGCAGGCACCTGGTAGCCGTCGGCCCGCAGTACGGCGAGGCCCGGCATGTTCTGCGAGGCCATGGCGACGATGAACAGCGGGATGCCGATGCTGATGGTGGCGGCCAGGGAGAAGCTCGGCGTGGTCCACACCGGACGGGCGATCTCCAGCTGGAAGTGGCTGAAGTTGAGCAGGCCGAGGAATCCGGCCAGGGCGACGCCAACCAGCAACGCAGCGAACACCGCGTAACGTGGCGAAAGACGCTTGGCGACGAGGTAGCTGACGAACATCGCCACTACCAGCGCCGTCTGCTGCTGCGCGGCGTTGCAGATCTCGATGCAGATGCGGAACAGCACGCCGGCCAGCAGCGCCGAGGCCAGCGAGCCGGGCACCTGGCGCATCAGGCGGTCGAAGCTGCCGGTGACGCCGCAGATCGTGATCAGCGCGGCGCAGACAATGAACGCGCCGATGGCCTCGCCATACGGCACGCCGGGCAGGCTGCTGATCAGCAGCGCCGCGCCGGGGGTGGACCAGGCGATGACGATGGGGGTGCGGTAGCGCAGGGTGAGGCCGATGGTGGTCAGTGCCATGCCGATGGACAGCGCCCAGATCCACGAAGAAATCTGCGCGGTGGTCAGCCCCGCCGCCTGGCCGGCCTGGAACATCAGCACCAGCGAGCTGGTGTAGCCGGTAAGCATGGCGACGAACCCGGCGACGATGGCGGCGGGGGAAGAATCGGCCAGCGGGCGCAAGGGCGCGGCGGCGGGAGTGGTGTCAGTCATGCACGAACTTCCATCAGGTGCGGGTGAATAGCGGGTAGAGCGAGGCTACCAGCAGGGCGGCCATGCCGACATTGAACAGGCGCAGCCGCAGTGGGTCTTCCAGCCAGCGCCGCAGCAGGCTGCCGAGTATGGTCCAGACGCCCACGCTGGGCAGGTTGACCACGGCGAACAGGGTGGCGATCAGCACGACGTTGCCGATCCAGCTGTTGGCCGGCAGGTAGGTGGCGATGGCGCCGACGGCCATCACCCAGGCCTTGGGGTTGACCCACTGGAAGGCGGCTGCCTGGAGAAAGGTCATGGGTCTGGCGGCGTTCTCACCCTTCGCTTCGGGCGCGCCGGAGCGGGCAATCTTCCATGCCAGGTAGAGCAGGTAGGCGCCACCGGCATAGCGCAGCGCCGTGTAGGTCGCCGGGAAACGCTCGAACAGCTGGTGCAGGCCCAGGCCCACGGCGACCACCAGCAGCAGGAAGCCGATGCTGATGCCGAGCATGTGCGGGATGGTCCGGCGCACGCCGAAGTTCACGCCCGAGGCCAGCAGCATCATGTTGTTGGGGCCGGGGGTGATGGAGGTGACGAAGGCGAACAGCACGAAAGCGCCGAGGAGTTCGAGGGGCATGGCGGAGTACCGGTCTAATTGTAGGGCCAGACTAATCCTGCCAACGCAGGGCTGTCCCATAACAGCCAGTGGCCGAGTGGCCCGTACAGTGGCGGCATCGCTGGCACGGCCCGCATGCCCGCAGTATGTTGCACACTCCCGACAGACAGGAGTCAGCCGTTCATGGAGCAGAACCCATACGCCGCGCCGCAGGTGGAATTGGTCGACACGCGCGCGCCCACGCCTTTCCTCGTCGGCGACTGGTCGTCCGGCAAGCTGCGGCTGCTGGCGGGACTCACGCTTGCTCTGCTGCTGACGGACCTGACGCTGATCGGTATCGGCATGGTCGCTCGCCTGCCGGGTGGCCCGAAGTTCCTGATGCCGTATGAGGAGTGGCTGGGTGCGCTGAGTATGCTGCTGGGGTGTTTTCTGGCCTGGCGCAGCACGCGTCTGCTTGAGGATCGATTCGCGGCCCGCGGGCTCCGCTGGCCAATGTGGATTCTCATCGTCATCGCCGTGGTGATGCAGGTGTTTTCCATGCTTTTCGACGTCGACCTGACCGGCTCGCGCCAAAGCAACGCGACGGTGTATTTCATGATGATGTACCTGCCCAGCGGCCTGGTGCAGCTCTGGTATGGCATTCGTGTGCTGAAGATCCAGCTGCCGTTCACCTCGGTGAAGGTCATGGGCTGGTTCGACGTCGTGAGCGGCATCTGCCTGGCGAGCATCGTACTGTTCGCCTTTGGCACCTTGCTGTCGATCATCAACACCATCCCCTTGGCGCTGATTTTCCTGCGCGCCGCCGGCGAGCAGGAGCGGGCCGTCCGCTAATCGTCCGGCGAGCGGGCAATGGCCTGGTTCACCGCCAGCCAGCCTTTCACCGCTTCTTCCCCGGCCTCGCCGAAGGCGCGCTGCAGCAGGCGGTCCTGCTCGCGGCGCAGGGCCTTTTCCAGCTTGCCGCCTTCAGCGGTCAGCCCCAGCCGCCGCTTGCGCTTGTCGTTGCCGCAGGCCTCACTGCTGATCAGTTCGCGCTCGAGCAACTGACGCAGCGGCAGGTTCAGTGCCTGCTTGGTCACGCCCAGGGCGGCCAGCAGTTGGCTGACACTCAGCCCCGGATTACGCGCGATGAAGAACAGGATGCGGTGGTGCACCCGGCTCAGCCCGCGGCGGGCGAGCATCTCGTCGGGTTTCGCGGTGAAGGCCCGGTAGCTGTAGAAGAAGGCCTGGATCGCTTCGAGTTGCAGGCTGTTTTTTGTTAGGTCAGGCATATTGACGTATCCATCCCGGGCGTCGTAGCTTCGGTCAAGCAGTTTGACTCATTCTTCCGTGCTCCCGCTACCGGTGACCCCCATGGCCTTCTCCGAACGCATCGCCCGACTGAAAAGCTCTCTGATCCGTGAAATCCTCGCCGCGGCGCAGCGCCCGGAGGTGATGTCCTTTGCCGGCGGCCTGCCCGCCGAGCCGATGTTGCCGAAGGTGAATTGGGACGACATGCCGGTGAGCATGGGCCAGTACGGCATGAGCGAAGGGGAGCCGGCGCTGCGCGAGGCCATCGCCGCCGAGGCGCGAGCGTTGGGCGTGCCCTGCGAAGCGAGCCAGGTATTGATCGTCAGCGGTTCGCAGCAGACGCTCGACCTGGCCAGCAAGCTGTTCATCGATCCGGGCACCGAGGTATTGCTCGAAGCGCCGACCTATCTTGCTGCGCTGCAGGCCTTCCAGCTGTTCGGCGCGAACTGCCTGACCGTGCCGCTGGGCGCCGAAGGCCCGGATGTCGCCGCGCTGCGCCAGCGCCTGCAGGCCAGCAAGCCGGCCTTCGCCTACCTGATCCCGACTTTCCAGAACCCGTCCGGCGTGCGCTACAGCGAGCAACGCCGCGATGAAGTGGCCGCCGTGCTCGACGAGTTCGGCGTGACCCTGATCGAGGACGAGCCTTACCGCGAGCTGGTGTTCGATGCGGGCGCCGCGACTCCGCTGGTCAGTCGCCTGAAGAAATCCAGCTGGATCTACACCGGTACCGTTTCCAAGACGCTGCTGCCGGGGCTGCGCGTGGGCTTCCTGATCGCCACGCCGGACCTGTTCCCGCACCTGCTGCGCCTGAAGCAGTCCGCCGACCTGCACACCAACCGCGTCGGCCAGTGGCAGGCACTGCAGTGGTTCGGCACCGAGGCCTATCGCGGCCACCTGGCCGAGCTGCGCGATTTCTATCGCATTCGCCGCGACGCCATGCAGCAGCAGCTGGAAGAGCATTTCGCCGAGCTGGCGGAGTGGAATGTGCCCCAGGGCGGCTTGTTCTTCTGGCTCAAGCTCAAGCAGCCGCTGGATACCCGCACACTGCTGGACGCGGCGTTGGCGCAGAACGTGGCCTTCATGCCGGGCGAGCCTTTCTTCACGCAACCGGATGCCAATCCCGGCTATTTGCGGCTTAACTTCAGCCACGTGGCGCCGGAACGTGCCGGCGAAGGTTTGCGCCGTCTGGCGACGGTCATCCGCGAAGCCCAGGCCCAATGAGGAGATGAGCATGTACACCGTCTACGGCGATCGACTGTCCGGCAACTGCTACAAGGTCAAGCTGGCCCTGCACCTGCTCGGCCTGCCTTACCAGTGGCGCGAGATCGATATCCTCAAGGGCGAGACGCAGACCGCCGAGTTCCTGGCGATGAACCCCAACGGCAAGGTGCCGGTGCTGCAGCTGGAAGATGGCACCTGCCTGTGGGAGTCCAACGCCATCCTCAACTTCCTCGCCGATGGCAGCGATCTCCTGCCACGTGAACCGCGCCTGCGCACCCAGGTGCTGCAATGGCAGTTCTTCGAGCAATACAGCCATGAGCCCTACGTGGCGGTGGCGCGTTTCATCGAGTTCTACCTGGGCCTGCCCGAAGAGCGCCGCGAGGAGTATGTGCGCTGCCAGAAGGGCGGTTACAAGGCGCTGAAAGTGATGGAAAAGCAGCTGCAGCAGACGCCTTACCTGGTGGGTGACCAGTACTCCATCGCCGACATCACCCTGTATGCCTACACCCATGTGGCGCACCAGGGCGGCTTCGACCTGTCGAACTTCCCGGCCATCAATGCCTGGCTGGCGCGGGTGGCGGACCATCCGCGGCACGTGGCGATGCAGGACTGATCATCCCGCCCGGCCATTGAAAACGCCGCTTCCCTCGAAGCGGCGTTTTTCGTTGGCAGACCCAATGACGCGGAAGCGGATTCGGTCCGCGATCGTTTTCTCGTCGATTCGAGGTGGCCGGATAGCACTCGCGAACGGAGTCTGCTCCTACGCAAGGTTTCGCTTTGTGCGAAGCGAGAACAGGCAATTTGCCATCAGATAAGTCCGAAAAGCCGCTCTAAACCGCTGATTTGGGTACTTTGGGGTTGACCGGCATCATGGCGGCGTTTTGTCGCCCTCCCTAATCTGGACGGGCTGCCATGCGGGACGTACCGATGTGGCCGGGCGCGAGCGGCAGGCAGTGTCGTCGCCCGGCGTGGGGAGGGGAAAGATGGCCTATCTGGTCTGGCAGGCGGATCTCGACACCGGGATCGGAGTGATCGACGCGCAGCACAAACGCATCGTCGAAATGATCAACCAGCTGCACGAGGCCCAGGCCCATCACGACCGAGCCATGCTCGGCGGCGTGATCGAGGAACTGGTCGACTACACCATCTCGCACTTCGCCTTCGAGGAGACGCTGCTGGAGGATTCCGGCTACCAGTTCACCCGTGCGCACAAGAAGGTCCACGAACTCTTCATCAAGCGTGTTTCCGACTACCGCCTGCGCTTCGACGCCGGCGAGGACGTCGCCGAGGAACTCAAGGGCCTGCTCGGACGCTGGCTGTTCAACCATATCCGTAATGACGACGCCAACTACGTGGAGTCGGTGATGGCCAGCATGCACGAGCTGACCCGCGACCAGAGCCACGGTGGCTGGCTGTCGCGCTCGATGAAGCGATTCTTCGGCTGAATTTTCAGTCACTTCGGCGGTGAATGCCGACGCGAATCCCCTTCGGCTGGCTATGCTCTGTGCACAACTACAAGCAATGCCACGGGGGTATTCGCGCATGAAGACGCTGTTGAAGTCACTGCTGCTGCTTTCTTTCCTCTCATCCTTCCCATTGTTCGCCGCCCAGCCGACGACCTCGCCAACGGACGACCAGCGCGCCAAGGCGTTGCTGTCCAAGGCGGTGGCCGCCTACAAGCAGGAGGGCGACAAGGCCTTCGCTGCGTTCAGCCGCCAGGGCGAGTTCATCGATGGGGACCTGTATGTGTTCGTCGTGGACAGCAAGGGCACCATGCTTGCCAGCGGCGGGCCGTCGGTGGTGCTGATCGATCGGGATGTGTCGACCACACTCGATCCGTCGTTGCAGAAGCAGTTTGCGCAGGCGCTGAAATCGCCGGAGACCGGCAAGGTGCAACAGGCCGACTACCGCTGGAAGAACTGGGCGGACGGCAAGGTCGAGCGCAAGCACGTCTATTACCAGCGTGTGGGTGAGCGCTTCCTCGCGGTGGGCTACTACATCCCGCGCGCGTCGGCGCAGCAGGCGGCGGCCATGCTGGACAAGGCGGTGAAGGCCGTCGCGGCCGATCCGCAGGACACCTTCAAGAAGATCACCGCGCGCGATCCCGCATTTATCCAGGATGACCTCTACGTCTTCGTTGTCGACCTGGATACGTCGAAATTCGTTGCCCATGGCTTCAATACGCGGATGGTCGGCACGGACTTCGATTCGCTGAAGGACCCGGGCGGCAACCCGATCGGCCACGCCATGCTGGAACTGGCCAAGTCCAAGGGCGAGGCGGAATTCGAGTACCAGTGGCGCAACCCGGTGACCAGCAAGGTGGAGAACAAGCACGCCTTTCTGCGCAAGGCCGGCCATTACCTCGTTGCGGTGGGTTACTACACGCGCTGATTGCAGCGATTCACAGGCACAAAAAAAACCGGCCCGAGGGCCGGTTTTTTCATGACGGCGGCTGTCAGCGGATCAGGCTGAGGAACTCGCTGCGGGTGGCGGCGTTCTCGCGGAACTCGCCGAGCATCACCGAGGTGACCATGGAGGAATTCTGCTTCTCCACGCCGCGCATCATCATGCACATGTGCTTGGCCTCGATCACCACGGCCACGCCCAGCGCGCCGGTGACCTGCTGGACCGCCTCGGCGATCTGCCGCGACATGTTTTCCTGGATCTGCAGGCGGCGGGCGTACATGTCGACGATGCGCGCCACCTTGGACAGCCCCAGCACCTTGCCGTTGGGGATGTAGGCCACGTGGGCCTTGCCAATGAATGGCAGCAGGTGGTGTTCGCACAGCGAGTAGAGCTCGATGTCCTTGACCAGCACCATCTCGCTGTTGTCGGAGCTGAACAGGGCGCCGTTGACGATCTCCTCCAGCGTCTGCTGGTAGCCGCGGCAAAGGTACTGCATGGCTTTGGCGGCGCGCTTGGGCGTGTCCACCAGGCCTTCGCGGGTGACGTCCTCACCGAGCTGGCTGAGGATCGCGGAGTAGTTTTGTTCCAGGGACATGATCTACCTGTGGCAATGACAAAAATAAAAACCGTGGCGCAGGGTAGGGCGCTCAGCCTTGGCTGGCAAGGCCCGAGCGCCGGTTGGCGCGTTATGGCAGGCGGATTGTCGCCGGACGCGAGTGCTAGCCGGGGGCAGGGCTTTTACTCGTCGCGGCCTTCGAGCATGTTGCGGCGCAGCATCACGTAGATGGCGCCGGTACCGCCGTGGCGCGGCAGGCAGGAGGTGAAGCCGAGTACCTGCGGGTGCTGGCGCAGCCAGGTGTTCACATGGCTCTTCACCATCGGGCTGCGGCCGTCGACGCGCGCCGCCTTGCCGTGGGTAACGCGGACGCAGCGGATCTCGAAGCGCGTGGCTTCGGCGATGAAGTCCCAGAGGGTTTCGCGGGCCGTTTCGATCTTCATGCCGTGCAGGTCGAGGCTGCCCTCGAAACTGATCTGGCCGGCCTTGAGCTTGCGTATCTGGCCTTCCTGGACGCCGTCGCGGGCCCAGTAGAGTTCGTCCTCGGGGCCGACGTCGATGACGAACTGGTCGGAGAGGCCGTCGACCCGGATGTTCTCGGTGCGTACGGTCGCGTTCTGTCGCAGCTCCTTGAGCTGCTTGCGGTCGGCCTTGGGTTTACCGGTGTCGGCCTGGTCCACGGTGATCCGTCTGACGCCGCGCATTTCGCTGGCGAATTGGGAAAAATCGTCGTCTTGCATGCGCACCTCCTCAAACAGCCGCGCAGTCTAACGGATCGCGCCGGTCCTGCGGAAATGCGCCGTGCGGGGATCAGTCGCGGCGCTTCATCAGCCGGGGCGACAGGCTCAGGCCTTCACGGCCACGGGCGCGGCGGCGCGCGGCGCGCCAGAATGTGACGCCCAGCCACAGACAGAACAGTCCGATTACCAGCAGCACGGCACCGGCTCCCGGTTCGATGTGCAGCACGCCCACCGCGGGCTGGCGGCGGAGCAGGGCGGCGACGCCGGCCATGGCGGACAGGATGCCCAAGGTGGCGATTACCGCGGCGATCGCGGCGGCGAAGCGCCAGCGCCAGCGACCCGGACGCTTCGGGCGCAGGCTGGGTGGATCGAATTTATCGGTCATCTTCATCCCGACTTCCTCATCTATTGAACGAGGCTATGACCGGTGGGGAGGGGTGGGGTTCCAACCCCAGGGTCGGGAAGCGCGGCGAACCCGCTGGGTGAGCGGGTTCGCGGGCTGTCGCGCCTAAGCTGAGCCTAACCCCGGGTGCTTGTCGTTGCCGCCCGTCGGGACGAATGGCTTCAGACCAGCGCCTGGGCTTGCGCGACCACGGCGGCGAAGTTGTCGCCCAGGGCGGCGATTTCGGCGCGGTGCAGGTCGCGCGCGGCGAGCACGCCGCCTTCGGGGGTGGGAATGTCGCGGGTGGCGCAGGCGGCATCCACCAGGGTGCAACGGTAGCCGTAGTCCTTGGCGGCGCGGACGGTGGTGCTGATGCTGGAGTGGGTCATGAACCCGCAGACGATCAGGTCCAGGCGGCCGCCGGCCTGCAGGCGGTCATGCAGGTCGGTGCCGGCGAAGGCGTTGGGCAGGCGCTTGTCCACCACCACCTCGCCCGGCAGCGGCGCCAGTTCGGGCAGGAAGCGGCCGCGCGGGCCCTGAGGGTCGAGGAGGCCGCCGACCACGCCCAGGTGGTGCACGTGGACAATGGGAGTGCCCATGGCCCGGGCCGTCTCCAGCAGCAGGCGAATCTGCGCCACCGCGGCATCCAGGTCAGGCAGGGCCAGTACGCCGCTGCGGTACTCCTCCTGGGCATCGATGATCAACAGAGTGCTCTGGCGCAGGGTGGCCGGCGGATATCCGCGCCCACTGATCTGCAGCATGCTGAGCGGAAGGGACATGTCACGACTCCTGTAAATGCATGTTCACTCATTGTGGGCCGTAACGCGTCCGCTGTGAATCTTTGCGAACTCGCGCCAAAGTGGTAATGGCATTCTGTGGCGGAACGGGATGGAAAGCCCCCGGAGTATCCGCATTCCGCTAGAATGCGCCCCTTTTTGCGAGCTGCGAGGACTGCTGCCGTGACCGAATCTCGTTTGCTGACCCTGCGTGACCACATCCGCTGGGCCGTCAGCCGCTTCCACGCCGAGGAACTGTTCTTTGGCCACGGTACCGACAACGCCTGGGATGAGGCCCGCCAACTGGTGCTGGGCGCGCTCCATCTGCCCTGGGAAATGGCCGACGCCTACCTGGATTGCCGCCTCGAGGACGAGGAGCGCGAATACCTGATGCACCTGCTGCGCCGACGCATCGAGGAGCGTGTGCCGACCGCCTACCTGCTGGGTGAGGCATGGTTCTGCGGCATGCCCTTCGTGGTGGACGAGCGCGTGCTGGTGCCGCGCTCGCCCATCGCCGAACTCATCGAACGTCGCTTCGAGCCCTGGCTGGCGGCCGACCCTGCACGAATCCTCGACCTGTGCACCGGCTCGGGCTGCATCGGCATCGCCTGCGCCAGCGCCTTCCCGGAATCCGAAGTGGTGCTGGGCGACCTGTCGTTCGATGCCCTGGAAGTGGCCAATATCAATATTGAGCGCCACGAGCTGGGCGAGCGCGTCTACACCGTGCAGGGTGACGGCTTCGAAGGCCTGCCGGGCCAGCGTTTCGACCTGATCGTGTCGAACCCTCCCTATGTCGACGCCGAAGACTTCGCCGACATGCCCGCCGAGTACCACCACGAGCCGGAGCTGGGCCTGGCCTGCGGCAATGACGGCCTGGACCTGGTGCGGCGCATGCTGGCCGAGGCGGCGGACCACCTGACCGAGCGCGGCACATTGGTGGTGGAGGTGGGCAACAGCCAGGTGCACGTGGCGGCGCTCTACCCGGAAGTGGACTTCACCTGGCTCGACTTCGAGTACGGTGGCCACGGGGTATTCCTGCTCTCGGCGCAGCAATGCCGCGAGCATCAGGAGCTGTTCAGGGCGCGGGTAAAGGCCTGATCCGCTCCAAGGGTGGGCTGAATCTGTAGGAGCGAGCTTGCTCGCGAATGGATTTACCGGTTGGTCCGGCGCCTGGCCGGTTCGCCAGCTGGCTCGCTCCTACAAAAGAATGCTTCGGCGTGGGACTCAGCCCATCGCGGAGGTCGGCTTTGGGTAGGAGCGGACTTCGTCCGCGGTTGCCCACCGGCCGCGCCGATCGGTCGGCGGCGCATGCACGCTAGTGCGTGGCGATCCAGATCAGCAATCCCGCCTGGAACACGGCGAACACCGTCAGGCAGGCGATGGTGAAGCGCAGGCTGGTGTCGTCGCGGCGGAAGGTCTCGATGCGCTGCTCCAGCCGGCGAATCTCGTTGGACTGGGTGGCGAGGTTCTGGTCAGCCTGTTCCAGCATGGAACCGGCTTCCAGCAGCGGGACTATCTGCACCTTGTCCTTGTGCCAGTCGTCGTACAGCTCGCTGACCCGGCCGACGCTGTAGCGCGCCTTCAGCAGCCGCGAATCCTCGTAGATCACGTCGAAGCCCTGGGCGCGCAGGAAGTGGTCGCGGCGCTGCCGGGCCTCTTCGTTGGGTGCGTCCTTCATCGCCAGCGCGCCACCCTCGACACGGTAGTGCGACCACTTCTTTTTCGCCCAGGCCACTCCCTGGGCCAGCAGGAATCGCCCCAGTCCGCGGTTCAGCGGTTCGGTGGTGAAGCCCGAGTCGGCGCCGAAGCGCACTTCCTTGCTGCGGTGGTCCGCCCAGACCTCCAGCAGGTTTACTTCCTTGCGCAGCACCTGGCCGGGCACCTGTACGGTCAGCCGCAGCAGGCTCTGCTCGCCGTTGTGGCGTTCCACCCGGCCCAGTTGCACGAAGCGCAGCGGCCGCGCGCCAGTGGTGCGGTCGGTGGGCAGCGGCGCCAGGCGCAGCAGGCGATAGTGTTCCGGCGCCAGGTCCGCCCAGGGATGCGGGCGGGCGGCGGCGCTCTCGTCGGCGGCGACGGCTGTCTGTTCGGCTTCGGTCATGGGGTCTACCTCGGGGCCTGGCGGGCGTGGCCAGGGCTCTCCCGTGGTTTATCGACGCACCGGCGGATTTCTTGAGACGTTCGCTCCAGATCCGGGCGCATTTTCGGCAAGCGTACTGCCGGGCAGGCTCGGCGCGTGCCGGATGAAAGTCGTGATGCGCTGCACCAGCTCGCGGGCCAGCGGCAGGTTGGGATTGTTGTAGGAGGCGAGCTGCTGCGGACCGCTGGTCGGGACGATCCGCAGGATATGGTTCATCCCCGATATCAGGTGGAAGTCGCTGTCGGGCTTGGCGCGCTTGAGCGCCTGCGCATCCTCGACGCCAACCTGGATATCGTTGGTGCCCTGCAGGACCAGCGTCGGCAATTTCAACTCGGCGAAGGCGCGGGCCGGGTCCTGGCGGAACAGCGAGATCAGGTAGGGCTGCACGCTGGGGCGGAACAGCACCTTCAGGGGCTCCGGCACCCGTGGCTGCAACTGCCCGGCCTGCAGACCGTCGATCAACTGGTCAGCCTGGGCGAGCAGAGGCGGCGGCAGGCGGGCTTGCAACTGCTCGCGCAATACGTCGCCGATCGGGCGGGCGCTGCCGGCCAGGGAAACCAGCGCCTCGGCGTGGGTTTGCGGCGCGGCGAGGCTGGCGATCAGCGCGCCCTCGCTGTGGCCGATGAGAATCTGCCGGCCGAAGCGCGGGTCGTGGGCCAGCTTGTCGCTCCAGGCCACCACGTCGCTGACGTAGGCTTCGACGCTGAGCTCTTCCTCACGCGGCGCGGCCGGCAGGCTGCGGGCCACGCCGCGCTTGTCGTAGCGTACGCTGGCAACGCCGTTTTCCGCCAAGGCCTCGGCCAGTTTGCGCAGGTAGGCGTTCTGTCCGCCCTCGGGGTTGTTGCCGTCGCGGTCGGTGGGGCCGGAGCCGGCGATCAGCAGTGCTACTGGCGGAGGGGTATCGCCCTGGGGCAGCAGCATCGTCCCGCGCAGCACGCCGTGGCCGGTATCCAGGTCATAGGGACGCTGCAGGATGCTGGTGGGGGCGGCCTGGGCGATGCTGGTGACGAAACAGAAGAGGAGCAGGGCGAGACGGCGCATCGAAGACTTCGCGATGGGGCTGATGGCGCTTTGATCCTCGCGGGCGGCGAAGGTTCGCAGGGCGGATTGACGCAGGTATACTGCTCGGCCTTTTCGATACCAGTCTTTTCGCGGAGCCTCGCATGTCCGGCAACACCTACGGCAAGCTGTTCACCGTCACCACCGCTGGCGAAAGCCACGGCCCGGCGCTGGTCGCCATCGTCGACGGCTGCCCGCCCGGCCTTGAGATTTCCCTGGAAGACCTGCAGCGCGACCTGGACCGCCGCAAGCCCGGCACCAGCCGCCATACCACCCAGCGCCAGGAAGCCGACGAGGTGGAGATCCTCTCCGGCGTGTTCGAGGGCAAGACCACCGGTACCCCGATCGGCCTGCTGATCCGCAACACCGACCAGAAGTCCAAGGACTACTCGGCGATCAAGAACCTGTTCCGCCCGGCCCACGCCGACTACACCTACCACCACAAGTACGGCATCCGTGACTACCGTGGCGGCGGCCGTTCCTCGGCGCGCGAGACCGCCATGCGCGTGGCGGCCGGTGCGATCGCCAAGAAGGTCCTGGCCGGCATGGGTATCAGCGTGCGCGGCTACATGAGCCAGCTCGGCCCCATCGAAATCCCCTTCAAGACCTGGGACAGCGTCGAAGACAACGCCTTCTTCAGCCCCGACCCGGACAAGGTGCCGGAGCTGGAGGCCTACATGGACCAGCTGCGCCGTGACCAGGATTCGGTGGGCGCGAAGATCACCGTGGTCGCCGAAGGCGTGCCGCCGGGCCTGGGCGAGCCGATCTTCGACCGCCTGGACGCCGAACTGGCCCACGCGCTGATGAGCATCAACGCGGTGAAGGGCGTGGAAATCGGCGCCGGCTTTGCCAGCGTCGCCCAGCGCGGCACCGAGCACCGCGACGAGCTGACGCCCGAAGGCTTCCTGTCGAACAATGCCGGCGGCATCCTCGGTGGTATTTCCAGCGGCCAGCCGATCGTCGCCCACCTGGCGCTCAAGCCCACCTCCAGCATCACCACCCCCGGCCGCTCCATCGACGACGACGGCAACCCGGTGGATGTCATCACCAAAGGTCGCCACGATCCGTGCGTGGGCATCCGCGCTACACCCATCGCCGAGGCGATGATGGCCATCGTGCTGCTCGACCACCTGCTGCGCAATCGCGCGCAGAATGCCGACGTGAAGGTCGGCACCCCGGTCCTCGGCCAGCTTTGAGTGACCTGGCGCTCCCGCCGGCCTGATCAGGTGGCGGGAGCGTCGGATATTCGCCGCCGATGACTCAGGTTCCCTACTGGCGGCTGTCCAGTTTCTACTTCTTCTACTTCTGCCTGCTGGGTGGGACGGCGCCGTTCCTCGCGCTGTATTTCCATCACCTGGGGTTCTCTGCGCCACGCATTGGCGAACTGGTGGCGATCCCCATGCTGATGCGCTGCATCGCCCCCAACCTGTGGGGCTGGTTGGGCGACCGCAGCGGCCAGCGGCTGGCCATCGTGCGCTTCGGCGCGGTGTGCACGGCGCTGTGTTTCGCCGGCATCTTCCTCGGTCACAGCTATGCGTGGCTGGCGCTGATCATGGCCGGGCACGCGTTCTTCTGGCACGCGGTACTGCCGCAGTTCGAGGTGATCACGCTGGCGCACCTGCGCGGGCGCACCGAGAGCTACAGCCGCATCCGCCTGTGGGGTTCCATCGGTTTCATCTGTACCGTGGTCGGCCTGGGCTGGCTGTTCGAGTTCGCCAGCCTGGACGCCTATCCGCTGGCGCTGCTGACGATCATGCTCGGCATCGTCGGCGCCAGTTGGTGGGTGCCGAATGCCCAGCCGCCGGCGCGGCAGGATGAGGCCAGCGCCGGAGGTTTTCTCCAGCAACTGCTCAAGCCCGGCGTGCTCGCCTTCTACCTGTGCGTGTGCCTGATGCAGCTGTCCCACGGTCCGTACTACACCTTCCTGACCCTGCACCTGGAGTCGCTTGGCTACGCGCGCGGGCTGATCGGCCAGCTCTGGGCGCTGGGGGTGGTGGCCGAGGTGCTGCTGTTCCTGGTCATGCCGCGCCTGCTCAAGCGCTTCTCGCTGCGCCAGGTGCTGGTGGCGAGCTTCCTGCTGGCGGCCTTGCGCTGGCTGCTGTTGGGCACGTTGGCCGGGCACCTGCCGGTGCTGCTGTTTGCCCAGTTGCTGCACGCGGCGACCTTTGGCAGCTTCCACGCCGCCGCCATTCATTTCGTCCAGCGCAGCTTCCAGGCTCGCCAGCAGGGACAGGGCCAGGCGCTGTACGCCGCGCTGGCCGGCACCGGTGGCGCGCTCGGCGCGCTTTACTCCGGCTACAGCTGGGGTAGCCTTGGGCCGGCCTGGACCTTTGCCATCGCCAGCGTGGCTGCGCTGGCTGCCGCCTTCATCATCTGGACCCGTCTGAACGAGGACCCGCATGAACGACACCCGTGAACAGCTGACCCAACAGATCATCGAGGCCGGCCGTTTCCTCTATGGCCGTGGCTGGTCGCCGGCCACCAGCAGCAACTATTCCGCGCGCCTGGCCGCCGATCGTGCGTTGCTCACCGTTTCGGGCAAGCACAAGGGCCAACTCGGTGAGAACGATGTGCTGGAAACCGACCTCGCCGGCAACAGCCTGGAACCGGGCAAGAAACCCTCGGCGGAAACCCTGCTGCACACCCAGCTSTAYRCCTGGCGCCCGGAGATCGGCGCGGTGCTGCACACCCAYTCGGTSAATGCCACCGTGCTCTCGCGCCTGACCGTGGGCGACCGCCTGGAGCTGGAGGACTACGAACTGCAGAAGGCCTTTGCCGGCGTCAGTACCCACGAAGGCCGTGTGACCGTGCCGATCTTCGATAACGACCAGGACATCGTCCGGCTGGCGGCCAAGGTGCAGCCCTGGCTCGATGCGCATCCGGACTGCCCCGGTTACCTGATCCGTGGCCACGGCCTGTACACTTGGGGGCCACGCATGGCCGATGCCCTGCGCCAGATCGAAGCCTTCGAATTCCTCTTCGAATGCGAACTGAAAGTACTGAGCCTTCGCGGCGGCACGCGCTGAGCGAACCCGGCCCGCTTTTGAGAAAAAAGCCCAGAAGGACAACGACCATGAGCAGCCTGACCGTCTACCACGAATCCAACCCCGAGCAGCCGCTGAAACTGCTGACCCACGCCGAGGACATCGCTTCCACCCTGGGCGAGCTGGGCGTGCGCTTCCAGCGCTGGGCGGCGAATGCCCCCATCGTTCCCGGCGCCAGCCAGGAAGAGGTGATCGCCGCCTACCAGCACGAGATCCGTCGCCTGCAGGAGGAGGAGGGCTACGTCACCGTCGACGTGGTCAGCCTGACCGCCGATCATCCGCAAAAGGATGAACTGCGCGCCAAGTTCCTCGATGAGCATCGCCATGGCGAGGACGAGGTACGCTTCTTCGTCGCCGGCCGCGGGCTGTTCACCCTGCACATCGAGGATCACGTCTACGCCGTGCAGTGCGAGAAGAATGACCTGATCTCGGTGCCCGCCGGCACCCGCCACTGGTTCGACATGGGCGAGCGCCCGCACTTCGTGGCCATCCGCCTGTTCAACAATGCCGAAGGCTGGGTCGCGAAATTCACCGGCGACGAGATCGCCAAGCGGTTTCCGTTGCTGGAAGACTGATCTCTCCTTAGCCGGGGAGGGTAGGCTGTTTCCTGCTCTTCGTAGGAGCGAGCTTGCTCGCGAACAGTGTTGCCGGCCCACTCGGTTCCATGCGGTTCGCGAGCAAGGACTGGGCGTCCCCCTCGGTCCTACATGTCATCCCGCCTGGGTTAAAGGCGGGCCTTTGGAGTCCCCATGCCCATCAAAGCCATCCTCACCGACATCGAAGGCACCACCAGCGCGGTCAGCTTCGTCTTCGACGTGCTCTTTCCCTATGCCACCGCGCACCTGCCGGACTTCGTGCGTGGGCATGCCGATGAGCCGGCCGTGGCCGAGCAACTCGCCGCCGTACGCGCCGACAGCGGTGAGACGAACGCCGACACCGAACGCTGCATCGAAATCCTTCTCGGCTGGATCGCCGAAGACCGCAAGGCCACGCCGCTCAAGGCACTGCAAGGCATGGTCTGGGAGCAGGGCTACAGCGCCGGCCAGCTCAAGGGCCATGTCTACCCGGACGCCGTCGACGCGCTGCGCCACTGGCACGCCGAGGGCTACCGGCTGTACGTCTATTCCTCCGGCTCTATCCAGGCGCAGAAGCTGATCTTCGGCTGCTCGGAGGCGGGCGACCTGTCGCCGCTGTTTTCCGGCTACTTCGACACCACCAGCGGACCCAAGCGCGAGGTGGAGTCCTATCGCCGCATCGCCGCCGCCATCGGTCTGCCGGGCGAAGACATCCTCTTCCTCTCCGACATCGTCCAGGAGCTGGATGCAGCGCAGCAGGCCGGCCTGCAGACCATCGGCCTGGCCCGCGAGGGTGGGGGACTGGAAGGCCACGACACGGTGGCAAGCTTCGCGCTGATCGACCCGGCGCAGGTTTGACCCCTGCCTTGAATGCACGCCCGCGCCGCTGCGGCGCGGGCAGCTATGCTGATCAGGCCGACATTCTCATAGAAGGATCTTCCAAATGGGCTCGACCCTCAGTGGCCTGATCAGCCTGATCATCTTTGCCCTGGATATCTGGGCGATCATCAACGTGGTGAAAAGCAACGCCGAGATGCCGATGAAGATCATCTGGATCCTGGTGATCGTCATCCTGCCGGTTCTCGGCCTGATCATCTGGGCGGTGGCAGGGCCGCGCGGCAACGTGCGGGTCTGAGCGCCATCCCGACTCCCGCAGGGGCGGGCCATGTTCGCGATAGCGCCCATGGAACGCTCCTGCAGGTCGACAGCCTCAGTCGAACCGGTAATGCATCCGCACGCAGCCCGGCTCGATCACCTTGGCCGACAGCAGCGTCGGCGACACCCGCAGCCCGGTGGCGGGGAATAGCGCAAAACCGCCGCCGATGATCTCCGGCATCACATAGATCTCCAGCTCATCCAGTGCCCCGCGCTCCAGGAAGGCCATCTGCAGCTGGCCACCGCCGAGCATCCATACGTCGCCATCTTCCAATGCGCGCAGTTCCCCGATCAGCGCGTCGACATCGCTGCGGGTTTCCAGCGGGCCCTTCGGGTCGTCGATGGGGCGCGAGGTCACCACCAGCACGCGCTGTGCGCCATAGGGCCAGGGGCCGGGGTCGGCCGCGAGGAAGTCGTAGGTCGCGCGGCCCATGACCACGGTGCGGATGCGCTGGAGGAACAGGGTGTAGTCATGTTCGCCCAACTGCAGCTGGTCATGCCTGAACAGCCAGTCCAGCCCGTGTTCGGGCGTTGCGATGAAGCCGTCGAGGCTGGTGGCGATGTAGCCGAGAATTCTGGCCATGTTGCGTCTCCCTGGATAAGCTTTGTGCCAATATATAAATGAATGTTCATTTATAAAAGAGATTGGCATGGCTCGAACCAAGACAGTAAGCGACGCAGCGATACTCGACGCCGCCATGCAGCTGATGGTGCGCGCAGGACCGGAGGCGGTGACCTTCGCCGCCGTGGGCCGCGAGGTCGGGCTTTGCGCCGCGACACTGGTGCAGCGCTACGCGACCAAGGCGGATTTCCTCCGCGCCGTGTTGCTGCGCGCCTGGGACCAACTGGATGAGCAGACCGCCCGACTCGACGAGAGCACCGAGTTGAGCCCGGAAGGCGCGATTCGGGTGCTGGTGGCGATGTTTCCGGTGGGCGAGGGTGAGACCGATTACGCGGAAGGGTTGCTGATCCTGCGCGAGGACATGCGCGATCCAGTGCTTCGTGAACGTGGTGCACGATGGGGCGCGTCGTTGGCCGCGGCATTGGGGCGGCGATTGAGCGATGATCCGCAACGGCAGCCGATTCTCGGCCGGCTGATGGCCAGCCAGTGGCAGGGTGCGCAGCTGTGGTGGGCTTTCGAACGTCGAGGCGATCCGGCGAGTGCCATCGGTGACGAGCTGCGCCGTTGGTGCGATGTCGTGCTGAAGGCGGAGAGGGTTGCGGGATAAGGCGCCGCGATGGAGACTCGTTCGATGCATTACTGCCTGATCGAAACAGACCTCGGCTGGTTCGGGCTCGCCTGGAGCCCGCAGGGAATCACGCGCGCCTATCTGCCGGGGGACTCCGTGCACAGCGTGCGCGAGCGCTTCGACAAGCTCGGCACCGAGACTGCCCAATGGCCTGCATTCATCGATGAAGCGCGCCGTTTGATCCTCGGCTATGCGCAGGGCGAAGCGGTGTCGTTCGAGAGCTTGCCGCTGGACCTGTCCGGCCAGAGCGATTTCCACCGCCGCGTCTACGACGACATTCTCCAGCTGGCCCGTGGGGAGACCACGACCTATGGCGAGATCGCCCGGCGCCTGGGCGATGTCGGCTTGTCCCGCGCGGTGGGGCAGGCGATGGGGTCCAATCCGATCCCGTTGATCATTCCCTGTCACCGCGTGCTTGCCAGCAGCGGCAAGACCGGTGGCTTCTCCGCGCCGGGTGGTAGTACGTCGAAGATGCGCATGCTGGCGCTGGAGGGTTTTCAGGACCCGCAGGCCGCACAGACCTCCTTCGATTTCTAGGCCTTTTCCAGCGCGCCCTCCAGGCGCAGCAACAATTCCTTGCGCGGCAGGCCGCCGGCGTAGCCGGTGAGGCTGCCGTTGCTGCCGATCACCCGATGGCAGGGGACGATGATGCTGATCGGGTTGGCACCGTTGGCCGTGCCCACCGCGCGGATGGCCTTGGGCCGACCGATCCGCCGCGCCAGTTCCGCATAGACAGTGGTGTAGCCGTAGGGAATCTCCAGCAGCGCCTGCCAGACCTGGCGCTGGAACTCGGTACCACCGGTGTTCAGCTTCACGTCGAAGCGCTGGCGCTTGCCGGCG
This sequence comes from Pseudomonas sp. AU12215, assembly GCF_001675465.2. Lineage (NCBI taxonomy): Bacteria > Pseudomonadati > Pseudomonadota > Gammaproteobacteria > Pseudomonadales > Pseudomonadaceae > Pseudomonas > Pseudomonas sp. AU12215. Next base: position 65,697 of record NZ_MACM02000118.1, read on the forward strand.
AAATACTCGTCCAGCTGACGCGCCACGTCGTCCAGCAGCGGGCTGCCTTCGTGCCAGTCCGGTTGCGGGTAATGGCGGGTCTCCAAGTCCATGTAGAGCATGCGCAGGCCGCCTTCGTCGCCTGCCAGCAGCAGGCGGCCGGTGGGGCTGTCGTGGTAGCGGTAGTGCATGGTCATCCTCCGGTGCGGCCGGCCTGGGAATAGGCGTGCCACAGATAGACGGCGGCGTAGGCGCGCCACGGTCGCCAGGCTTCGGCGCGGCGTTGCAGTTCGCGGGCAGTGATACCTTCGGCGCCCCAGACCGGCGACTTGAGCAGGCCCAGGTCGGCGGCGGGGAAGGCGTCCGGATCGCCGAAGGCGCGCAGGGCGACATATTCGGCGGTCCACGGACCGATGCCGGGCAGGGCGCAGAGGCGCCGCACCAGGTCGTCGGCGCCGTCGTTTACGTGCAATTCCAGTGCGCCGCTAGCGCACGCGGCGGCGAAGCGCTGCAGGGTTTCCACACGCTTGCCGGGCATCCCGATGCCGGCAAGGTCCGCGTCAGCCAGGGCCTCGGGTGTGGGAAACAGTCGGGTTGGCTGGCCTTCACAGTCGCCGGGCAACGCTTCGCCCAGGCGCTGCACCAGCCGTCCGACGATGGTGACGGCGGCCTTCACCGTGACTTGCTGGCCGACGATGGCGCGCACGGCCTGCTCGAACGGGTCGAAGGCCGTGGGCAGGCGCAGGCCGGGTGCTTGCAACAGGAGCGGGGCGAGCAGCGGGTCGGCCTGGAAGTGCTCGGCGATCTGCAGTGGGTCGCTGTCCAGGTCGAACATCTTGCTCACCCGCGCCGCCAGCGGTTGCGCATGCTGCGGCGCCAGGTGAATGTCCAGTTCCAGTTCGGCGCTGTCTTCCAGCGGGCGAACGCTGAACCAGCCGATATCGCCGCCCACGCGCACACTGCGGGCATAGCGGCGCGGCGACAGGCATTCGACGCCGGTCAGGCTGCGCAGGGCGAAATGCTCGTGGAACTGCTGCCAGTCCCAGGGCGCACGGTAGGGCAGGCGAATGAGTTGGGGAGTGGGGGGCGTGTTGGTCATGGGGCGACATTACCCGTTGCCGGCGATGCTGTCCTCCCGCGCCTGACTTTCAAATTCCCCAGGAAGGCTGGCGCCGACGGCAGGGTTCGACCTGTCATCGATGGGCACGTAGAATGCGCGCCTCTTTCGGGGCGGCCCGGCCGTCCCCTCCTATTGTCTTGCCCCGACGGGAGCGCACTCATGCACGATTACCAGGAAACCCTCTACGACGGCTATGGCCAGCGTTTCAGCGTCGACAGGATGCTCCACGAGGTGCGCACCGAGCACCAGCACCTGGTGATCTTCGAGAATGCCCGCATGGGCCGGGTGATGGCGCTGGACGGCGTGATCCAGACCACCGAGGCCGACGAGTTCATCTACCACGAGATGCTCACCCACGTGCCGATCCTCGCCCATGGCAACGCCAGGCGCGTGCTGATCATCGGTGGCGGCGACGGCGGCATGCTGCGCGAGGTGTCCAAGCACGCCAGCGTCGAGCACATCACCATGGTCGAGATCGACGGCACCGTGGTCGACATGTGCAAGGAGTTCCTGCCCAACCATTCCCAGGGCGCCTTCGACGACGCGCGGCTCAACCTGGTGATCGACGACGGCATGCGCTTCGTCGCTACCACCACGGAGAAGTTCGACGTGATCATCTCCGACTCCACCGACCCCATCGGCCCCGGCGAAGTGCTGTTCTCGGAGAACTTCTACCAGGCCTGCCATCGCTGCCTGAACGACGGCGGCGTGCTGGTGACCCAGAACGGCACACCCTTCATGCAACTGGACACCGTGCGCAATACCGCCGGCCGCATGAACGGCCTGTTCGCCGACTGGCACTTCTACCAGGCGGCGGTACCGACCTACATCGGTGGTTCGATGACCTTCGCCTGGGGTTCGACCAACCCGGCCCTGCGCCACGTCGACGTGACCACCCTGGCCCAGCGCTTCGCCGCCAGCGGCATCCAGACCCGCTACTACAACCCGGCTATCCACCAGGGCGCCTTCGCCCTGCCGCAGTACGTGCTGCAGGCCATCGGCAAGCGGGCCAACGACTGATCGTCGCGCAAGCGCGGGGACAAGCCCCGCGCCACGACATTTTCTTCACGCGCTCTACGGCACTCTGCCCGCCCTTGGGCGGTCCCACATGCGCCGATTCACCCTTGCATCATCCCGAAACGATTGGCATGCCAGGCTTAATGTCCGCTTAAGCGGCGCACTTTAGAATGCGCGGCCGCTGCTTTTGCGGTGTAATGCCGCAGCCTTTCGCGCTCGCGCGGGCAGCCGCTCTGTCCGGCAATGGCGATGCGCCTTCGACCCCGAACGTTCACAACGGAACCTAGAAATGGGCCAATCAGAAGTCCTGTCCAACCGCCAGACCGGTGCGAGCCTCACGCGGCCCACCCTGTCCGGCCACCTGGCGTTCACCGCGCTCAGCGTCCTAGCGCTGATGGTGATGTTCACCCTGCTGCGTGTTGCGCTGCTCATCTACAACCGCGAGCTGATCGGCAGCACCCCGGCGTCGACCTTCGTCGAGGCCTTCATCACCGGCATGCGCTTCGACATCCGCGCGGTGGTCTACATCGTCGCCCCGCTGGTGTTCGCCATCGCCAGTGTGCGCGCCATGGGCTGGCGCTGGCTGTGGAAGACCTGGCTGACCATCGCCGCGAGCATCACGCTGTTCCTCGGCGTGCTGGAAATGGACTTCTACCGCGAGTTCCACCAGCGCCTGAACAGCCTGGTGTTCCAGTACATGTCCGAAGACCCGAAGACGGTCATGAGCATGATCTGGTACGGCTACCCGGTGGTCCGTTACCTGCTGGCCTGGGCCTTCGCCACCTGGATTCTGTACCTGCTGTTCCGCGGCATCGACCGTGCGACCCGTCCGCAGGCTTCCGGCCCATCTGCTGCTGTCTGGTATATCCGCGTGGCCGTGCTGCTGATCGTGATCGTGCTCTGCGTGCTGGCCGCTCGCGGTACTCTGCGCCAGGGCCCGCCGCTGCGCTGGGGCGACGCCTTCACCACCGACTCGATGTTCGCCAACCAGTTGGGCCTGAACGGCACCCTGAGTCTGATCAAGGCCGCCGAGAGCCGCTTCCTGTCCGAAGACCGTGACAATATCTGGAAAGCCACCCTGCCGGTGGACCAGGCGCGCGACGTGGTGCGCCAGATGCTGGTGATGCCGGACGACAAGCTGGTCGACGCCGATGACGCCGCCGTGCGCCGTGACTACACCCCGCCGGCCGATGGCACACTGCCGATCAAGAACGTCGTGGTGATCCTCATGGAAAGCTTCGCCGGCCACTACGTCGGTGCGCTGGGCGGCAAGGGCAACATCACGCCGTACTTCGACAAGCTGAGCAAGGAAGGGCTGCTGTTCACCCAGTACTTCTCCAACGGCACCCATACCCACCAGGGTATGTTCGCCACCATGGCGTGCTTCCCCAACCTGCCGGGCTTCGAGTACCTGATGCAGACGCCCGAGGGCGGCCACAAGTTCTCCGGTCTGCCTCAGCTGCTGTCGGCGCGCAAGTTCGAGGACGTCTACGTCTACAACGGCGACTTCGCCTGGGACAACCAGTCCGGCTTCTTCGCCAACCAGGGCATGACCTCGTTCATCGGTCGTAACGACTTCGTCAACCCCGTGTTCTCCGACCCGACCTGGGGCGTGTCCGACCAGGACATGTTCGCTCGCGGCAACGAGGAACTGGACAAGCTCGAAGCCACCGGCAAACCGTTCTATGCCCTGCTGCAGACCCTGTCCAACCACGTGCCTTATGCACTGCCCAAGGACCTGCCGGTGGAGCGCGTGACCGGTAACGGCAGCCTCGACGAGCACCTGACCGCCATGCGTTATTCCGACTGGGCGCTGGGGCAGTTCTTCGAGAAGGCGAAGAAGTCGCCCTACTACAAGGACACCCTGTTCGTGGTCGTCGGCGACCATGGTTTCGGCAGCCCCGAGCAACTGACCGAGATGGACCTGTTCCGCTTCAACGTGCCGCTGCTGCTGGTGGCTCCGGGCATCCAGGAGAAGTTCGGCGCTACCCGCGACACGGTTGGCACCCAGATCGATATCGTGCCGACCATCATGGGCCGCCTGGGCGGCGAAGTGCGCCACCAGTGCTGGGGCCGCGACCTGCTGAACCTGCCGGCCGGCGACAAGGGCATCGGCGTCATCAAGCCGTCGGGCAGCGAACAGGTGATCGCCGTGATTTCCGGCAACCGCATCCTGATCCGTCCGAAGGAAGGCGACATCCGCGTGTATGACTACAAGCTGGGCAGCGACTTTGGCGTGAAGCGCGTGGATGGCGCGACCGACCAGGAGAGCCTGCGGGTACGACTGGAGTCCTTCATCCAGACTGCGACCAAGAGCCTGCTGGACAACACCGCTGGCGTGGTGGACGGCAAGCCCGACGCGAAGTGATGAGGTAGTTCAGTGAAAAGGGGCCTTCGGGCCCTTTTTTCATGGGCAAGGGTTTTGCCTTTTATTGGAGCGAGGGTGCCATGCGGTAACACGAGGAAGTTATAAAGTAAGACCACATCGGTCTAAAGGATTATAAGAAAAGTCAGTATCCTCCCGGCCACACCACGAGGTGATCAGTTTCGCCAGTCAGGACGCGTAGATGGATTTCGGCAATATCGGGTTTGTAGTCGCGGGTCTTGTCGTAGGCTTTATCGTTGGGATGACCGGTGTCGGTGGCGGTTCGCTGATGACGCCCATCCTGCTCTGGTTCGGTATCAACCCTGCCGCCGCGGTAGGCACCGACCTGCTCTATGCCGCTATCACCAAGTCCGGCGGCGTCCTGGTTCACCGCAAGAACGACAACATCGACTGGCGCATCACCGGCTGGCTGGCCCTGGGCAGCGTCCCGGCTGCCGCGTTGACGTTGCTGTTCCTGCACAGCCTGCATACCGACACCGCGGCCATGAACGCGGTGATCAAGAACGCCCTGGGCGTCGTGCTGCTGCTCACTGCGCTGGCCGTGCTGTTCAAGAAGCAGGTGCTGGCCTTCGCCCAGCGTCACGCCGGGGACAGCTTCCACTTCAGCGGCCCCCGGCTGAATACCCTGACCGTGATCACCGGCGCCATCCTCGGCGGCATGGTCGCGCTGACGTCCATCGGCGCCGGCGCCCTGGGTACGGTGGCGCTGTTCATCCTCTATCCCTTCCTCGCCACCCGCCGTCTGGTGGGCACCGAGATCGCCCACGCTGTGCCCCTGACCCTGGTCGCCGGCCTCGGCCATGCCAGCATGGGCAACATGGACTGGGGCCTGCTGGGCTACCTGCTGATCGGCTCGCTGCCGGGCATCTACTTCGGCAGCCACCTGGCCGGGCGTATTCCGGACGGCGTGCTGCGCCCGTGCCTGGCGATCATGCTGGCAATGATCGGCTACAAGCTGGTCTTCTAAAAAACCGTCTACGATCTGCTGCGCGTCGGCCGTAGGGCGTTGGAAAGCGCCCTCAGATGCTCATTTACAGAACGTAAACTCCGCTCTTCGGGCGTTCTCCGCCTACCACGGCTCTGCTCGCAAGATCGTCAGCAGATTTTCTAACGGCGGCGGAAACGCCCCGGCGTCACGCCTTTCCAGCGACGGAAGGCGTGGATGAAGTTCGACACCTCGCCGTAGCCGAGTCGCTCGGCGATTTCCTCCAGACGAATTGCCCCCGTGGCCAGCAATTCCTCGGCCAGCGCCTGGCGCACCTCGTCGAGCAGCGCGCGATAGCTGCTGCCTTCGCCTTCCAGCCGGCGCCGCAACGTGCGCGAGGTCATGTGCAACTCATCCGCCAGTTGCTCCATGTCCGGCAGCCGCCCCGGCGTGCCCAGCAGGCGGTCGCGGATCTGCCCGGAAAGCCCGGTGCGTACCTGGCGCCGGGCGAGCAGGGCGCGGCATTGCTCCTCGCAGCGCCGCGCCACTTCCGGATTGGCGCCCGGCAGCGGCATTTCGAGAATGTGGCTGTCGAAGACGATGCGGTTTTCCGTCTGGCCGAACAGCGGTTTCACCCCCAGTTCATCGATATAGGGCTGCAGGTCGGCTGGCGCCTCGCGGCGGAAAAGCGCCTGGCGAATCGGCGGCGGCTGGTTGGTGAGGTCGCGCTGGATGCGCAGCACACCGCCGCCGTCGCGGTCGATGAGGAAGTCGCGCAGGTCTTCCGGCACGGACGTGTCGTCCAGCACCAGGTGCGCTTCGCCGTCGTGTTCCTCCAGGGTCATGCGGTGGAAGGCATAGGTCAGGTCGAGGTAGCGCAGGCCCAGGTGCGCGGCACTGAGGAAGGTCGAGCTGCTGAGCATCGCGAAGCCCCAGATGCCGTAGGCGTTGAGGTGGTAGCGCAGGCCGGCCTTGAGCCCGATGCCGGGGCGCTGGCCGATGTGCCGGTTGATGTTGCGCAGCAACTCCAGTTCCTGGGTGGCCTCCACCTCGGCGCCGGGATCGGCGAGCACGCCGATGTCCAGTCCGGTGCGGCCCAGGCACTGTTCCAGGGTCATGCCATGGTCGAGGCCGAACTGGGTCATGAGCTGCACGCTGATGGCACTGCGCCGGGGGGAGCAGGCTGGGGTAGCAGGCATCGAAACCTCGGGAGTCAGGGTGACCGAAAGTCACAATTTTCTGTCCGACTATGCCATAACCCGTGGCGGGAAGTCGCACTAGGATGTTGTCATCCGCCGCTATGCGGACATCAGAACCGGGAGCACAACAATGACAACATCATCCCGTCGATCGGCCGCCCCGCGCGTGCTGATCATCGGTGCCGGCTTCGCCGGCCTGGGGTTGGCGATCCGCCTGCAAAAGGCCGGGATCGACGATTTCCTGATCCTCGAAAAGGCCGCCGACGTCGGTGGCTGCTGGCGCGAGAACGTCTATCCGGGCGCTGCCTGCGACGTGCCTTCGCACCTGTATTCCTTCTCCTTCGAACCCAAGGCCGACTGGTCGCGCAAGTTCGCGCCCCAGGCGGAAATCCTCGAGTACGCGCGGCACTGCGCCGATAAATACCGCCTGCGCGAACGCATCCGCTTCAACTGCGAGGTGCGCGAGGCAAACTTCGACGAGGCTGCCGGCGAGTGGTGCGTTACCTGCGCCGATGGCGAAGAATTGCGCGCGCAATCGCTGGTCTGCGCCCTGGGCCAACTGAGCCGCCCGTTGATCCCGAAGCTGCCGGGGATCGAGCGCTTCCAGGGCAAGGCCTTCCATTCCGCGCAGTGGGACCATGGCACGCCATTGGACGGCAAGCGCGTGGCCGTGGTCGGGACCGGCGCCAGCGCCATCCAGTTCGTCCCGCAGATCGCGCCGAAAGTCGCCGAGTTGCTGCTGTTCCAGCGCAGCGCCGCCTACGTGATTCCCAAGCCGGATCGCCCCTACGCCGACTGGGAGCGCCGCATCAAGTCGCGCCTGCCCTGGCTGCAGCGTCTGGATCGTGGGCTGAAGTACGTGCAGCACGAGGCGCGGGCGCTAGCCTTCACGGTGTTCCCGCCGATGATGAAATTCATGCGGATCAGCTTTCACCTGCACATGCGCAAGAGCATCGCCGACCCTCAACTGCGCGCGCGGCTGCAGCCGGATTACCCCATGGGCTGCAAGCGCATCCTGATCAGCAACGACTACTACCCGGCGCTGGCGCGCAGCAACGTGAAGCTGGTCGATACCGGCATCCGTGAGGTTACTGAAGACGCCATCGTCACTCGCGACGGCCAGCGTCATCCGGTGGATACGATCATCTACGGCACCGGCTTTGCCGCCACCGAGTTCCTCGCGCCGATGCGCATCACCGGCCTCGCCGGGCGCGAGCTGAACCAGGCCTGGAGCGACGGCGCCGAGGCGTACAAGGGCATCAGCGTCAGCGGCTTCCCCAACTTCTTCATCCTCTACGGACCGAACACCAACCTGGGGCACAACTCCATCATCTACATGCTGGAGAGCCAGTTTCCCTACGTACTCGGCTGCCTGCAGCGCATCCAGCGCGAGGGCCTGAAGTACCTGGACCTCAAACCGCAGGTACAGCAGGGCTTCAATCGCCAGTTGCAGCACGACCTGCAGCACACCATCTGGGAGCGCGGTTGCAGCAGCTGGTACAAGACCGAAAGCGGCCGCAATACCGTCAACTGGCCGGGCTTCACCTTCCGCTACCGCCAACAGACCCGCCAGCCGGAGTTCGCCGACTATGACTGCATCCGTTGAGCCCGTGGTACCGCTGTCGACCCGCCAGAAACTCCTGACCGCCACCCTGCGTGGCACGCTCAACCTGCTGTTCCGCGGGTTGATGGGCCCGCAGTTGCCGGTGAAAGCTCAACGTGCATTGCTGCGCGGGCTGACGGCCGCAACCCTGACGCCTGGCGGCGTGCATCGTCAGCAGACGACGCTGGGCGGTGTCCCGGCCGAGGTCTGGCGTCCCGATGGGGGCGGCGAGGGCAGGGTGATCCTCTACTTGCATGGCGGTGCCTATCTGGTTGGCTCGCCGGCGACCCACCGGGCGATCACCGCCAACCTGGCGCGGCGCTGCCAGGCCGAGGTGTGGGTGATCGATTACCGCCTGGCGCCGGAGCACCGTTTCCCGGCCCAGCGCGAGGACGCGGTGGCGGCCTACCGCGCCTTGCTGGACAAAGGCATCCCGGCATCCGCCATCGCCGTCGCTGGGGATTCCGCGGGGGGCCACCTGACCCTGCAACTGGCGCTGGAGGCGAAGAAGCAGGGGCTGCCGGTGCCGGGCGCGCTGGTGACCTTCTCGCCGGTGACCGATCTCTCCGCCGAGCATCTGCACGCGCCAACGGCCGGCGATCCGCTGATCACCCGCGCCTGGATGGACAGCGCCATGGAGATGTTCTGCCCGCCGGGCATGCCGCGCGTGGACGCACAACTGTCGCCGCTGCATGCTGATCTCACCGGCTTGCCGCCGCTGCTGATCCAGGTCGGCGAGGATGAAGTGCTGCGCAACGACAGCCTGCGCTTCGCCGACGCGGCGCGGCGGCATGGCGTGAGCGTCAGCCTGCAACGTTTCCCCGGCTGCTGGCATGTGTTCCAGGCTCACGCCGGCCTGCTGGACGTGGCCGACCGGGCGCTGCAGGACGTTGCCAACTATCTCGCCGGCCATCTGCAGGGAGTACGCCGATGAATTCCATCCTGATCAGCGGTGCCGCCTCCGGCATCGGCGCCGCTACCGCGAAGCTCTTCCACCGCAATGGCTGGCGCGTCGGTCTGATCGACCTCAATCCCGAGCCGCTGGAGAACCTCGCCGCCGAACTGGATGGCGCCTGGCAAAGGGCGCTGGACGTTACCGATACCGAGGCCGTAACGGCGGCGGTGAACGCGTTCGCCGAAGCCAACGGCGGCCACCTGCGCCTGCTGTTCAACTGCGCGGGCATCCTGCGCTTCGGGCGTTTCGAGGACATCAGCCTCGCCGAGCACAACCGCATCATTGCCATCAATGTGCAGGGCGTACTCAACTGTTGCTATGCCGCGCTGCCGTACCTCAAGCGCACGCCGGGTGCACAGGTGCTGAACATGGGCTCGGCTTCCGGGCTGTATGGCGTGCCGCAGATGGCCAGTTATTCGGCCTCGAAGTTTGCCATCCGTGGGCTAACCGAGGCGCTGGAGCTGGAGTGGCGCGAGCTCGGCATCCGCGTCGCCGACCTGATGCCGCCGTTCGTGCGCACGCCGATGGTCGCCAGCCAGACCTTCGAGCCCCCAGTATTGCGCCGCCTGGGCGTCACCCTGGTCGCCGAAGACATCGCTCGGGCCGCCTGGCGCCAGGCCCGGAGTGGCGGCGTGCACCGACCCATCGGCGCGATGTTCCGCGCCATGTACTGGTCCGGTCAGCTGTCGCCCCCGGCGATCAACCGCTGGGTGATGGCCTGGCTCAGCCGTGCCTGAGTAGACTGCAGGGGCGGCGAAGGAGGCCGTCCCATGCAGCGAATCCCCGAACCCCAGCCCTCTGTCTGGCAGCGAGTGCTGCAGGACATCACCACACCGTTCGACCGGATCAGCGAGATGACCTACGGGGTGATCATGACCCTGACCATCATCTCGGTGATTTCTGCTGCCAGTGGCGGCGCGAGCCGACAGGACCTGGTCGTCGCCGCGTTGGGCTGCAACATCGCCTGGGGCGTGGTGGATGCCCTGATGCTGCTGGTGCGCCTGCGGGTGGAGCGGGTGCACCAGCACGGGCGGCTGCGCGCTTTGCGGGGTGTTTCGAGCGACACCGACTTTCGTGAAGGGCTCGACGAGTTCCTGCCGCCCAGGCTGGTGGCGGTGCTCCATCCGGATGAGCTCTGGAACCTGCGCCAGCGGCTGATGGCCTCGGAACTGGGTATCGGTCAGCCGCGCGGTGGCGGTGCCGCTGTCTGGCTGGCGGCGTTGCTGATCGTGCTGCTGGTGAGCGGCATCACCCTGCCGCTGATCCTGCCGCTGTGGCTGGTGCCGGACGAGCTGATGGCACTGCGCATTGCCCAGGGCATCGGCGTGGTCATGCTGTTTGGCCTGGGCTGGCTGCTCAGCCGCTGGTCCGGCGACTCCCCCTGGCCGGGTGCGCTGGGCTTCACGGCCCTTGGCGTTGCCATGACGGGCCTGTGCATCGCGCTGGGCGGCTAGTGCCGCGGGATTGCGCCATCCGCCGCCTGTCGCCGCCGAGCGGAGCAAAGCGTCAAAGTAGCGGCAGGTCGGGCGCCGAGACGCTACGCTGAGAAATGTGGCCGGTATATTTCCGTTGCGCCGCTCGGCGCGTTCGGCGGAGTTGGCCACCATTTCGGGGGACGTTGCGGCATTTGACGTTTCCTGGCGGCACACTGAAGTGCCCGGAACGCGACCGCCAAGGCCGCGTTCGTTGGCGGGGAATACACTCTGAACGTCTCGACAGGAGGTGCGTACCATGGAAAAGCCCCTCTCGGAGGATATCAGCGTCAACGTGTTGCGCCGGATGAAGGAAGGTGGCTTCGATTTCGCACGCATTCATCCCATCGACTTTTTCGCCATCTTTTCCGATGAACAGAACGCCCGCAAAGCTGCCCGGCAGTTTCGCGGCGAATCGCTGAGAACCCAGGTCGAGGCCCGCGATGACGGCGGCTGGAGCCTGCAGATCAGCAAGGTGATGTTCGCCACCCACGCCGCCATCGGTGATTTCGAACACGATCTTGAGGAGGTCGTGGTGCCACTGGGCGGTATTCTCGATGGATGGGGCGTGACCCAGGAGGTCACTTCCCTGCGCTAGCAGCACGTCGTTGAGCCGCCTTTCATGGCGGCCGATCTTCTACCCGCGAAACCAGACAGCGCGCCGTCGCCAGCAGTGACGGCGCGCTTCTTCACGTCGGCAAAGGCGGCGATGCAAGAAGGACCTTGCGGACACGCCCGGTTCCCCCGGCGCCACCGATGCGGCAGACTGCCGCGCGGAGGTGACCATGACCGATATCCTGATCCTGACCCACGTCGATTTCTGCCCGCCCGGCCATCTGGGCGTGGTGCTCGACCGTCTGCAATTGCCGTTCGACGTCCGCCGTGCCGACCTGGGCGAGTTGCAAGGCTACGACCTGGAACGGCCCAGGGCCGTCGCCATCATGGGCGGGCCGATGAGTGTGAACGACGACCTGCCATGGCTGCGCGACGAGATCGCGGCAATCCGCCGCTTCATCGAGCGCGACGTACCGATGATCGGCCACTGCCTGGGCGGCCAGTTGCTGGCCAAGGCGCTGGGCGCGGACATCCGTCGCCTGCCGTACACCGAACTCGGCTGGCAGCCGATGCGCCGCCAGGAAGGCCAGAGCCCGTGGCTGGCGCACCTGCCCGACGAATTCCCGATCTACCAGTGGCACGGCGATACCTTCGACATCCCCGAAGGCGCCACGCGCCTGCTGTCCAGCCCCTGGTGCGAGAACCAGGGCTTCAGCTATGGCGATCGCATCCTCGGCCTGCAGGGCCACCCGGAAATGACCGAGGAACTGGTCAGCGATTGGGTCAACGGTTTCCCGGAATACCTCGATCCCAGTCAGCCAAGCCAGGAGAGCGCAGCAGTCATGCTCGACGGTCTGCCGCAGCGAGTGGCGGCGATGAACCAGGTGGCGGAAGGGTTCTACCGTCATTGGTTGAAGCTGGCCGGGTTGATCTGATCCGGCGATCTTGGTGCGGCGATGGGACATCGCGGACGGAGTCCGCTCCCACGCAGGAGCTGGCTTTTCGTAGGAGCGAGCTTGCTCGCGAACAACCCCCGCTGCGGGGCTGGGGTTCGCGAGCAAGCTCGCTCCTACAGTGTCTGCATGTGTGTGCGACTCAATGCTTGAACATGATGTGCCGCGCCACGGTGTAGTCCTCCAGGCCGTACATCGACAAATCCTTGCCATAGCCGGACTGCTTGAAGCCGCCGTGGGGCATTTCGCTGCACAGCATGAAATGCGTGTTCACCCAGGTGCAGCCGTACTGCAGGCGCGCCGCGACTCGTGAGGCGCGTCCGACATCCTTGGTCCACACCGACGAGGCGAGGCCGTAGTCGGAGTCGTTGGCCCAGCGCACGGCCTCGTCCGCATCGCTGAACGGCGTCACCGACACCACCGGGCCGAACACCTCGCGGCGGACGATCTCGTCGTCCTGCTGGGCGTTGGCTACCACCGTGGGTTCGTAGAAGAACCCCTTGCCGCTGACCATCTTGCCGCCGGTGGCGATCTGGATGTGCGGGCTGGCCTTGGCCCGTTCGACGAAGCCGGAGACGCGGTCGCGCTGGGCCGCGGTGATCAACGGGCCGAGTTCGGTATTCGGGTCGTTCTGCAGGCCGGTCTTCAGGCTGGATACCGCGCTGGCCAGATCGGCGACGAAGTTGTCGTAGACCTTCTTGCCGGCATAGATGCGGCAGGCGGCGGTGCAATCCTGCCCGGCGTTGTAGAAGCCGAAGGTGCGGATGCCGGCCGATCACATCTTCCAGGTCGGCGTCGTCGAAGACGATCACCGGGGCCTTGCCGCCCAGTTCCATGTGCAGGCGTTTCACGCTGTCGGCGGCGCTCTTGATGATCGCCTTGCCGGTGCCCACCGATCCGGTCAGCGAGACCATGCGCACCAGGTCGTGGCTGACCAGTGGCGCGCCCACGCTCGGGCCACGGCCGAAGACCAGGTTGACCACGCCGGCGGGGAACAGCTCGGCGATGAATTCGGCCACGCGCAGGGCGGTCAGCGGGGTCTGTTCCGACGGCTTGAGCACCACGCAGTTGCCCGCGGCCAGCGCCGGGCCGAGCTTCCATGCGGCCATCATCAGCGGGTAGTTCCACGGTGCGATGGAGGCGACCACGCCCACCGGGTCGCGACGGATCATCGAGGTGAAGCCGGGCAGGTACTCGCCGGCGGCGGAGCCGGGCAGCACGCGGCAGGCACCGGCGAAGAAGCGGAATACGTCGGCGATGGCCGGGATCTCGTCGTTCAGTGCGGCGGCGTAGGGCTTGCCGCAGTTGTCCGATTCCAGGCGGGCCAGCTCCTCGGCGTGTTCCTCGATACGGTCGGCCAGGCGCAGCAGGAGCATGGCGCGGTCCTTCGGCGCGGTCTGCGACCAGCCGTCGAAGGCGGCGTTGGCGGCGCGCACCGCGGTATCCACCTGGGCTTCGCTGGCTTCGGCGATCTGGCCGATCACCTCGCCGGTGGAGGGGTTGAGGATATCCAGCTTGGTGCCTTCACCGGCGACGAACTGGCCGTTGATCAGGAGTTTGGTTTGCATGGGGCTCCTCCTTCAATGGGTTTCCCCTCACCCCAGCCCTCTCCCGGAGGGAGAGGGGGCTGTCCTCTGCACGGTGGTATCCCGCTGCACGGATGCTCCCTCTCCCTTCAGGGAGAGGGGTGGGGAGAGGGCGTTTCGCAAAACGCCAGAGTCATTTCCCGCTCCCTGCCACATCACTGGTCCCGCGCGTCAGGTAGTACGCGCCGAGGATCGGCAGCATGGTGGCGAGCATCACCAGCATGGCAACGACGTTGGTGATCGGCACGTCGCGCGGGCGGGTCAGTTGGTTGAGCAGCCACAGCGGCAGGGTGCGCTCGTGGCCGGCGGTGAAGGTGGTGACGATGATCTCGTCGAACGACAGCGCGAAGGCCAGCATGCCGCCGGCCAGCAGCGCCGTGGCGATGTTCGGCAGGATGATGTAGCGGAAGGTCTGCCAGCCATCGGCGCCCAGGTCCATGCTCGCCTCGATCAGACTGAAGGAGGTGCGGCGGAAGCGCGCGATCACGTTGTTGTAGACGATCACCACGCAGAAGGTSGCGTGGCCGATGACGATGGTCAGGAAGCCSGGSTCGATGCCSAGGGTCTTGAACGCCGASAGCAGSGCGATRCCGGTGATGATGCCGGGCAGSGCGATSGGCAGGATCAGCATCAGCGAGATGCCTTCCTTGCCGAAGAAGTCGCGGCGGTAGAGAGCGCCGGCTGCCAGCGTGCCGAGGATCATGGCAATCAGCGTGGCGACGCAGGCGATCTTCACCGACAGCCAGATGGCGTCGAGTACGTCCCCGCGCTGAAACGCGATGCTGAACCATTTCAGGGTGAAGCCCTGCAGCGGGAAGCTGTAGGCCGACTCCTCGGTGTTGAAGGCGTAGAGCAGGATCACCAGGATCGGAAAGTGCAGGAACAGCAACCCGCCCCAGGCCGCCAGGCGCAGGAACCAGGAGGGGCGGTCGGTGGAATGTGCATCAGAGCGCATCGAAGGCCCCCAGCCGCTTGGCGATGGAGAGATACACGGCGATCAGCACGATGGGCACCAGGGTGAAGGCTGCCGCCAGCGGCATGTTGCCCACTGCGCCCTGCTGCACGTAGACCATGGTGCCGATGAACAGCCCACTGGGGCCCACCAGTTGCGGGATGATGAAGTCGCCCAGGGTCAGGCTGAAGGTGAAGATCGAGCCGGCCACCACGCCGGGGAAGGCCAGCGGCAGGATGACCTGGAAGAAAGTCTGCCGCGGGTGCGCGCCGAGGTCGGCCGAGGCTTGCAGCAGCGTGGGCGGCAGACGCTCCAGGGCGGCCTGGATCGGCAGGATCATGAACGGCAGCCAGATGTAGGTGAACACCCAGAAGCGCCCGATGTGTGACGTGGACAGGGTGTTGCCGCCCACGCCGGGAACCTCCAGCAGCAGGTCCAGCAGGCCGAGCAGGTGCAGGTGCTCGATTACCCAGTAGAGGATGCCGCCCTTGGCCAGGATCACCGTCCAGGCGTAGGCCTTGACGATGTAGCTGGCCCACATCGGCAGCATCACGGCGATGTAGAAGAAGGCTTTTTCCTTCGGCCCGGCATAGCGCGCCATGTAGTAGGCGATGGGGAAGGCGAGGATGGCGCTGGCGATGGACACGGCGATGGCCATGCCCAGCGTGCGCAGGACGATGTCGTAGTTGGCCGGGTTGAACAGTGCCCGGTAGTTGGCCAACGTCAGGTCCGGCGTCACCGCCATGGTGAAGTCGTCGAAGGTATAGAAGCTCTGCCACAGCAGGGCGAACAGCGAGCCGATGTAGATCACGCCGAACCACAGCAGCGGCGGGATCAGCAGCATCAGCAGGTAGAGTGTGCTGCGCCGGTAGAGGAAGGTGGAGATCGCCCTCATGACGGCGGTTCTTCCAGCAGCGGCACCAGCGCGCTACGCGCCCAGGAGGCGGTCACTGCGTCGCCGGGTTTCGGGCGCTGTTCCTCGCGCTCGCCGTTGGGCAGCGCGGCGACCAGGCGCACACCGTTCTCCAGTTCGATCTCGTAGCGGCTGCTGGCGCCCATGTACTGCACATCGAACAAGGTGCCACTGACCTCCAGTTCGCCCTCACCGGCGCGGCCGAAGCGCACGTGTTCCGGGCGCAACGAATGTGGGCGGGACTCGCCGAGCAGGCGTTGGGCGAGATCGCCGCGCAGCACGTTGGCAGTACCGACGAACTCGGCGACGAAGCGCGTGGCAGGGCGACGGTAGAGGTTGCCCGGAGTATCGACCTGTTCGATGCGGCCCTTGTTGAACACGGCCACTCGGTCGGACATGGACAGCGCTTCGCTCTGGTCGTGGGTGACGAAGATGAAGGTGATGCCCAGCTGGCGCTGCAGTTTCTTCAACTCCACCTGCATCTGCTCGCGCAGCTTCAGGTCCAGTGCGCCGAGGGGTTCGTCCAGCAGCAGCACACGCGGGCGATTCACCAGGGCGCGGGCGAGCGCCACGCGCTGGCGCTGGCCGCCGGACAACTGCGCCGGCTTGCGCTTGCCGTATCCGGCGAGGGCGACCATCCCCAGGGCTTCCTCGGCGCGGTGGTAGCGTTCGGCCTTGGCCACGCCTTTCACCTTCAGGCCGTAGGCGACGTTSTCCAGCACGYTCATGTGYGGGAACAGCGCGTAGTCCTGGAACACCGTGTTGACGTCGCGCTSGTAGGGCGGCAGGCCCGCGGCTTCGTTGCCGTGGATGCGGATGGACCCGGAGGTGGGTTGCTCGAAGCCGGCGATCAGCCGCAGGCAGGTGGTCTTGCCGGAGCCGGACGGGCCGAGCATGGAGAAGAACTCGCCGTCGCGGATCTCGATGGACACGCGGTCGACGGCGCGCACCTCGCCATAGTGGCGGCTCACGTCGGTGAACTGGACGGCTGTGGTCATGCTGCGGGCTACCTGCGTGGCGGGGGCTGCATCAGAAAAGGTAGCGCATGGGGGCGGGGGTGCTTGCCGACTTGTGGGTGAGGTGGGGCATTTGTAGCGGCGACTGTTTTCTGGAGAGGTTTGTGCCAACGCATCCCCTCACCCCCAGCCCTCTCCCTTAGGGAGAGGGAGCCGTCCGTGCCGGCTGATGGCAAGGTTTCATCCTGCACCGAACGGTTCCCTCTCCCGCTTGCGGGAGAGGGTTAGGGTGAGGGGCTTTTGATCCAGCAGGGAGGTCACCTCCCACCCATGATCGCAATGTAGTCCTGCGTCCAGCGGCTGTACGGCACGCACTGCCCCTGGGCGCACTTGGCCTGCGGGGTCTTCCAGAAGGCGATGCGGTCGAACTGGTCGTAGCCATTGCTCGCGCAACCCTGGGCGCCGAGCAATTGGCTGCCGGTGCAGCCGGCGGGGGCGGCGGGCACCGAGCCGAACCAGGCGGCGACATCACCCTGAACCTTGGGTTCCAGCGACCAGTTCAACCACTTGTAGGCACACACCGGGTGCTTGGCGTCCACGTGCATCATGGTGGTGTCGGCCCAGCCGGTGACGCCCTCGGTGGGGATGGTCGAGGAGATCGGCTGCTTCTCGCCCTGCAGCGCGTTCACCTGGTAGGGCCAGGAACCGGAAGCGGCCACGCCTTCGTTCTTGAAGTCGCTCATCTGCACCGTCGCGTCGTGCCAGTAGCGGTGGATCAGCTTCTGCTGTTCGCGCAGCAGCTTGAGGGCGGCGGCGTACTGTTCCTCGTTGAGTTCGTACGGGTCCTGGATGCCCAGCGCGGGCTGGGTGGTCTTGAGGTAGAGCGCCGCATCGGCGATGTAGATCGGGCCGTCATAGGCCTGCACGCGGCCCTTGTTGCTCTTGCCGTCGGGCAGCTTCTGCTCGCTGAACACCACGCTCCAGCTGTCGGGCGCCTTGGGGAAGACCTTGGTGTTGTACATCAGCACGTTCGGCCCCCACTGGTACGGCGTGCCGTAGTGCTGGCCATCCACCGTGTGCCAGGGCGCGTCCTGCAGGCGCTTGTCGACGTTCTTCCAGTTGGGCACCAGGGCGATGTTGATCGGCTGCACGCGCTTGCCGTAGACCAGCCGCAGCGAGGCATCGCCGGACGCGGTGACGAGGTCGTAGCCACCCTTGGCCATCAGGCTGACCATTTCGTCGGAAGTGGCGGCGGTCTTCACGTTGACCTTGCAGCCGSTGTCCTTCTCGAACTGGCTGACCCAGTCGTAGTTCTTGTCGCTCTCGCCGCGCTCGATGTAGCCGGGCCAGGCAATGATATCCAGCGCCCCTTCGGGGTTGCCGAGCTGCTTGAGTGCTTCTGCCGCCTGCAGCGAGGCGCTGGAGAGCAGGCTGACGCCGGCGAAGGCCAGTGCCGCGGCTTTCACTAAGGACAATTGCACGGATGACATGGACGGACTCCTGTTGTTCTTCGTGTGGGAGCCACTGCGGAACCAGCGCGCAGAAAAATGGCACCTCCGTTGACCGCTGCATGTCCATAGCGAATGGGCACGCTCTTGCAGCGTAGTTCCGGCCCCGGAGGCTGACAAGAAAGCCTCCGGCACCCCGCAAAGGCCCGCCGCATGGCGCTTGCGGCCCCAAACGGGGCGGGCCGGGGTGGCTGGCCGGGAAAAGTGCACCAAGCGGGTGCGTGGCCTCCGGGCAGCCTTTGCAAGTCATTGAACCAACAGGAAATCGACCTCTGGCACGGGCCTTGCGATGGCCTTCGCAGCCGAGGACGAGCGGCAACAAGGAGTAGAAGATGGCTCGGGTGTTCTATGACGAAATGCATGACGCCGCTGGCGCCTGCCGACCGCACTACACGGAGTTCGCCCGCTGGCTGGCGGACATGCCCGGCGAGCATCTGCAACAGCGCCGCCGCGAGGCCGACCTGCTGTTCTATCGCGCCGGGATCACCTTCACCCTCTATGGCGACGACCAGGGCACCGAACGCCTGATCCCCTTCGACACCATCCCGCGGAGCATTCCCGCCAGCGAATGGAAGATCATCGAGGCTGGCTGCATCCAGCGGGTACAGGCGCTCAACCTGTTCCTTGCCGACCTCTACCACGACCAGCGCATCCTCAAAGAAGGCCTGATCCCACCCGAGCAGGTGCTGGCCAACGACCAGTACCAACTGGCGATGCAGGGCCTGGACGTGCCCGGCAATGTTTACGCGCACATCGCCGGCATCGATCTGGTGCGCGACGGCAACGGCGCCTACTACGTGCTCGAGGACAACCTGCGCACCCCCAGCGGCGTCTCCTACATGCTGGAGAACCGCAAGATGATGATGCGGCTGTTCCCCGAGCTGTTCTCCGCCCAGCGCATCGCCCCCATCGACCACTACCCGAACCTGCTGCTGGATACCCTGCGCAACTCCAGCCCGCTGGATAACCCCAGCGTGGTGGTGCTGACGCCGGGGCGTTTCAACAGCGCCTACTTCGAGCACGCCTTCCTTGCCCGCGAGATGGGCGTGGAACTGGTGGAAGGCGCCGACCTGTTCGTCCGTGACGAGCGCGTCTACATGCGCACCAGCGCCGGCCCGCAGCAGGTGGGCGTGATCTACCGGCGCATCGACGACGATTTCCTCGACCCGCTGGCCTTCAACCCCGACTCCATGCTCGGCGTGCCCGGCCTGCTGGCCGCCTACCGTGCCGGCAACGTGGTGCTGGCCAACGCCATCGGTACCGGCGTGGCGGACGACAAGTCGGTCTACCCCTACGTGCCGGAGATGATCCGCTTCTACCTCGACCAGGAGCCGATCCTGCACAACGTGCCGACCTGGCAATGCCGCCGCCCGCAGGACCTGTCCCACGTGCTGGCGCACCTCCCCGAACTGGTGGTGAAGGAAGCCCAGGGCTCCGGCGGCTACGGCATGCTGGTCGGCCCGGCGGCTACCACGGCGGAAATCGAAGCCTTCCGCGCGCGGCTGATGGCGCGGCCGGAGGCCTACATCGCGCAGCCGACGCTGAGCCTGTCGACCTGCCCGACCTTCGTCGAGAACGGCATCGCCCCGCGGCACATCGACCTGCGGCCCTTCGTGCTGTCCGCGCCGGACAACGTGCGCCTGGTGCCGGGCGGGCTGACCCGCGTGGCGCTGCGCGAAGGCTCGCTGGTAGTGAATTCGTCACAGGGTGGCGGCACCAAGGACACCTGGGTGGTGGAGGACTGATCATGCTGAGCCGTACCGCTTCTGATCTCTACTGGATGTCGCGTTACCTGGAGCGCGCCGAAAACCTCGCGCGCATGCTCGACGTGTCCTACTCGCTGTCGCTGATGCCCCAGGACGGCCGCGGCGATGGCCTGGAAGAGCTGGCCATGCCGCTGCTGATCACCGGCAACCTCGACGCTTATCTCGCCCGCCACGGCGAGCTCCACGCCGAGCGCCTGCTGAACTTCTTCGCCCTGGATGCCCAGAACCCCACCAGCATCTATTCCTGCTTCGGCGCCGCCCGCGCCGGGGCGCATGCGGTGCGCGGGCGCATCACCACCGACATGTGGGAAAACATCAACGCCACCTGGCTGGAGATGCGCGACATCGCCCACCAGGGCCTGCTGCGCTACGGCATCAGCCACTTCTGCGAATGGGTGAAGGACCGCTCGCACCTGTTCCGCGGCGCCACCTTCGGCACCAGCATGCGCAACGACGCCTTCCACTTCATCCGCCTGGGCACCTACATCGAGCGCGCCGACAACACCTTGCGACTGCTCGATGCGCGGCATCAGGTGCTGGGCGAACACAGCGCCGGCCCGGCGGAAGGTTCCGCCCGTGGTTACTACCAGTGGACGGCATTGCTGCGCGCGCTCTCGGCCTTCGAGGGTTACACCGAGCTTTATCGCGATGCGCTGAACGCGCGGAACATCGCCGAACTCCTGCTGCTGCGCGAGGACGTCCCGCGTTCGCTGCTGGCTTGCGCCGAGGAACTGCGCCAGATCCTCGCCAGCCTGCCGGGCGCCAACGGTCGGCCGGCCCAGCGCATGGCCGCCGAACTGGAGGCACGGGTGCGCTACACCGGCATCGACGAGGTGCTCGGCGCCGGCCTGCACACCTGGATCACCGACCACATCGGGCTGGTTCGCCAGCTCGCCAACGCCATTCACAGCTCGTACCTGGAGGCCGCATGAAACTCTCCATCCGCCACGACACCACCTACCGCTACGAAGACCAGGTGCGCGCGAGCATCCAGTACCTGCGCCTGACCCCGCAGGAAAGCGAGCGCCAGCACGTCCTGGACTGGCAACTGCACCTGCCGCGCCCGGCGCACCCGCAGCGCGATGCCTACGGCAACATCCTCCATGTGCTGACCCTCGACGAGCCCCACGAGGCCATTGCCATAGCCGCTCACGGCAACGTTGAAATCGACGTGGAGAACGAGCGCGAGCACGATCACCTGTCGCCGCTGCCGTTCCTGCGTGGCACGCGCCTGACCCAGGCCGACGGAGCGCTGCAGGAGTTCGCCCGAGCCCAGTGTGCCGAGCGGCGCGACCGCAAGGCGATGATCCGCCTGATGCAGGCGCTGAACGAGCGCATCGCCTACGTGCCCGGTTCGACCCAGGTGGACAGCACCGCCGCCGAAGCCTTTGCGGCCGGGCAAGGGGTCTGCCAGGACCATGCCCACGCCTTTCTCGCCTGCCTGCGCTATCTGAGCGTGCCGGCGCGCTACGTTTCCGGCTACCTCTACACCGACAGCGAGGAGCACCTCGCCAGCCATGCCTGGGCGGAGGCCTGGCTGGACGATGCCTGGTACAGCTTTGACGTGACCAACGTGCTGGACCGTCCTGAACGCCACCTGAAACTGGCGGTGGGCCTGGACTACCTCGACGCTTGCCCGGTGCGGGGCATGCGTCGGGGTGGCGGCGGTGAGCAGATGCACGCCCGCGTCACCGTGGCGCCTGGGCATCTCCAGCAGGCCCAGCAGATGCAGCAATGAGCGGGCGTGGCGAAAGACCGGGCACCGGCTTAAGATCGGTGCCAGCTTTCCCGTTCCCTGAACCTGCCATGAGAACGCCATGACCTATTGCGTCGCCATGAACCTCGCCCAGGGCCTGGTCTTCGTTTCCGATTCGCGCACCAATGCCGGCGTCGACAACATCGCCGTGTTCCGCAAGCTGCACATCTTCGGCACACCCGGCGAGCGCCTGATCGTGGTGCAGAGCGCCGGCAACCTGGCCACCTCGCAATCGGTGATCAGCACGCTGCGCCTGCGCATGGGCAGCGACGGGCCGAACCTGGGCAATGTCGAGAACCTGTTCGAGGCGGCCCGGCTGGTGGGCTCGACTCTGCGCGAGGTGGTCGATCACGATGAGAACATCGGCCAGAACCAGGGCGTCGACCTGGGTAGTTCGTTCCTGGTCGGCGGCCAGATCGGCCAGGAAGTGCCGCGTCTGTTCAACGTCTATCCGCAGGGCAACTTCATCGAGTCCTGCCGCGACACGCCTTACTTCCAGATCGGCGAAAGCAAATACGGCAAGCCGATCATCGACCGCGCCATGAGTTACGCGACACCGCTGGAACAGGCGCTGCGCTGCGCGCTGATCAGTTTCGACTCGACCATCCGCAGCAACCTCTCGGTGGGCATGCCGCTGGACCTGCTGGTGTATCGCGAAGGCAGCCTGGAGGTGCCGGCGGGGTATCGTATCCAGGAGGGCGATGCGTATTTCGAGGGCATTCGCGGGCAGTGGGGCGCCGGGCTACGTCAGTTGCTTGGCGAACTGCCGGCGCCGCCGGGGGATTACTGGCACTGACGTTTCGCTGCGGGCCGGGTTTTGGGGATAGTGCTGTAGGGTGGGCGGCCGCAAAAACTGAGTGCAACACCCGACCATTTCGGTAAGGTGTTGCCCCATGTCCTATCACGAACTCAGCGCCACAGAGCGCGTCACGATCCA